>CAIQBN010000301.1 GCA_903870065.1 uncultured beta proteobacterium | reverse complement strand
GAGGCAGATCTGGACCGGCTGGTGGGTTCGATTCGCGTGTCCCGGAAGTTGTCGGTGGCCGGGCGGGTGTTGCTGCTGGTGGTGTTGACCAGCTTTCTGGGCTGGGGCTTCTGGTTGCTAAGGGGCTCACGCCGGGAGCTGATCAAGATGGCGCATTACGACTCGTTGACTGACCTGCCAAACCGCCGTCTGTTTTTTGACCGCCTGGAAAATGGCATGGCGCGGTCGCTGCGCAACAATAGCAAGCTAGGGCTGTTTTTTGTCGACGTGGCCGGACTCAATGCCATCAACGACCGGCATGGCCACCACGGCGGCGACCTGATCCTGGTAAAAATGGCGAAGCGTTTGCACGATCACCTGCGCGAAACGGATGGTATTTTTGAAGGTGAGCGTGGCAACGCGGCACACAAACCTGGCACCGCCTCCCCACCGCTGAACTTTATGCTGTCACGCCTGGGAGGCGATGAGTTCACCATCATCTGCGAAGACCTGCGATCGGCGGACGACCTGATCATCGTGGCCGAGCGGATTGTCAACTGTGTAAAAGAGCCTTTCAGGCTTGGTGATGAGCAGGTCGAGATCACGCTCAACGTCGGTGCGGTGCTGTTCCCCGACGATGCCAATGACTCCGAGCGCCTGCTGATGAGTGCGGATAGCGCCATGCATGAATGCAAGGCCCTACATGGCCGATACGTGCTGTTCAACGAAACCATGCGCCAGCGCGCCGAACGCCTGCACTTGCTCACCCTGGAGTTGATGACAGCGTTGCAGAAGAGCCAGTTCGAGCTCTTCTACCAGCCCAAAGCCACCCTGGCTGATGGATATGTCGTGTCCATGGAGGCTTTGATCCGGTGGCACCATCCCACGCTAGGCTTGGTGTCGCCGGTCGAGTTCATCCCGATTCTGGAGCGCAACGGCGCAATTGTTGAAGTCGGCGAGTGGATTGTCGAGCAGGCCTGCCGTGATCTGCATCTTCTGACCCATGCCGGCTTCCCTGACATGAAGCTCAGCGTCAACGTCTCCGTGCGCCAGTTGAAGCGTGGCAACTTCCACACCTTCCTGAAGAACACGATTCAAGAGAACCAGATCGGGCCCAACCGTCTGATCCTGGAAATAACCGAGTCCACGGTTATAGAAGACCTCCAGAAGGGCCGCGAGGCATTGCTGGCGCTGAAAGAATTGGGCGTCAGCCTGGCCATTGACGACTTTGGTTCTGGCTATAGCTCGCTGACCTACCTGCAACATCTTCCGCTGGACAGCCTCAAGATCGACAAGAGCCTGATTGACGGCATGCTCGACGAACGCTCTATTCATGTGGTTCGGTCTGTGATTCGTCTGGCACAAGGACTTTCGCTCAAGACCATTGCCGAAGGCATAGAAACCGAGCAGCAGCGCGAGTTGATTTTCAGCCTAGGCTGTGACCTGATTCAGGGCTACCTACTGTCACGCCCTCTGCCCCTGTCCACCATCATCGACTGGCTCAAGCGGCGCCCGAATCAGAAAACGCCCGCCGCACCCTTGAGTGGGTCCGAGTAACCTGAGTCGTTCATCTTTTCACGGTGGTGCGGGTGCACTATCTCGTTTGTGGGGTTGAACGGTTATTCGAGGGCGTTGTCGACAGCATGGTTGAAGAGTGTATTGGGGTGATGTTCAAGCCAGTACAGATGGATGCGCTGCCGTGGCCATGGCCATGGCCATGGCGCAAATTAGCGCAAAGACGCGTCAATAAAGATAGCATCTGAAGTAGATTCCACGAGGGCTAAGGCCCAATTTGGCACAATTGTTTTCAGACGTGCCAGATTCCAAGGCACGCGCGGAAATGCCTTTTAAACACCGCATGTCTGTCCAGGGAGTTGCCGGTCCATGGCATAGTGCAAGAAATGGGACGGAGACTGACTGCAATGCAAAAATACCTGAAGGCTATGTGGTTATGGGTTTGGCTGGTTTGTGCGGCAGCATCGGCGCACGCGCAAAGCCATCCGCGCCTGTGGTTGACGGGTGCGGATTTGCCCCGGCTTCGCAGTTGGGCCAATGCGTCAAATCCGCTGTTTGAAAGCGGGCTCAAGCCCTTGGTGGAGCGGGCCAAAGAGGAGATGGATCGTGGCGATGTGCCAGCACGTGATTGCGGTAGCACCGAATACGAGTCGTATCCAACCGAGATGTATGCCGAGCTGTTTGCGTTTATGTCGCTGGTCGACAATGATGCCGCGGCTAGGGCTGACTATGCTAGCCGTGCGCGAACCTTACTGATGCACATCGTCCACATTGCGGCGCTGGGTCCTGCCAGTGAAGCCAGTGTGGTGTGCGCCAGCAGCCAGTCGACCGGATACCCGGCATTTCGTAGCCCGCGTTTTTTTACTGAAGACTCGAACCGTGCGCGCTACCACGGCGAGGCGTTCCCTTTGGTGGTGGACTGGATTTATCCCAGCTTGTCAGCGCAGGACAAGCAAGCGATTCGCGGTGTGTTTTTGCGCTGGTCGCAGGAGATTCTTGATCGTGGCTACCACCACCCGGAGCCGGTAGGCATGGTCAATGATCCCGCTTTGCTGGCCAACCGCGCCCAGGTGCGCTGGGCTGGCAACAACTATTTCACCGGCCATATGCGTAATTTGGGCATGATGGCGTTGGCACTTGACGCGGCCGACGATGCTAACAATGAGCTGCGAAACTATTTGGGCAACGCAACCGGGGCATGGTTGTATTTGTTCGATCACTTGTCGCGCACCGACAGCCAGGGCGGCTTTTTGCCAGAAGGGTTTGAGTACAGCCCGCAGACGGCCAGCTATGCGATTCAGTTTTTGCTGGCATTGCGCACGGCGGGTGCCGATACCTGCGGCGCGCACTGCCGGGTCGAAGGCAATCCGTTTTGGGATGACTTTTTGACAGGTTATTACCACTCGCTGAGCCCCGCCATGCGCCCTAACGGCGATGGTGTTGTGGCCTTTGAACCGGCTTGGTATGGTGATGCGCAAACCTATGCCTCAACCGACTTGATCAGCGCCCTTGGTGTTTTGGGAATTTACGATCGTGCCTCTGGTAATTTGGCGCGCCTGGAGTCGGTGCGTTGGGCGCAAACCCATACGCCTCCTGGCGGCGCAGCCCAACTGTTGCGGCGCGTTTCCAATACCGACGAGTTTCGCCATGCCCTGTTGTATTTCATGTTGTATGACCCGGCCATGGCAGCAGCCAGTGACCCGCGTATCCAACTGCCGTTGGAGCACTTTGCGCCGGGCCTGAACCGGCTGTTGGCGCGCACAGGCTGGGATGCGGACGCAAGTTGGTTCAACTACAGCCTGAGTTGGAGTCTGATCGACCATCAGCATGCCAACGGCAACCACTTTGAGTGGTATCGCAAGGGTGAGTGGCTGACCAAGCAGCGAACCGGCTACGCAGATATCGCTGAGGGCATCGCCAGTTCCGAATTCAGCAATACGCTGGCCATTGAAAACGATAAGCCTGAGCGCGATGCGTCAGACTGGCGTATTGACTTATGGCGGCGTGGCGCGCAGTGGAATTTGGTCGCCGCCGGTGATCCGCAGCTGCTAGCCCGCAGCAGTGCCAAACTCTTCAATTATGTCAGCGGGGATGCAACCAAGCTCTACAACAGCAGCAACGAGAATGCGGCCGATGTTTTGCATGCCAGTCGTTCCATCGTCTGGCTCAAGCCCGATGCGCTGGTTGTTTTTGACCGGGCCGAGACGAAAACCGCCAATCGCTTTAAGCGCTGGTGGCTCCAGTCAGCCAGCCCTGCTGTGGTGGATGGCAGCAACGCGGTCGTTACCACAGCCGGTGGTCAGCAACTGCTGATCAGCAGCTTATTGCCCCGTGGCGCGACACTGAGTGCAGTCAATACCAGTGAAGTGCAGGTAGAAAACACGGTAGCGGGCAACGAGCCGATGAAGGTGCGCTTGCGGGTTGACGCACCAGGAAATCCGGTCAACGTGCAGTTCTTACAAGTCCTGCAAGCTGCCGATAAGGGAGCCGTCGTCGGCACCCCCACATTGATTGAGAGTACCGATGGGGCTTGGCTGGGCGCGCAGGTGGGGACCACGGTTGCGCTTTTCCCTGTGTCGCTGGGGCGTCCGTTCGCCAGCTTGTCCTATGCCTTTACGCCACCAGTGGTCAATCACATCATTACCGGGCTGACGCCTGCGACTGCCTTTTGCGTCACGTTGTCAGCCAACAGCCTGTCAGTGTTGCCGGGTTGCAGTCAGATGAGTGACAGTGGTGGCGTACTGCAGCATGGGGCAATTGCGGCCAGCGATTGCGTATTCAATTGGGCAGAGCAGTCCTTCCCACAGTTCTTTGCGCCGGCGGGAGCGGCCTCAGCAAGCCTTGCGCCGTACTATTACCGTTTTTACTCGGGCACCGGCAATTACTTGGCGACGTCTTCAGCGGATAGTCAACTCAGGGTCATCGGTCTGGCCACCGGCAATAACCTGATGGAAGTCGGTCCGATGGCCAGCTTTTTGGCAACTGCAGGATGCGCCCGATGATCTGCGGCGGCTGATGGCCAGCGGATCGCCTGCCGACTATTGAGCGCAAACCGTGACGCCGTGTCTTGGCCCTAACTAAGTCGTGGCGAGCTTGCGTTGAAGGTATTGGGCTGCAATGGGTCTGAGTGATGCTGGTTTTATATCCAACGATTCAAGGCCGGGTACCTTGCCCGTTGCCACGTTGTCGACCTTCATCGAATCCAGGTTGTCACGGCTCATCAGTGGATCACCGGGGAGCCATTCCATGAGTTGTGCCTGCATCCGTGCAGCCCAATCCGGTAAGCCCACTACCGGCCTGCCGCGCCCCTTACGCACACCGCTGAGTTGAGCGGATAGTTGCACCAGTTCCCTGAGCGCAAAAACATCCGGCCCGCAGGCTTCGATGATTCGCGTGGACTCGAGCGGCGCAGGGCCGCCAGGATTGGCATCCAAACTTCGCAACACGGCCAACGCAACGTCTTCTACCCACACCGGCTGAAACCGTGCCTCAGCGCCGGCAAGTGGCATGACGGGCAGCATTTTTTGCAGCAGTGCAAACATCGTGAGGAACTTATCGCCCGCACCAAAGATGACGCTGGGCCGAAGCATGGTCAACGCAATCCCTGATTGCTCCACGCCGGTGCGCAGCGCCCGTTCCCCAAAACCTTTGCTGCGCAAATAGTTTGACGGTGCGGCGCCGGGGTTCATGCCGTCGACCCCCAGCGCACTGACATGCACCAGGGTCCCCGAGCCGGCTTGCCTGCAGGCGCGCGCGATTTTGCCCGGCAATGCGACGTGTGTATGCTCAAACGCAGCACGGTCACCATGCAAAATTGCAATCAAATTGACGACTGCGTCGAACCCTCGCAGTTCGCCGGTGAGGGCGGACTCATCATGCACATCAAATTCCCGCACTGCAAGCCCGTGCAAATGCAGCAGCGGCTTTGCACGACTGCTGTCACGGGTAGCAACCGTGACTCGGTGGCCATGGCCTACTAATTTTTCACACACGCTACGGCCAACAAAACCGGTACCGCCCAATACGATGACTTTTTTCATGGCTTCACTGTACGCTTGCTGGCCAGGCCCTGCGCTGCGGAAGGGCTTGCCACAGTTAATCAAAGCCGATGCCGTGGCACACTTTCTTGCCCAAACCGTAAAAGTGGCAGTGGTACCCGGGAGGAAGCGAGTCGTCGCCACTGAATGGGTCGGCAAAGGGATCAGCGGCGTCGGTCACCACGGTGGTGGCTTCAACGGCCTTTTGGGCGTCCAGACGCTGCTGCAGACGTGCTTTGCGCGCAATGGCCCGCACATCACCTGATGCCGCCAAGTTCGTGTACCACTCCACAGCCTGTTTTTGTTGCTCGGTCGTACCTTGTTGCAAGGCATCGGCCAGCGCCATTTTGGCAGCCGCTGAATCGGGCGCAATACTGCGCAGCAAGTTCAGTGCTTCAACTTCACGCGGGGGTGTGCCGATGCCGTATAGCCAACACAGGGCTTTTCGCAAACTCTGTTGCGTTGTGAGTGAGCCAGCGCGTTTTAACGCCGCTGCACAATGCGGTGTCACTTCGGATTTACGGGTCTGAATGTGAAATGCAACATCGGGGTCCACAGCCCACGCGGAGCACATTGCGAGCGCCACCACGGTTGCCGCCGTCGTTCGGCCGATCCAAAAGAAAACGCCAGACTTCACCGCGGTGCGTCCTGCGTCACAAAACCACCGGCTCAGGTTCCAGCAGGATGCCAAAACGCTCATAAACGCTGGTCTGGATGGCTTTGGCCAGTGTCATGACCTCGCCGCCGGTTGCGCCATTGCCATCCGAGCCCGCACCACGATTCACCAGAACCAGTGCCTGGCGTTCAAACACGCCCGCCTGCCCCACGGATTTGCCCTTCCAGCCACAGGAATCGATGAGCCAGCCCGCTGCTAACTTGATGGAGCCATCCGAGAGGTGGTAGTGCACGACTTTGGGATCACGCGCAATGATGTCGGCGCACTGCTCTGCCGATACGGTTGGATTCTTGAAAAAGCTGCCAGCATTCCCAATGACAGCGGGGTTGGGTAACTTGGCACTGCGAATGGCGCACACCCAGTCATAAATCTGGCGCGCTGATGGTTGCGTGCAGTGACTTTCCGACATTTTCCTTTCAATGTCGGCATAGCCCAGTACGGGTTTCCATGCCTTGGGGATAGCGAAGCGAACACGCAGGATCAGTGCACGATCCTTGAGTCCCAGCAGTGGGTGCGGACCAACGCTGGTGGAGCCACCGTGTTTGAACACCGAATCACGGTAACCAAAGGCACATTGGGCCGCGTTCAGGCTAAAGGTCTTGCCGGTTTGCAGATCCATTGCGTCCAGTGATTCAAATCGGTCCTGCAACTCCACACCATAGGCGCCGATGTTTTGAACGGGCGAGGCGCCCACAGTGCCAGGAATCAGCGCCATGTTTTCCAGCCCCGGCCAGCCCTGATCCAGGGTCCAGGTGACAAATTCGTGCCAGTTTTCGCCGGCACCGGCCTCCACAATGAAGTTTTTTTCGGTCTGGTTGATCAGTTGACGACCCTTGATCTCCACCTTCAACACGACGGGCTTGACATCCCTTGTGAACACGACATTGCTGCCGCCACCCAGCACAAACTTGGCTTGTGGCCCCCACTCCGGGTCGGCCAGCAGCTTCACCACATCGTCTTCGCTGCTGATGCGGACAAGGGCATGGGCCTTGGCAACGATGTGGAAGGTGTTAAAGGGCTGGAGCGGTACGTTTTTCTCGACTAACATGGCAGGATTGTCGCACCGGGACTTGCCCGGCGCAGGCCAGTTCGGTCATGGCCCGATGTTTTGCAATTGCGCGCAGTCCCGGTCCGAGGGGTTGAGCCCCCATTATTGAACCAATAAATATGCCTTCATTTGATACTGTTTGCGAAGCCGACCTGACGAAGGTTAAAAACGGAGTGGAAAATACCTCCAAGGAGATCGCCACGCGCTTTGATTTCAAAGGTACTTCTGCCAGCATCGCCCTGAAGGACAAGGAAATCACACTGATTGGCGATGCTGAGTTTCAATTGACCCAAATTGAGGATGTGCTGCGCAACAAGCTGACCAAACAGGAAGTGGATGTGCGATTTCTGGATATGGGGGATGTCCAAAAGATGGGCGGTGACAAGGTCAAGGTCGTGATCAAGGTGCGCAATGGCATTGAGACTGAAGTTTCCAAGAAGATTCAGCGCTTGATTAAAGACAGCAAGATCAAGGTGCAGGCGGCCATACAGGGCGACGCGGTGCGCGTCACTGGGGCCAAGCGTGACGACCTGCAAGCTGCCATGGCCTTGATTCGCAAGGACATTGCCGATTTACCCCTGAGCTTCAATAATTTCCGTGATTGACCAGGGCAGGTCACAGCCAGCGTACTGTCCTCTCTGACCAGGGTAGAAGTCTGCCGTGAGCATACAGAGCGCAGTTGAATACGAAGACCTGCTGGCCTTGTGGTCCGATCTGGAATCGGGACTGGGCGTTATTTTGGGGAGTCCGGCCAATACTCTGGAATTTGCGCACCGGGTGGTTCAATACGATCGATGGATGCAGGGTTTGATGCAACGTGACCCGGATGTTGGTTTGTATTTGTTGTTCCAGCTCGCCAGCAATTCACCCGTGGGCTATAGCGCCTCGCACGCCCTTGTTTGCGGCGTGCTCACGCACCTGATTGCGGCGGAGCTGAAAATTGCGGTTCCCGAACGCGACAGTCTGGTCCACGCTGCGCTGACCATGAATATTGCAATGACTGCGATGCAGGATGAATTGGCGACGCAGAGTGAGAAGCCTACGTCGGGCCAGCAGGATTTGATTCGCGCGCATGCAATTAAGGGCTCGCTGATGCTCGCCAATATGGGCGTGGGGGACGATCAATGGCTTGATATCGTTTCCAATCACCATGATGATGCAGTTGAGCGGGCAGACTTGCGTATGGCGCCACCGGTTACGCGCCTGACCCGTATCTTGAAAGTGGTCGACCGGTATGCCGCAATGATCAGCCCACGCATGTCGCGTGCCGGGCGCAGCGCTACGGAGTCGGCGCGTTCAGTAATGGCAAACACGTCGGCCAAAACCGATGAAATTGGACACGCGCTGGTGCGCTCGGTGGGCTTGTGCCCGCCCGGCACTTATGTGCGACTCGACAACGATGAGTTGGCCATAGTTTTGCGGCGCAGTAGCGAGCACAACTTTCCCTATGTCGCGATCATTGGCAAGCCTACCGGTGAATTGACTGCAGCGCCCCGGTTACATAACACCGCTGAACGCAGCCCGCACATACGTTCGGCGTTGGCTGCGTCCGCGGTTCGCGCTCGACTGAATCACTTTCACATCCTGCAGTTGGGCGGCTACGGGAGGCAAAAAACCTAGCGCCGTTATTGCTCACGCTGCCTGTGGTGCATGCTTAAGTCTTCTTTTTTCCCAGCTTCGATTCGGTGCCCTTGACCAAGCGCGAGATGTTCTCGGAGTGTCGCCAGATCAGTAGCAGGGCCATGATGGTTGTTGTAAGGGCCACACTCTTGTCCAGAGCCCATGCGACACCTCCGCCAAATAGATAGTAGACCGGCGCGAATACGGAAGCGACGATCGACGCCAGCGATGAATATCTGAAAAAGTAGGCGATTGCAAGCCAGGTTAAGCCGGTCGACAGACCCAACAGCCAACTGGTGGCTAACAGCACACCCAGAGCAGTTGCGACACCCTTGCCGCCTTCAAAACGAAAGAAAACCGGGAACAAATGCCCGGTGAATGCTGCCAGACCAACCATGGCCACGGTCCCGTCCCCAAGACCATAGCGCTCGCCAAACCATTTGACCAACATTACAGGTAGCCAGCCCTTGAACGCGTCGAGTAGCAGGGTGACGACTGCTGCGGCCTTGCTCCCTGAGCGCAGCACATTGGTCGCACCGGGGTTCTTGCTACCGTAGGTGCGTGGGTCATTGAGACCCATACTGCGGCTCACAATCACAGCGAATGACAGCGATCCCACCAAATACGCGGCAATCACGGCCAGCAGAGGATAAAAATTGGTAATCCAGTTCAAACCATTACTCCTGGGTCGATACCCGGGTTCGTTCGCCCGGGCGTCACACTTGTTCAATCCAACTTGCACTGTACCTCCTTTGGACTGCCGCTCAGCGTAGGACCAGTACCCTTGACCAGGGTCAAACGGCGGTCTCGATGCCGGTGCTAGGATGAAATCAGGTGGCGATGCGCCACCATTTCACCTTGGGGGTCCTATGAGAAAGAAGGTTGTATCCGCCACAGAGGCCATTGCCATCTTGCGAGACGGAGATACATTGTGCTGCTCTGGTTTTGGTAGCAACGGCGTGCCGGTCGAGTTGATTCTGGCATTGGAGAAACGCTTTCTGGAAACGGCAACACCGCGTAATTTGACGCTGTTGTTCGGCGGCGGACCAGGAGACGGGGGCTCCGGTGGCGTCAATCACCTCGCACATGAAGGCATGCTTAAGCGGGTCATTGGTGGGCACTATGGTTTGGTGCCACAGATTGGCAAGTTGGCGTTAGCGGGCAAGGTCGAGGCTTACAACCTGCCTCTGGGCGTGATTTCGCACCTGTACCGCGATATTGCCTGTGGATTGCCGGGAACGGCATCCAAGGTAGGGTTGGGGACTTTTGTTGACCCGCGTCTGGAGGGGGGGAAAATAGGTTCTAAGACAACGGAAGACCTAGTCAGTGTCATCGAACTCGGTGGCAAGGAGTTGTTGTACTACAAGGCTATGCCAATTTCGGTGGCATTTATCCGCGGAACCAGTGCAGACGCCGAAGGCAACATCACCATGGAGCGTGAGACATTGACTCAGGACGTGCTGGCCGTGGCTACCGCGACCAAAAACAGTGGCGGCTTTGTGATTGCGCAGGTTGAGCGCATTGCCGAGCGCGGCTCGCTCAATCCGCGTCGCGTCAAAGTGCCAGGCATTTTGGTGGACTGCGTCGTTGTAGCCTCGCCCGAAAATCATCCGCAAAACCTCAATGGCGCTTACAACCCGGCTTTTTCTGCGGAGGTACGTGTCCCGTTGGACGCCATTGAACCCATGGCGCTGGATGAGCGCAAGGTCATTGCGCGACGTGCTGCGTTCGAGTTGCTGCCGAATTCCGTCGTCAATCTGGGAATCGGCATGCCAGAGGGCGTTGCGGCTGTTGCCAATGAAGAAAAAATCTTGAAGTACATGACATTGACAGCGGAGCCAGGAGTTATCGGTGGCATGCCGGCCTCAGGCGTCAATTTTGGTGCCGCAACCAATCCGGACGCTGTTATCGACATGAACCAACAGTTTGACTTTTATGACGGCGGAGGGCTGGACCTGGCGTGTCTGGGATTGGCCGAGTGCGATTCGGCAGGCAGCATCAATGTCAGCCGTTTTGGCCCGAAACTCGCTGGCGCCGGCGGTTTTATCAACATCACACAGAATAGTCGTACGGTCGTGTTTGTTGGCACGTTTACCGCAGGCGGACTCAAGGTCAAGGTTGAAGGCGGGAAAGTGAATATCCTGCAGGAAGGGCGTGCACGCAAGTTTGTCAAGAAAATTGAGCAAGTCACTTTCAGCGGCCCCTATGCCTCGAGTACTGGGCAAAACGTGCTCTACGTTACTGAGCGCTGCGTGTTTAAATTGTCGGCGGGAGGGTTGGAGTTGATCGAGGTTGCACCCGGAATTGATATTGACCGGGACATTCTTGGACAGATGGACTTCATACCGATTATCAACAATCCGCAGCCCATGGATGCACGCATCTTCTTGCCCGAACCCATGCAGTTGAATGACACTTTGCTGTCCATCAGTTTGGTCGACCGGATGCAATACGATGCGGCTCAGGGTACAGCGTACTACAACTTTCAGGGCTTGCACGTCACGAGTCTGAAAGACGTGGAAGACATCCGCCATGCTGCTGAGCAGCTATGCATGCCCATTGGCAAGAAGATTCTGGTGGTGGTCAACTACGACAATTTCCAGATTGACGAGTCGGTGGTGGATGCTTACTCCGCGATGGTAAAAGCACTGAGCGACCAGCACTACACTGACGTTTCTCGTTACACCACCAGCGCGTTCATGCGGCTCAAGCTGGGTGCCGCACTGGAGAGCAGGGGCTTGGCAGCCCACATTTATGAGACACCGCAGGAAGCCATGGAGTCAGCGCGCCAGGCGGTTTGATCGCTTATGCACCAAGATTGGGCTGTGAAGTTGGCGCGGCCACGGGTATGGACAGTATGAAACAAGCGCCTCGACCATCGATGCTCTCCACTGTGATGGTTCCTCCGAGGACGTCCTGTACCAGATTGAAGACAATGCTCAGGCCGAGCCCGCTGCCACCCTTGCCGAGTTTGGTTGTAAAGAATGGATCAAAAACACGCGACAGGTGCATTGGCGGAATGCCAACCCCGTTGTCGCGCACGGTCAGCGTGACGCGGTCATCATCGTCCTGATGGTTGGCGGAAATCAGGATGTGGCCGCTTTTACGGCTCTCAAATGCATGCACCAAGGCGTTGTTGATAAGGTTGGTAATAATTTGACCCAGCGGACCGGGATAGCTTTCCAAGCTGATATCAGCCGGAATGTCGCATTCCACCGTGTGACTGGTTTTGCGTGTTACGGGTCCGAGGGTCAGCAGTATTTCTTGCACCGTTTCGCGCAAGTTGAAGCGGCGGCGGTTCACGCTGGTCTGGTCAACAGCGACTTGCTTGAAGCTTGATACCAGGTCGGCTGCATGGCGCAAACTGCGCATCAGAATGCCTGCGCCTTCTTGCGTGGTGGCTACATATTCGCCCAGTCGACTGCGGGTAATGCCCCCAGCCATGGCGTCCGTGAAAGCTTTCGTCTGATCTTGCAAGGTGCTAGCAACAGTCAGGCTGTTGCCAATGGGTGTATTCAGTTCATGCGCAATCCCAGCCACAAGCGAACCCAGTGCAGCCATTTTTTCTGTACGAATCAGTTCAGTTTGTGTAGCGGTCAACCGGTCCAATGCGCTGGAGAGTTCCTGGGTGCGCTGCGACACCCGTTCCTCTAGCGACGCGTTCAAAGCAAGAATATTTGCGTCATAGTGGTGTTTGGCGGTGATGTCTTCGTAGGACAAAATGAGTAACGGTTCATCGCCCAAGGCTATCACTTTGCCAGAAATTTCACACAATACGTCCGGTTGTCCCGATGCGCCATGAAACCACGCCGGTCGGCGTGAAATAGCCCCTGTCTGAGCTAGGGACGTCAACGCGTCGCGCCGGTCTGCCTGGCTTTTCCACAGGCCGTTGGTTTCCCCGCTAGTGCCCAGCATGGTCTTCCTGTCACGTCCAAAAAGGCTGCTCCAGGCGGCGTTGAGGTCGCGCACCGCAAAGTCACCGCCCATCTTAGAAACCGTCATTGCCACCGGCGAGGCATCAAATATGGCGGAAAACTTGTCCTGGCTGAGACTTAACGCCTTTTCTGTTCGCAACCGTTCGGCAAGTTCTTGCTCGAGTGCTGCATTTTTTTGGTCTCGTTCCGAAAGCAGTGCAGCCAGGTTGGCACGCATCATGTCCAGACCGCCTGCAAGACTGCCGATCTCATCGCGGCGATGCCAATGCAGTGGTTGGTCCAGACTACCCTTGGCCAAACGCAGTGCGCCTTCTTTGAGTTCGCGCAACGGGCGAACGATGCGATGGTCGAAAAGCAGCCATATCAGCGCAAAGGAAATGCCAACCTGCGAGAAAAGAGAGGCTACTAGTTTTAGCAGATCGTCGCGCAAGTCTTTTTCGGTGCGTGTTGTTGTCAACTCTATAGCCAATTGACCAACCCGAGAGCCGTTGTACAGCACGGTTCGTTCTTCGCGCAAGACTGTGTCGCTGGCTGGATTTGAACTTTGTTTGCGGACAAAGACCTCCTTGTATTCGTCGGTAACGGTCACGCTAATGACGTCCGGGTTGCGCATGACCGCTTCAACCAATTCGGTTGCAACAGCGCGATCGACGTTCCAGATCGCTACTGCTACACCACTGGCAAGCACGTCCGCATACTGCTGCATGGGAACCCGCACCCGCAGATTGATTTCGGTTTCCAGCTTGGTCGTGATTTGAAAATATGCCAACAACAGAGCTGGCAACAAAATGCCGGCACCAGCCCCCATGAACAGCGTTTGCCGCAATGATAAGTCTGGCTTTTTGAGCAGGCGATATAAAAAAGTCTTGCGCATAGGGTTCAGCCGCGCTTCGACCAGCCGTGTTTGGATAGACCACGGTCCATTGCACCAAAAAATTTTGGGAACCAGGGCAAGGCAATCCTACGGTTGTTTTATCTGTTAAACCAACGAATGGAATGACTGTAGCGGCTAAGCAAACATCGCGCAATTATTCTTGCAACCAGTGTCTTGCAATCAGGACTTGCTGCCAGATTCCCGGCCGATGTACGGTGTGTTCCCTTTGAGTACGCGTCTACGATAGGGGTGCGGGACAAGCAAGTCCGGCCGGAACTCTTGGGTTTCAAGTCAGACTGACTGTCCTGTCAATCGCAATAGCGGCATCCAGTGCGTCGAGCAAATCCCTTCGGACTTTGAGCTTGGTATTTCGGTGGGCCGTCATGTTGAGCTTTTTCAATTGATCCGCCACTTGATATGCCGCAGGCAACAATTGCTCGGCAGGAACAACCAAATCCAGGAATCCTGCAACCACAGCTCCTTGAGGGGTG
>CAIQBN010000300.1 GCA_903870065.1 uncultured beta proteobacterium | reverse complement strand
GGTGCTGAGCCACCGGGACATGGACCATATTGGTGGCGCAAGCGCCGTGTTGGCCATGCAGCCCCAGGCTGAACTGCTCAGTTCCATTGAGGCGGGCAACCCCTTGCAGGGTTTACGTCCGGTGCGGCGATGTGTGGCCGGTCAACACTGGGAGTGGGATGCTGTGCACTTTAACATCCTGCACCCGCAGTCTGCCGACTACGACGCAGCGGCCAAGTCCAACACCATGTCGTGCGTCTTGCGTATTTCAAACGGCGTGCGAACCGCCCTGTTGGCGGGAGATATTGAGCAGCCCCAGGAGGCACGGCTGGTGGCAAGTGGGGCTGCCGCCCTGAAATCTGACGTGTTATTGGTTGCGCACCATGGCAGCAAGACCAGCAGCAGCGCAGCATTTCTTGACGCGGTTGCGCCACGGGTTGGCATCGTGCAGACTGGTTATCGAAACCGCTTTGGACATCCTGTACCCGATGTCAGGGCGCGCCTGCAGGAACGCAATATCTCGATGGTGGATTCGCCCCACTGTGGTGCGTTCACCTGGCAGTCTTGGCTACCCCAGGATGGTGCATGTCTGCGCTTGCAAAGCCAACGTTATTGGCATCACCGTGTGCCATAGTGGTGCGTGATGTGTCACTATTGGTGCTGGTGCTGGACGCAGTGTGTGGCGCGATCCTTGCTAAGTTGTGTAGGAGGGCGAAGCCGCACTACGGCTTCGCTGGAAAGGTTACAGGAGAGAGGTTATGCAGAAGTTCGATGAGATGTACACCCAATTGCCTTATGCTTTTTTTAGCAAGGGTGAACAGGTCAGAGACCACTACAAGATTTACGACGCGTGGCTGGCACGCCAACCCGGTGACATGATGGCCAAACGGCGCGAGGAGGCTGAAATGATTTTTCGCCGCGTCGGCATCACCTTTGCGGTGTATGGCGAGAAGGACGAAGACGGTGCAGGTACCGAGCGCCTGATCCCGTTTGATCTGATACCCCGCATCATTCCGGCGCATGAGTGGTCCAGCATGGAAAAAGGGCTGGTGCAAAGGGTGACGGCACTGAATCGTTTCATCTACGACGTGTACCACGATCAGGAAATCATCAAGGCCGGCATCGTGCCCCGCGAGCAGATCGAGAACAACGCCCAGTTCCGTCCCGAAATGATGGGTGTGGATGTGACCAACAACATCTATTCGCAAATCTCGGGCATCGACATCGTGCGCGCGCCAGATGCCAACGGCAAGGGCGAGTATTACGTGCTGGAAGACAATCTGCGTGTGCCCAGCGGCGTCTCGTACATGCTGGAAGACCGCAAAATGATGATGCGTCTCTTCCCCGATCTGTTCAGCGCCCACCGGGTGGCCCCCATTGCGCACTACCCCGACCTTTTGCTGGAAACTTTGCGCGCCAGCAGCCCGGCCACCACCGCCGAGCCCACCGTGGTGGTGCTGACGCCCGGCATGTACAACAGCGCGTATTTTGAGCACGCGTTCCTGGCGCAGCAAATGGGCGTGGAATTGGTCGAAGGGCAAGACCTGTTCGTCAAGGACAACTTTGTCTACATGCGTACCACCCGTGGCCCGCGCCGGGTGGATGTGATTTACCGCAGGGTGGATGACGACTTTCTGGACCCCAAGGTGTTCCGCTCCACCTCGACCCT
>CAIQBN010000299.1 GCA_903870065.1 uncultured beta proteobacterium | reverse complement strand
TCCATGAAACGGATGCTTATTAACGCTACGCAGGCTGAAGAACGCCGCCTGGCCATTGTCGACGGACAAAAACTCCTCGACTACGAAATCGAAATTGAAGGGCGCGAGCAACGCAAGGGCAACATCTACAAGGCCATCGTCACGCGCGTCGAGCCCTCGCTAGAAGCCTGTTTTGTCGACTACGGCGAAGACCGGCACGGCTTTCTGCCGTTTAAGGAAATCTCGAAGATGTATTTCCAACAGGGTGTATCGGCCAGCCAAGCCCGCATCCAGGAGGCCATCAAGGAAGGCCAGGAACTGCTAGTCCAGGTCGAAAAAGAAGAGCGCGGCAACAAAGGCGCTGCCTTGACCACCATTGTGTCACTTGCGGGCCGTTATGTCGTCCTGATGCCTAACAACCCCCGTGGTGGTGGCGTCAGCCGTCGCATCGAGGGGGAAGACCGCGCCGAACTGAAAGAAGCTCTCGATCAGTTGGAATACCCCAACGGTATGTCCATCATTGCGCGCACTGCTGGCATTGGCCGCACTGCGCCCGAACTGCAGTGGGACCTGAACTACCTCTTAAAACTATGGACTGCCATCGACGGAGCGGCCAAGGGTGGCAAGGGTGCTTACCTGATTTACCAAGAGTCCAGCCTGGTGATCCGCGCCATCCGTGACTACTTCAACCACGACATTGGCGACATCTTGATCGACACCGACGATGTATATGAACAGGCTCAGCAGTTCATGGCCCACGTCATGCCCGAGCATGCAGCGCGTGTGAAGCGCTACCGGGACGATGCACCATTGTTCAGCCGCTTCCAGATCGAACACCAGATCGAATCGGCCTATGCCCGCACGGTACAACTGCCCTCTGGCGGCGCAATCGTGATCGACCACACCGAAGCTTTGGTTTCCGTGGACGTCAACTCGGCCCGCGCCATCAAGGGTGGTGACATCGAAGAAACCGCAACCCGCACCAACCTGGAAGCGGCAGACGAAGTGGCCCGCCAGATGCGCCTGCGCGATTTGGGCGGTCTGATCGTGATCGACTTTATCGACATGGAAGAATCGCGCAATCGCCGCGAAGTTGAAAACCGACTACGTGATGCGCTGCGCCAGGACCGTGCCCGTGTGCAGTTTGGCACGATCAGCAAGTTCGGTCTGATGGAAATGAGCCGTCAACGCCTGCGCCCGGCCCTGTCTGAAGGTGCTTCGATTCCATGCCCACGCTGCGGCGGCTCCGGACACATCCGTGACACGGAGTCCAGCGCCCTACAGATCCTGCGCATCATCCAGGAAGAGTCGCTCAAGGACAGCACTGCTTCCGTGCTGTGCCAAGTGCCGGTCGATGTAGCGTCCTTCCTGCTCAACGAAAAGCGCTCGGAGATCGCAAAAATTGAACTAAAGCAGCGGATCAACGTGCTGCTGGTGCCAAACAAGACGCTGGAGACACCCAACTACCGCCTGGAGCGCCTCAAGCACGACGACCCCCGCCTGGATAACATCGAAGCCAGCTACAAGATGGCTGACGAGATTGAAGACCCGACCGGTGTGACCCGGCGCTCACAGGAGCCGACCAACAAACAAACACCCATCATCAAGGGTGTACTGCCCGATGCACCGGCACCTGTCGTGGCACCCAAGCCGGCAGCCCCAACCAGCCCGGTTGCACAGCCTGCAGCAGTCACGCCAACTGCACCAGTTGCCGTTGAAAAGGGGTTCTTCGGTTGGTTAAAAAATCTGTTCAGCGCTGAGCCACCCGCCGCCACTCCAGCCAAACCCGTGGAAAAGCCCACTCAAGGGCATATGGACGGACGCGATACCCGAGATGGCCGCACCACTGGACGTGACGCCAATCGATCAAACGCAAGACCTGGCGAAGGCCGCAATGAACCCCGCAGCGAAGGTGGTCGGCCCCCGCGTGGTGAAGGACGCGGACGCGGCGGTCGCGGTGGACGCGGCGGCGAACGCCAAGGCGGCGCACAGCGTGAGCGTTTCGATGCTGAAGGTAGGCCACAGCCATCAGAATCAAACCTGCAAGCCGCCGTTGCAGACCACGGTGCGGTTGATCAAGTCCGCAACGAACAACGACCGGACCGTTCTAACCGCGGTGAGAGAGGTGGTCGTGGTGGACGAGGCAGCGAACGCAGCGAAGCCGTTGATCGCAATGAACCGCGCTCGGATGTCCGTACCGAAGGAGCATCAACGGCCGATAACAATCCGGACGGCCGGACTAACAGCGAAGGCCAGAATCGGGAGCCGCGAGAAGGTCGCTCCGGCCGCGCAGGGCGCGGCGCCCGCGCAGGGCGCCAGGATAGCGAAGCACGCACACCAAGCGGTGGCGACACGCGACAGAGCCAACTCGGTTTTGCCGATGCTGAAAACACTGGCTCGGGTGCATCAGCCGAACAGGGTGCCAATGGTGAAGCACCCACCCTGCCAGCAGCGCCGCGTGGTGAAAGCGGTGAGCCCCGCCGTGGCCGCGATCGCCAAGGCCGTGAGCGTGCCCCGCGCGGTGAGCGCAGTGAACGCGAGGAGCGTCCCGACTTGCGCATCCCGACACAGTCTGCCACACAACAAGCTGCTGCCCCGAGCCTGGTGCCCGCCGCGACAAGCTATGTGCCCGCACCAACCCCTGCCGCGTCTGTTGCTGAGCCATTAGGCGCTGCCGGTGTGACCGCTAGTCCAGGCGTTACAACGCCCCCTGACCGCATGCCTAAAGTCACTGCCTATGTATTACCAATGGCAGCATTGATGGATGTTGCAACGCACTCGGGGCTGCAGTGGGTCAACTCTGACGCCGATAAAGTAGCCAGCGCACAGGCGGCCATCGCCGCAGAGCCAAAGCCAACCCACCAACCCCGCGAACGCGTTGTTGCCGTTTCTGTTGACACAAGGCCCCTGATCTTGGTTGAGACCCGGCGCGACCTTCGCAATATGTCTTTGCCGTTCGAACAGCAACCAACGCACTAAACGCTGGTACCCTCCAATGTCCAGCAAATTGGGGGGCAAGGTGATGCATCGGCGTGAATTTATGGAAGTGGCACTCGTGGCAGCGGGTGCAACGGTAAACTCGAATGCGGTGTCCGCAGCCGAAACCTGGGATGTCAGTGAAAAATCGGTCGTGCAATTGCAGGCAGCAATGCACGCCGGTCATATTAACGCGCAACAATTGGTGCGCCTTTACTTAACGCGCATTGCCGCCATTGACCGGGCCGGGCCGCTCCTAAACTCGGTCATCGAGATCAACCCGCAGGCAACTTCCATAGCGGCGCAACTGGACGCAGAACGACTCATCAAGGGCCCGCGAGGTCCGCTGCATGGCATTCCCATCCTGATCAAGGACAACATTGCCACGGGGGACCTGATGCAAACCACCGCTGGATCGCTCGCTTTGCTGGGTATAAAGCCCCCACGCGACGCTTTTTTGGTGGCCAAATTGCGTGATGCGGGCGCCGTCATATTGGGAAAAACCAACCTGTCAGAGTGGGCCAACATGCGCTCCTCACGATCGACGAGTGGCTGGAGTGCGCGGGGTGGCCTGACGCGCAATCCCTATGCACTCGATCGCAATACCAGCGGGTCAAGTTCCGGTTCTGGCGCGAGTATCGCAGCCAATCTCGCAGCGATTGCTGTTGGCACCGAAACAGACGGGTCTATCACCTCACCAAGCGCTGTTGCAAGCCTGGTCGGGATCAAACCCACTGTCGGATTGATCAGTCGCACGGGAATCATCCCGATCTCACACTCGCAGGACACTGCCGGCCCGATGGCGCGGTGTGTGGCGGATGCAGCGGTTTTGCTCTCTGCCATGGCAGGTCGCGATCAAAGTGACCCCGCTACCGAACTGGCCAATCAGAAGCGCAGCGACTACACCCGATTTCTGGACCACAACGGCTTACGCGGAAAACGCATCGGCATTGTGCGCAGCCAGCTCTCGGCGTCGGGTGACCGTGTCGCAGCATTGGTCGAGTCGCAATTCCCAATACTCAGGGACCAGGGCGCCACGCTAATTGAAGTACCGGAAGTTCCGAACACAGGTAAGTACGCCGAGTCCGAGCTGACAGTTCTACTGTACGAATTGAAGGCCGGCATGACGGCATTTTTTGACAACTATGGTCCGCAATCCCCAATCAAGACCTTGGCCGACCTCATTGCTTTCAACGAGCGGCACCAGGCGCAAGAAATGCCTTTCTTTGGACAGGAACATTTCATCAATGCCCAGGCCAAGGGCGGACTCGATCAAAATGAATACTTGGACGCGCTCGCCAATAATTTGCGTTATTCCCGGGAGGAGGGAATTGATCAAGTCCTGAAGGAGCACCGCCTTGACGCATTGTTAGCGCCAACCGGTGGCCCGGCTTGGCTTACCGATTTCATCAATGGAGATTCATACGGCAGTAGTTTTTGTTCGCCGGCGGCGGTGGCGGGCTACCCTCACATTACCGTTCCGTGCGGAACGGTACACGGGTTGCCGTGCGGAATGTCGTTTGTTGCGGGTGCCTGGGCCGAGGGCCCTCTTATTGCAATGGCATATGCCTACGAACAGGCCAGCAAACGCCGTTTGCCACCAACCTTTCCTGAATCCGTCAATATCAGACCGCATACAGCCACTCGGCCTGCGGAAGTGTCCTGAGAAAGTTGCCAACCTGCTCGATTGCACCGTGGGCCGCAGCCCACTCAATGTGCTCAGCCAACCGCAGTGTCTTCAACGGTGCGGGCGTGTGGTCCCAGGCTTCCAGGATGAGGGGCAAAGCAGGCTCCCAACCCAGCGCAGTGCGCTTTCGGTTGGGCAGCATCTCGAAGAGCGTATTCCAGCTCTTCGGCATAGGGCAAACACGGCCCTGTTCCCGGCAAAACGCAATCAGGCTGTGCGGTGTTTCTGGCATAGCGATCCTCCAAAGACTAAAGTTGGTAATTCGGCTTTGATGCAACCCGACTGCGTTGCTGAAAACCGTCACAAGTAATTACGGCTATATTTACTGATAGCGCCCATCAAAAATGCAGAAAGCCCAATCATTTTGATCGAAATGTTGAGGCTAATGTCTGGCTCTGCATTTGGTTCGTTAGCCTTTCCCCTTGGACTGTCCACGCCGTGTTTTTTCTGTCAAAAATCGTCGCCCTTCTGACCCAGCCCCTCACATGGATCGTGACATTGCTCAGTCTGGCATTGCTGTTACGCAACCGAAACATGCTGAGTCGCAACCTGATCAGTGTAGCCTTGGCCGGGTTGCTCGTAATGGGTTGGCAACCGGTCCCTGACCTCATCTTGCGGGAGTTAGAAAACCAAAGCGCCGAGATACCTCCGCAGGCCGATCTGACGGGCTACGTTGGCATGGTTGTTCTGGGCGGCGCTACGGAAATGGGGTACGTCGCGCAAGCGCATACACAACCACTGTTCAATGATGCAGCCGAGCGGATCATTGCTCCCGTGATTGCACGTCACAAAAACCCGCACTTGCGTGTCCTTTACACGGGGGGCGAGGGTGCGCTGATAGGGCACGGGCCAACCGAGGCACAACGGGCGCAGGTCCTGTTTGACAACGTCGCAATGGCCGGCAAGCAGGTCGAATATGAGGCATCCTCACGAACGACCTACGAAAATGCGGTCCTGACTGCCCAATTGCCGGGCGTGGACATACGCCAACGCTGGCTGTTGGTGACTTCGGCCTGGCATATGCCGCGTTCTCTTGCGGTTTTTGCCAAGGTCGGGTGGAACGTGACCGCTTACCCTGTGGATTTTCGTACCGGGCCGAGCACGCCGTGGACTGAATACTCCCTGCGAGAAGGTGTCAACAAGTGGCAACTGGTGCTTCACGAGCTGGTGGGACAGGCGGCCTACCGCATGACAGGTCGCAGCTAATGATCTTGCTCCAGGGTGCACCGGCGGCCATCAACCAAGATGGCGCTCCAGGCTGTGCGCCACGACTTTGTCAATACGCTTGCCATCGAGTGCTGTGACATCAAACTTCCATTGCCCGCAGTCGATTGACTCGCCGACAACCGGCAAATGGCCAGACACCGCCATCAACAGACCGGCCAGGGTGTTGTAACGGCCGCGTTCTTCTTGCGGCAACTCGTCAATATCGAGCCGCGCTTTCAACTCACCAACCGGCATCAGGCCGTCTAATGCCCAGCTGCCATCGGACAGGTGCGTTGCCCAGGCCTGCGTTTGAGAGTCCGGCTTCAACTCACCTGTAATGGCTTCCAGCAAGTCATGCGGAGTCAGCAACCCCTGAACCACACCATACTCATCCACAACAAAGACCATGCGTGCCGATTTGTTCCGAAACTGCTCAATCAATTCCATTCCGCTCAGAGTTTCTGGAACAAATGCCGCAGGCTCGGTAACCGATTCGACACTGGATCGATGTTGCTCACTTAATTCCAACAGGCGTGCCACGCTCACAATACCCATCACTTGATCTAATGATCCCCGACAAACGGGATACCAAGAATGAGCGCCACGACCACCGCCAGCGCTTGCCTGCGCCAAACACTGAGCAATCGTCGCGGAGGCGTCCATCCATTCAATGTCGGCGCGCGGCAGCATCATGGACGGCAGCGTGCGATGGTCCAGATCAAACACGTTGCGCACCATCTGGTGTTCATGCTGCTCAATGATGCCCGCATCGACACCCTCCTCGAGGCTTGCAGATATTTCTGCCTCCGTCACTGCACGGTTATCGGATGTGTCAATTCGTAGCAGGCGCAACATGCTGTGGGTGCATACCGACAGCAGCCTGACAAAGGGTTTTGCCGCCACGGCCATCCAGGTCATCGGGCGCGAGACAATACGGGCTACCGTCTCCGGGTACAGCTGTCCGATTCGCTTGGGAACCAGTTCCCCAAAGAGAATCGTCACAAACGTGATCACTGTGACCACCAGAGCCGTGGCAGAGAATTCCGCGAGTCGATGGGATACCGCCAGATTGACCTGAAACCACTGCGACAGACCATCGCTGAATGCCGCTTCACCAACGATACCGTTGAGCATGCCAATGGAGGTAATGCCAACCTGCACGGACGACAAAAACTGGGTGGGATTCTCCAACAGCGCCAGTGCAGCCAATGCACCCTTGTCGCCAGCATCTGCCAAATTTTGCAGGCGCACCTTGCGGCTGGCAGTCAGTGCCAACTCCGACATGGCAAAAGCGCCATTGAGGAGCGTAAGCACCACGATCAAAAGAAATTCCATGAAACCCAAGCGAGAATGAAGACATGGCACTTTACCTGATCGGCGATATCCAGGGCTGCGACCGCGCACTGCAACGCTTACTCGACACCATCGGTTACTCCCCGAGCAGGGATACGCTGTATGTTTTGGGGGATCTCGTCAATCGGGGACCCGCGTCCGACGCCGT
>CAIQBN010000298.1 GCA_903870065.1 uncultured beta proteobacterium | reverse complement strand
GTTGGGCTTGCCAATGGCTGCATACGGCGTCACCGTGATTCCGACCGATGCCTGTGGAATGTGTTTGCGCACCAAGGCAATCGCTGCGCCGAGCGCATTGAGTTGCAGTTGCAGCGCCTCGACACCGTCGCCTGGCGCAACTGGGTTCCAGTAAATTTCATCGGCAACCAGAACACGTATGCCCGGCACCAAGAGCGATTTGTTGGTGGCTGCGTACTGTATGAGCCTGGGCTCAGCATCAGTAGACAGGGTGGTGCGGGGCCGCCCGTGCAGCTCGTCGCCTGCCGGTAACAGGAACAGCAAGTCAAGAATGTTCTGTTTGCCCGCATTCTGGATGGCGCCCGATGTTGCCGGGTATCCCGAATAGCCGATGGTGGAGCGCAGTTCGGCGGTCGGGATCTCGGATGGCGCGAAAAAGACCTCGCCCACCAACTTTTGAACTGTCGGCGGTGCAGACGGGCTGCCTGCGCCCCCGCCGCAGGCCACCAACGCGACCGCTGTAACAAGCCATCCAAGAACCCGTGCAATCATCAATTGCCCCTTAAATGTCCAGCGCTACTTCTTGGCTGGTGTCTTGGCCGGAGCCGCCTCAGCAGCTACGGATGCGCTACTAATGTAGTCGGACAAGACTTTCCACTTGCCGTCTTGAATTTGCGACAGACGTGAGGCGTCGCTGCCCAGACGTTTGGTTGCAGAGTAAGAGGACGGTGCGCCGCCAAAAAGCGGGTCGGTGAAACTCATGGTGTCCATTGTTTTGACGAAGTTGTCAGATGTCAGGTTGGGCCCGACCTTTTGGGCCGCTGCAATAAAGGAGTCCATGACCAAATAGCCATACACCGAGAACACGGCGGGGTCTTCGTTGTACTTGGTCTTGTACTTGGCAGCCCAGAAACGGATGGCTGGTGACGCGTCATCCAGGTAGGGGTTGGCAACGGTCATGGTGGCATAGAGTCCGTCCATCGCCTTGCCACCCAATTTGTGAATCAGATCGGTGTAGGCTGCGCTCGAACCCAGGAACACCGGGCTGAATCCGGTCTTGCGCGACTCGCCGATGGTCCCAATGGTCTCGCGGATGATGGAGCCCAGTACCACCAGTTCGCAGCCGGCCGCCTTCATTTTGGCCACTTGCGATGAAAAATCGGTCGCGCCGCGTTTGAAGGTGGTTTTCTCCGCTACATCCATGTTGATTGTCTTTAGCCCCGCTTCGGTGCCGCGCTGCACTTCCAGGCCAAAGTCATCGTCCTGATAAATGGTGCACACCTTTTTGATATTCTTTTCCTTGACCATTTTTGGCAGTGCCAGCCGGATTTGGTCATAGTAGGGAACCGCAAACGAATACTTCAGGCGGTGATAAGGCTCATACATTTCGCGTGCCGCGGTCAGTGGGAAAAGATTCACCACATTCTTTTCAAACTGGACCGGCATTGCCGCCAGGTTTTGGGCCGTACCCAAGTGACCCGCCATGATAAATATTTTGTCCTGGTTGACCAGTTTTTGCGCCGCCAGAACCGATTTCTTGGGGTCATAACCGTCGTCTTCGACCACCAGCTTGATTTTGCGGCCATGTATGCCACCTTGCTCGTTGGCTTCCTCGGCGCGCAACTGCATGCCGTTGCGCAGTTGTTTGCCATATCCAGCCAGCGGGCCTGACAGATCCTGGATACTGCCCACCAGAATTTCAGTTTTGCTGACGCCCTGTTGGTTCGCTATTGAAGTTGTAGCTACTAACGCAGATACGGCGAGGGCTAGGGCTGATTTATGTCTCATTTTAAAGTCTCCTTGGGGTGGTGGGAAAGGGGCTAGGGTTGGCGTTGGGCTAGAGCGTTCAGCCGTACATTGCCTCAATTTGAGGCGCATATTTCTGTTCGACCAATTTGCGTTTGAGCTTCATGGTCGGGGTGAGTTCCTCGTCTTCGGCGGTCAATTGGGTTTCGAGCAAGAAGAATTTCTTGATTTGTTCCACACGGGCGAATTTCAGGTTCACCCTGTCAAGTTCGCTCTGGATGAGGGCCTGCACTTCCGGCGCGCGGGTCAGCGAGGCGTAGTTGCTAAACGGAACATCCGCGTCCTGTGCAAACTTTTCAACATTTTCCTGGTCAATCATGATGATCACCACCAAGTAGGGTCGCTTGTCACCAATCACCACCGCGTCGGTGATGTAAGGGGAAAATTTCAAGTCATTTTCCAGCTCGCTTGGCGTGATGTTTTTGCCGCCGGCCGTGATGATGATGTCTTTCATCCGGTCGGTGATACGAAAGTAGCCATCCGAATCAACCACGCCCACATCGCCGGTATGCAACCAGCCGTCTCGGTCGATGGTCTCGGCGGTCTTTTCCGGCAGGTTCAGGTAGCCAGCGAATACATTCTTTCCCCGGACCAAAATCTCGCTGGTGACAGGGTCCAACCTAACCTCGTTGTAAGTGGCTGCCGGACCGATGGAGCCCGGCTTCATCTTCTCAGCCGGTACGCCGGTTGACGCACCACAGGTCTCCGTCATGCCCCACACCTCAAGCATCGGCAGCCCCAGGGCCATGTACCAGCGCACCAGATCGGGCGATATGGGCGCTGCACCGGTGACCAGGAAGCGCGCGCGGTGGATGCCGATGAGCTTGCGCACGTTGTTGAGCACCAACCACTGGGCCAGTGTGAATTGCAGTTTGAGCCAGGCGCCAACTGGCTCGCCAGCCAGAACACGGTTAGCGATGGCGGTGCCAATGCCAATACCCCAGCCATAGGTGGCCTGCTGCACCACACCCGCTTCCTTGAGCGCAATCATCACCCCGGAATAGAACTTTTCCCATACCCGCGGCACTGCCGTAAACACCGTCGGCGCAATTTCCCGCACGTTTTCGGGAATGGTTTCCGGATTTTCGACAAAATTGAGTTTGGCACCGGTGTAGAGCGCAAAGTACTCTCCGCCCATGCGTTCAGCGATATGGCAAAGCGGCAGGAAACACATGCGTTCATCGGTTTCATCCTGGGCAACAAGCGTGTTGTAGCCCCGCACGGTGAAAACAAGCCCCTGATGCAAATGCATGGCACCCTTGGGTTTGCCGGTGGTGCCCGACGTATAAACCAAAATCGCCAGGTCTTCGGGTTTGCACAGTGCGATCCGCTGCGCGACTGCATCGGGTTGCTTCTGCAAGAAATCCCGCCCCAGAGCCCGCAGGGCGCTGAGGCTGAGCACGCCGGGGTCGTTGAGTTCGCGCAGACCCTCCATGTTAAACACCACAATTTTGCGCAAGCCGGGCAACTGCCCGCGCACTTCCAGCGCCTTGTCGAGTTGTTCGTCGTCTTCCACAAACAGCACGGTCGTACGCGAGTCTTCGCAGAGATATTGCAGTTGGGATGCGGCGTCCGTGGGATAAACCCCGTTGGAAACACCTCCACAGGACAGGATTGCCAGGTCGGCCCAGACCCATTCAACAACGGTATTGGCCAGAATGGATGCGCAATCACCTGGTGCGAAACCAAGGCTCATCAGCCCGCCGGCTATTTCGCGCACCGCCTCGCCCGTTTGGTTCCAGGTCCAGCTGCGCCACAGGCCGAGGTGTTTTTGTCGCAACCAGACGGTTGGCCCCCGTCGGTCCACCGCGTTCCAGAACATCGCAGGAATGGTCTCTCCGGCCATGACGATGTCCCGGCAGGGCTTGATGCTGGAGGTATCCCAAAGCTGGCTCATGCGACTGTTTCTCCTGCCGTCGCCCACGCAGGCAGTGCACGCGCCGGCAGCGGGGAAATCGCGGGCAACGGATGACGTGGCGCTGCGTTCATTTCTATCTCCATGTTTTCTTCTTCTTCCAGCGCCGCTCGCCGCGCACGCCGTCTTCCTTCAGGCCCAGATAGAACTCTTTGATGTCGTCCTTTTCGCGCAGGTGGGCGCAAGTGTCTTCCATGACGATACGACCATTCTCCAGCACATAGCCATAGTCCGAGGCATTGAGTGCCATATTGGCGTTTTGTTCAACCAGCAATATTGTGGTGCCCCGCTCGCGGTTGATGCGCACCACAATTTCAAAAATTTCCTTGGTGAGCTTGGGCGAAAGTCCCAGGCTGGGCTCATCCAGCAATATCAGGTCAGGGTTTGCCATCAGCGCGCGCGAGATGGACAGCATTTGCTGCTGGCCGCCAGACAGCAAACCGGCGTCCTGCGTGGCACGCTCGCGCAAAATAGGGAAGTATCCAAAGACAGTCTGCATATCCCGCGCCACACCATCACGATCATGGCGGGTGTAGGCGCCCATTAAAAGGTTGTCATGCACACTGAGGAGCGGAAAGACTTCACGCCCCTCGGGCACATGACTTAATCCCTGCTGAACAATAAACGCCGGGTCACGCGCGGTGATGTCATCACCCTTGAATTCGATTGAGCCCTTGCGCGGATCGATGATGCCGGAAATGGTCTTCAGGATCGTCGTCTTGCCCGCACCATTGGAGCCAAGTACCGTGGCGATTTCGCTGCGCCGCACTTGCAGGCTGACGCCGCGAATGGCCTTGATTGGACCATAGGCACTCTCGACGTTGAGGAGTTTGAGAACCGGCAAGTCACTGATGGGAGGTGGCAGGGTGCTCATGGATAGCGCTCCCCCATGGGTTCGGCCGGCTGTAGGGTGGCACTGGACTGTCTTCTCAGCGATGACACATCATCGATTGATCCAAGATACGCTTCAATGACTCCGGGGTCGGTCTGA
The DNA here is from genome assembly GCA_903870065.1 of uncultured beta proteobacterium. Taxonomy (GTDB): domain Bacteria; phylum Pseudomonadota; class Gammaproteobacteria; order Burkholderiales; family Burkholderiaceae_C; genus Allorhodoferax. Next base: position 404 of record CAIQBN010000298.1, on the reverse strand, counting down.
ACTTCGCGCGGCGTTCCCATTGCCAGCATTTCCCCCTGGTTCATGGCCAGCACCCGGTCTGACACCTTGGATACCAGCGACATGTCATGTTCCACCATGAGAACAGTGATGCCCAGCTCATGTTTGATGTCCTGAATCCAGAATGCCATGTCGTCAGTCTCTTCTACATTCAGACCGCTGGAGGGCTCATCGAGCAAGAGTAGCCGGGGCTCGGTGCACAGTGCACGCGCCAACTCAACCACCTTGCGAACACCATAGGGCAGTCCGGCCACAAATGCATCACGGTGGTGCTGCAGGCCCAGGAAATCAATGATTTCTTCCGCCTTTTCACGGGCTTTGATTTCGGCATCCCGAACGGAGCGCGTAAAAAACAGGTCTTGCCACAGCGCGGTTGACCTGTGGGT
>CAIQBN010000297.1 GCA_903870065.1 uncultured beta proteobacterium | reverse complement strand
CGGTCGGTGTGTTGCTGCCTGTCCTTGGCATTTGCTCAGCCTTGAGCCCCGCGGCTGGATCAAGTCGGCGGTGACCGGCAACTTGGAGTGCTGCACCGGGTGCAAAAAGTGCGAGGCAAAGTGTCTTTTTGGTGCCATCAGCATGGTCCAAAGCTTTCGCCAAGAACACAACGAATAGCCGGACCTTGGTCCACAGGAACTGCCGCAGCGAAGGCAGTTCCGCCTTGGAAGGGCTGTTGTGCGTACGCCTGTAGGCAGCCACTAAACTTTGGGCAAGTCACGGACCAAACTCAAAGGAAACCAGAACATGTCAGCCACAACAGCAAGCCTCCGTGAAAAAATGCCAACCTGGTTTATTCCCCACGGCGGCGGGCCCTGTTTTTTCATGGATTGGAACCCACCGGACGCGTGGAACCGAATGGCGGATTTTTTAAGAAATTTGGGCTCCACCCTGCCGCGCAAGCCCAAGGCCATTGTGATGGTGTCAGCACACTGGCTGGAGCCCCATATGGCCGTGACAAGCGGCATAAAGCCAGACCTCATTTATGACTACTACGGCTTTCCGCCCCATACCTACGAATTGAAATACCCCGCGCCGGGTGCCCCCGCTTTGGCGGACCAGATTGTGCAGACCCTTTCTGCTGCCGCAATTCCAAGCGCCACGGATGGGCAGCGTGGCTTTGACCACGGCATGTTCATTCCGCTCAAGCTTATTTTTCCCCAGGCCAACATTCCGGTCGTGCAACTCTCGCTGCACCATTCGCTGGATCCCGCAAGGCATCTGGAGGTCGGCCGTGCGTTGCAGGGCTTGCGTGAGCAGGACGTGCTGATCATTGGCAGTGGCATGAGCTTTCACAATATGCGCGCCTACGGAAATCCGCAGTTTGGACCGGTGTCCGATGGGTTCGATGATTGGTTGACCCAGGCCGTTGAGTCCAGTCCGCAAGAGCGAGATCGCCTCCTGACGAACTGGGAGCAGGCCCCCGGTGCCCGACTGTGCCATCCGCCGCGTGCTGAAGAGCACTTGATACCGCTGATGACTGTTGCTGGTGCCGCAGGTTCCGACGCGGGGCGCAAGGTGTTCTCGGACCGGGTTCTGGAAACTACGCTGTCGGCTTTTACCTTTGGCTGATTTCAATCAAGAGTCAGGTCGTTTTTGAAAAATGCTATTGATTAGATAGCGCTATGTGCATATTTCTAGAGGGCTACAGGGCATATTTTCAAAAATAACTTTGGAATTCCGGACTACAGCAGTTGTGCCAGCGTATGCAATGCATCGCGCCGAGAGGGTGCAATGCCTGCACTGGCATGCACGATGTCGCTCACCATGCTGCGGTTCAAGGTGCGCAAGAAGGCCAATGGCGTGATGACTCCCTTAAACATGTCGCGTGCGTTGTGCAGCGCTTGTTGGGTTCCGGCGTGACCCATATAGCGGTAGACAAATGCAGTGATGGGGGAGGTGGTGAGGTCGTTGGAAGACTCTTGTGTGCGTCCTTTTTCGAATACCCGCAGCAAATCCGGGTTGAGCACCTGGGTGTTGGGAGCTTGCGGTAAAAAGGCATCTACACGATCCGGGCGCCCGTAGGTGCTGCGAATATCGCCCAGGAACATTGAGATGGGGCCATCGGTTCCGGTGCAAAGCGCCAGGGCTTCAATCATAGCGATGGAGGTGATTTTTGCGCCCAGGAAATCACAGGCGAAACTGATGTTGCCGCTGGCCACTGCCCGCAAGCTGTCCATATCAGCATCCGTTGGCAGACCCTTGAATTGGTGGAAAACATGGTCCGGATCGAGCGCCCGCAAAAAACCGTCCATGCGGACAAGGCCATGGCGGTACTCTTGGAGGTTGTACATGCCGGCGTCTTTGAGCGGGGCATTGGACTCTTCGATCAGCAACCAGGTGCTGGACAAGAAAATTCCCGGCTCGGCGACCGCAAAGCTACTGACATCTCGGTTCGCGATTTTCACGGCATCCCACACCATGTGGTCGACATCGGACCGAATCATCTCCCTGGCGCTGCCAGGTTTCAGCAAGTCGTATTGTTGCTCTATCCGCATCGCGAGGCGTTCCAGCGCCGTGTTGCCCTGGTCATCGGGCTTGCCAAAAGGAATGGTGGACTCGATGCAGGCAACCACGCCCAGTAGGTCAAGTGGCTTCAGGTGCGGTTGCAGCAGTCGTGCGGCGACCACGGCACTCAGGAATTCATTCATGCCGCAATACAGCGGCAGCACCTGGCCGGGGGTAAAGCCGAACACCGCTGCACACAGCGCCACCATATCGTCCTGCGCGGTGATCGCCTGCAGCACCAAACCATCCCCTTCGGTGCGGGTTACGCCCTCCAGCAAGGGGCGACAGAGCGCTGGAAATCCGCCATCCAATTGAAAATACACAATGTCATGAAACAAAGCGGCCAGCACTTGGCGCGGGTTCATGTCCTCGCACATGTTGAACACATGGCCTGCCGTGTGATAAGCCCGTGTCTTCGCCTCCATGGTGTGGTGCACCAAAATGCCCATTCGCTCCGTCTGTGCCATGGTGATCGAAGCGGATAACGCCTGGAGCGCATCGTCAAAGAGGGTGATGATGCGGTTGACGGTTGAGAGTGCCATGCCGGACGGCTCCTTGGATTTGTTTTTGTAATTGCCGGTTTTGTCCACCCCCCGGTGGCGACAAGCCGGATGCTGCAAAATGGTCGATCACTGATGCCCAACGCTATGCGTCAAAGAACTGCTATGTTAAAGATATTTTTTGATTCCGTGTGCCCTCGAACCGTCTGTTGTTTGCTGTGAGCGAAGACATCAAACAAGTGACAGGCCGATTGCCGCCAGCTGTTGACACGCTTTGGAAGCTGGTATGCGTTGTGGCGGTTACCGTTGGTGCGCTGGCTCTATGGATGGCCGAACCGCTGGTCGTAGACCAGTTAAGGCTGGCCCAGTTTGACCAGTTCGCGCGTTGGCAACCCCGACCCTACACGCCGGTAGCAGTTCGCATTGTGGATATTGATGAGGAATCATTAAAAGCTGTGGGCCAATGGCCATGGCCACGCACACGGGTCGCTGACCTGGTGGACCGTCTGGCGGATGCGGGGGTGTTGGTCGTCGCCTTTGATGTGCTGCTGAGCGAGCCTGACCGGACCGCTCCGGCAGCCATGGCCAAGGTGTGGCGCAATCCCGAGTTCAATGCCCTGTCAGCTGCACTGCCCGATCCCGACACCATACTTGCGCACAGTCTGAAGGGTACTCCTGTGGTGTTGGGTAGCAATTTGTTGCGCAATACTGGCTTGGCTGCGGGTGGCGACCCTCCCGTGGCCGCTGCCCTGCCACCCTATCGCGTGGTCGTGTCAGGGCAGGATGGGGCGGCCAAGGCGGTGCAGGGCTTTGGTGCGGTGGTCCCGCCATTGCCGGTATTGCTGGCGCAGGCCAGCGGCGTGGGTGCGCTCAACGCGGCCCCGGATCGGGATGGTGTCGTGCGCCGCGTGCCTTTGCTGTTGGGTGTTGGAAATGAACTAATTCCCAGTCTGACTGCTGAAGCCTTGCGGGTTGCGCAAGGGGCTCGCAATTACCTGGTTCGCAGCGAAATCGGCGGAATTCAGAATTTGCGAATCGGCAATTACACAGTGCCGACCAACGCGCAGGGTGAGATCTGGCTGCATTACACCCTGGAAGAGCCGCAGCGCATTGTTTCGGCGCAGGCGGTGCTCAGCGGCGAGGTTCCAGGAGACGCGCTTCGTGGCCATATCGTTCTGGTTGGAAGTTCGGCGGCCGGGCTCATGGACTTTCGCCCCAGCCCGATGGGCTACAGCATGCCCGGCGTATTGGCGCATGCGCAGGCGCTGGAGCAAATGGTGACCGACCAGCACGTGCAGCGACCGAACTGGGCAATCCCCTTGGAGTTCATGGTGTTGGCGCTGGGGTCAATCGGGCTGGGTATTGTCGGATTGAGCGCATCAGCACGATGGGGGGCAGTTGCGCTGATGGCCGTGCTGGCGTTCACGGGCGGTGGCGCCTGGTATGCATTTGTGGCGCACGGCTGGTTGCTCGATGCCAGTAACCCGGCATGGGCCATGGTGCTTGTATTCGGCTTGACAAGTGGATTTCATCATTGGGCCACGGAACGCCAACAGCGTTGGCTGCGCACTGCGTTCTCGCGTTACGTATCCCCCAACCGTGTCGCCCACCTGGTGGCACATCCAGATCAACTGCATTTGGGTGGCAAACGTCAGACTTGCAGTTTTGTGTTCACCGATCTGGTTGGTTTTACGCCCTTGATGGAAGCGAGCGACCCCGGGCAGGTCGTGGCCTTGCTCAACGACTATTTGGAGGCCATGCTCGTCATTGTGTTCAAACACGAAGGCACGCTGGACCGGTTTGTCGGCGACGCTGTGGTGGTGCTGTTTTCGGCACCGGTGCCACAAGCGGACCACCGCCAGCGGGCCATGGACTGTGCCCTGGAGATGGACGCATTTGCCACCAGCTACTCCCGGCGCATGCAGGCCAGCGGCGTCAATTGGGGTTTGACCCGCATTGGCGTGCATACGGGTGAGGTCATTGTTGGCAATTTTGGTGGCAAGGCCTTGTTTGACTACCGCGCACTTGGCGACCCGATCAACACCGCCGCGCGCCTGGAGAGTGTCAACAAACATCTGGGCACCCGGGTCTGTGTTTCGCAGGCCATTCTGGACGGTTGCAGCGGCATCGCCGTGCGCGAAGTCGGGCGCTTGCTGCTCAAGGGCAAAGTGCAGCCGCTGCAGGTTTTTGCACCCGAGGCAACTCTGGATGCTGAAGTCTGCTGCCCAGCAGCGGACTATGCTGCGGCGATGCAGATGTTGCGAGCCGGCGTAGACCATGGCAGCGCCGCTATCGTAGCTGCGTTTGAAACACTCGCGCAACGGCACTCTAACGACCCGTTGGTTGCGCTGCACCTTAAACGCTTACTCCAGGGTGCGAGTGATGATTTGATCGTAATGACAGACAAATAGGCTAGCGCAGCGTAATCTCCACCCGCCGGTTACCCGGCTCGGCGGTGTCATCGGGTGTGGGCACCAGCAGGTTGCGTTCACCGTGTGACTCGATTGCCATGACGGCGTCGGCCAGGCCCATGCCACGCAGCTGTTCAGCAATGGCAATGGCACGTTTAAGGGCCAGCGCCTCATTTGTATCGGCGGTGCCCTGGGTGTCGGTGTGACCGATGACTGACATGTCAACCGATTGGCGCGCCAGCGCCCGCTCAATGATGCGCGGCACCAGATCGCGCGATTCTTGGGTCAGCTCCGAGCCGCCGCTGATGAAATACAGCATGAAATGTTCGGGCAGGGGCGGGCGCGCCGCCATGGCGGCGCCAAAGTCGCGTTGGAGCTTGCCTGCCGATACATCAAACGGCGCCGCACTGCCATCCAGAAAAACACCCTGTTGCGCCACGGTGAGCGCCTGCTCGCCATGCGGCCCCTGCACCACGACTTTGCCAATGGTGCCGTCGGGACTGGGCAGCAGGGCCACATAAGATTGCGGTGGTTTTGGCGTAGGCGCAGGACTTGCACACCCGGTCATGACCGCGGCCAGGCCCACCACAAGGGCCAATGTGATGGCTGCTATTTTCATTGTGCCTCCTCCACGCGCACGACAAACTGCGTGCCGCGCACGCCAATGATGCCGGTAGGCGTCTTGACCTGAACTGCGTCGGGTTTGAGTTTGGCAATCACGCCCGACACATAGTTCAGGCTACCGCGCGCCAAACGGGTTGTCAGTTGGAGCTGCCCTTGTGCGGGCGCATACAGGTATTCGTCCACCGTCAGCTCGGTGTCGGGGCCGAAGGACATGACCGTGTTGTCTTTGAAGGTGATTCCCAGCGCAGCACTTGGCGCTGTCTTGAGCTGGCTGCCGATGGAGATCGCAGTCCCTGGTGTTGCCTTGACACGCTGGCCTGTCGTCGTGACCCAGGCGTCGCCCGTGACCGTCTTGACAAAGCCCACGCCCGAGGTTTGTGCAGTGGCAACCAGCGACTGTGTTGCCAGCAGGACAGCACATACGCAAACTAAAAGAAATTTTCTGTAGCCCATACAAATACCCTGATTTGAAAAGGAGTCGCCAAGAAAGCTGTCGCCAGGAGTAGGTCGAGTAGGTCGCGTTTGTTACGCCAGGCCAAGACGCCACAGTGCGATCACCAGCACCGTGCAACCGGCGGCCACGATGTCATCGAGCATGATACCGAATCCGGCCTTGCGCCAGGATGCACCGTCCTTGGAGGGGTCCAGGTGATGGTAAAGGGCATCGGCCCAACCCACGGGGCCGGGCTTGACTGCATCAAAAAAACGAAAAAGACCAAAGGCCAGTACCTGCCCGACCAAGCCGGTGGGCATGATCAACCACAGCACGATCCAGAAAGCCACAACTTCGTCCCACACGATGCTGCCCGGGTCAAGTACTCCCATGTTGCGAGCGGTTACGCTGCAGGCCCACCAGCCAAGGGGAAGGGATACGGCGATCAATGCGGCCCAGCGAACCTCATTCATCCAGGGCGCCAGGGCAATGAAGGCAATCCACGCCCACAGGGTACCGGCAGTCCCGGGCGCAATGCGGGAGAGTCCAGAACCAAATCCCAGCGCCAGCCAATGCGCTGGATGTGTGAGCATAAAGTTGACACTCGGGCGCGTTACCGTCGCGGCCCGACCGGGGTCTTTCGCAAGGCCAGTTGTCGGTCCATACATCGGGTCGGAGTCCGGGTGGGTCATGCGCAGGGTTCTGGGGTTGGGGACTGGGCGATGTGATTCATGAGCTGGCTTGCGCAGGATAGGGTGGGCAGTGGGAGCTGGTTGGCTGGAACATTTTTTGGGTGGGTCGAAGCCGTTGCGGGCCAGGGAGTGCAATCTTATCGTTTGTCAGTTGCTCATGAGATGCTACGGTTGTTGTGTCCAGCCGACAATAACCATTGCGGCCAAAATCGAGCCAAAAATTCCGTAACCCGACCATCCATTGAAAGCGTTTTTCACCATGACATTGAAGGCTCGACTGTATTGGCTGCTGACGGGGGCATTGGCTGCCCTGCTGGTGGTGGGAGGGATGGGGGTTTACAACACCCATGTGCAGGCCGAATTTGGCGAACAGGCCAACCGTTTGACGGATGTGCTGCGGGCGCAAATGCAGGCCGACATGATGCATGACGCCATACGCGGTGACGTGCTGAACGCGTTGCGCCTGGGTGCTGACGGAAAACCTTCTGACGCAGAGCGCAAGGCGATGGAAGGGGAATTGAGCGAACACCTGCAGAGCTTTCATAAACAGATCAAGTTTGTTGCTGACCAGAACCTGCCCACTGTGAATGCCCAGTTGAACCCATTGCGCAGCGAAGCGAGTGCGTTCGAGAGCGCTGCACGCGCCACGGTGCAAGCCGCGCTGACCGGCAAGAACGAAGGCGCGGCTGCATGGCCCCGCTTTGATGCGCAGTTCAAGCTGCTCGAAGGCAGCATGGAAAAATTTGGCGACTCCATCCAGGCCATTTCGGACGCCACCAAGAACGCGGCAGTGGCGCATGGCCGCCAGGCCTTGTTGTGGGATTGGTCGGTCATTGGTGTCGCCAGTGCGCTGCTCCTGGTGGCCGGGGGCATGCTGGTTCAAAACATTCTGGCTCGGCTCGGCGGGGACCCTGCAGTGGCGGTCCAACTGGTCCGTGATGTTACACAAGGCCGGCTCAATACCGAAGTGCAGCTGCATGCCAAAGATCAGGACAGTCTGCTGGCCTCCATGCAAATCCTGAGCCAGCGTATCCGCGGCGTCATTGTCTCCATTCAAACGTTGGCCCGCGAGCAGCAAGCGGGCCGCATGGCTGCGCGCATTGACACGCAGGACCTGCCGGGCGACTTTGCGGCCCTTGCCAATGAAATCAATGCCTTGGTGGCGGCGCAAAATGAAGGCCTGATGCAAGTGACTCACCTGATAGGCCAATACGCGCAGCATGACTTTTCGCTAAGTTTGCAACCCCAGCTGGGCGACAAAGCAATTTTGAACCAGCAGATGGATGCAGTGCGTGACAACCTACAGGATGCATTGCGCCAGGCGGACTTCAATCACCGCATTCGGATTGCGCTGGATAACGTGACCTTGCCGGTGCGAATTGCCAATGATCAAGGGACAATTTTGTATGTCAACCGGGCGATGAAAGATGTGCTGTTGCGGGACCAGAATGCGTTTCGCAAGTCAATCGCCGGATTTGACCCCGAGAAGATTGTGGGCACCAGCGTTGGCAATTTTTATTCCGATCCTGTGGCAGCCCTGCAGCGGCTGCGCAACTTGTCGGGTACCGCGCAAAGTCAATTGGAATTGGGCGGACGGATGTACAACCTGACGACTACTGCGGTGTTGGGAATTGCCGGCGAGCGCCTGGGCACCGTTGGACAGTGGAGCGATGTAACCGATCAACTTGCCGCCGAGAGGGATGTCAACGAGGTGGTGCAGGCGGCGGCTCGCGGTGACTTCGGCAAGCGGATGAATGCCCAAGGCAAGACCGGTTTCTTTGCTGCGCTGACGGTGGACCTCAATCGCCTCATGGCGACAACAGAGCGGGGCCTGACCGATGTGTCGGCATTGCTCGATGCGCTGGCTGCAGGGGATTTGACCCATCGAATTGAGCCCGACTACGCCGGACTTTTTGGCAAGGTCAAAGAAAATGCCAATGTCACGGTTGCCAATCTCACGCGGGTCTTAACTGAAGTGCGGGCGGCAGCCGACGCCCTCACTGGCGCCGCCGGCCAGGTGAATGCCACTGCGCAGGCCTTGAGTCAGGCCGCCAGCGAACAAGCCGCCAGCGTGGAGGAAACCAGCGCCCAGATGCAAACCATGTCTAGCTCGGTGACCCAGAACAGCGACAATGCCCGCGTTACGGATGGCATGGCCAGCAAAGCCAGTCAGGAAGCAAAGGACGGCGGAGGCGCGGTCTCACAGACGGTTGTGGCCATGAAGCAGATTGCCGCCCGGATCGGCATCGTCAACGACATCGCCTACCAGACCAACTTGCTGGCGCTCAACGCAGCCATTGAAGCGGCCCGGGCCGGCGAGCATGGCAAAGGCTTTGCGGTGGTTGCAGCCGAAGTGCGCAAGCTTGCAGAGCGAAGCCAGCAGGCGGCCAAAGAGATTGGTGAGTTGGCGGTAGCCAGCGTCAGCACGGCAGAGCGCGCCGGTCAACTACTCGATGAAATCGTGCCCAGCATCCAAAAGACATCCGAGTTGGTACAGGAAATTGCAGCGGCCAGCGCCGAACAAAGCGAGTCGGTGGTCCAGATTGGTGGGGCAATGGGTCAGTTGTCCAAGGCCACACAACAAAATGCGGCCGCATCGGAGCAATTGGCGTCGACCAGCGAGGAACTCACCGCGCAAGCGGAACTGCTCCAGGCGTCCGTAGGATTTTTCAATACTGGTGTGGTCGACCGGGTCGAGCGAACCCGGTCGATCGCCGGCCCCAATTCAGCCCGCCCGACACGCCGTGCGGCGCCGCTGGCCATTGCTTCACAGCCGCCACGCGCAGTTTTCCGCGGTGGAAACGGCAACTTCAGACCCTACTAGACCCGTTGGACGGAGCCGTTTCAGTTG
>CAIQBN010000296.1 GCA_903870065.1 uncultured beta proteobacterium | reverse complement strand
CTCCAAAAAGCGAAACAAAAGATGGATCGACTCAACCAAAGATGGCGGCGTGAAGGCGAGCGGTTTCGCGGTGCAGCGCCAGGATGGGTTCACGTCTTTGGGCTTCGGTGTCGCCGCCGGTCACTTGGTAGCCACCTGCCAAATTCCAGACCAGCGGCAGATGACCAAGCTGTTCAAACACCCGTCGATCACGCCAGCTCATTTGCTCGGTGCTCAGGATGCCGCCCAGAGGGTCATCGATGTGCGGGTCGGCACCGGCCTGGTAGAGCACCAGGTCACAGTCCCTACAGTGGTCTATGGCTTGGTCCAACCAAGCTTCAAACCGGCCCCCTTGTGCATCGTCTGACCCGCTGAAGTGCTTGCCCATGGTGAGATGCTCGATCCAGTTGATGTTGAGCTTCTTGATGATGTGGTCGGTGCCGTTTCCGTAGTGGGCATCACAGTCAATGATCCCAACGTAGTCGACCAGACCTGCATGTTTGAGCGCCAGCGCGGCCACCATCAGCCCATTGAAGGTGCAGTAACCCATCGCGTCTGCGTACTCAGCATGATGAAAGCCACTGGTAGGCGAACACACCACTTCATGGTGCAAGACGGCGTGTTGGGCTGCGGCGACCATGGATCCAGTGGTGAATGGCAGTGAGAGCGCCACGTCGGTGTTGGTGTTGCCAAAGCCGTTCTCGCAGCGGCCGGAGAAGATGCCGCGCACATAGGCGGCATCGTGGGCCAAGCAAAGGGTTTTGGTGTCGGCGGGTTCAAACGAGCAAATCTCGGCATTGATGCCTGGATCAGCCAGCCAGTCTGCCACCACCAGTTTGGGCTTCAGTGCGGATGGCGACGGCAGATCCGAGGTGGCTACCTGTTCAGGGCGGTAAAACACTTTCATGAAGGCTCTCCTTTTTTTGTTACGGGCCAATGCAGACGATTTGGGACAAAAGTGGCAATAGATGCGCGACAGTTAAGCTAGGATTACGAGTTCTTGCAGCGGCGCCAACGCACGCAAGCGGAGTGTTTACACGGGTTTTTCTCCTTTGATGGATGAGTGAAAGCCGCGAAAAGCTTCACCGGACGAACCCCGACTTGCAGACCTCATCGGGAAGTTGCAGGCATGAGTTCCCCCAGCCACGGCAAGAACCCAGACCCCGAATTGGGCGCAGTTCCGCTGCCGCGGTGAAAGCTAAATCGCTCGTTTAGGTGATCAGCGTCGTGGACGCTTGTGGTGCAAGTGTTTGCAGTTCATTAAATAGCTCTCCAAAAGTCATTACCAAGAATGGCTTCCGTCTATCAATGCAATAGGTCGGAGAGCCGCCGCTTTAGCCATGCATTTATGAGTCGCCCCGGCAAGATGTCGATCAAATCCGGCGACGGTCTTGGGTAAGACCAATTCGAAAAACCAATAAAAAAACCCACTTCGTCTGTCTCGAACAGCCTGTAAAGAATCACAAGTTGCTCGAAATCGCCAAAGCGGGCTTGGTCGCTTTAGCAAGAATATTTAACGTGCCCTGCAATTCAACTGGTAACTCGGCACAGGTAGTAATGTAACCGATTGAGCACTTTTTGTCAACCCCATGACCCATGACCCCCATGACACCCCATTGCACCCCATTGCACCCCATGATAGAGCTAGCCTATTTAAGGCAAGAGTCTTGAACTTCGATGTCTTGAAAGACTAAGGGGTATGGTCGATAGGCACCCGCAGAGAGTGTCGTACCCCAGCAATGGACACACAAAGTGAAGCTGCGGACACCAGCACAGCGCAATGGAGTGTGCATTTCTACTACCGCAAAAGACGCATACCGGTAGTACAAGCTAGAGATTTGGTAAATCCAAACCGGCCATTGGCGCTGATACTAGCGGGCCACCGCTGTGGGACGACTGTGGTGATGCGCAAATGGATGACGGGGTGCGAATGCGGGGGGAATCAAGCCGGATTGGGATCTAGCAGCACAACCGGCCGCCGATTACGAAGCCGACCGCCTGTCAAGTGGAAACAGAGCATAGCGGCGATCTCGAATCGTTGCAAAGCGGTTCTGCGCCCAGTAAACTCCGAGCACCAAGCATCGTGCTCCTGAATACAAAACCTGGCGATGAACCTGGCAGCTTGGGCTGTGAATCGAATGTTTCAAGCGAACTCAGCGGGATTCCAAACTGCGATACTTTGTCCCATGTGGTTGAAACGCCTTATCCGTGGGCCGGAGAATTTGATCATTGAGAGTTCACAGCATGCGCGCTTGCTTGCAAGGCCGCAGGCTCTGTGCTCTGTGCTCTGTGCTCTGTGCTCTG
>CAIQBN010000295.1 GCA_903870065.1 uncultured beta proteobacterium | reverse complement strand
CATCCATATAAGGCATCCATATAAGGCCATACACTAACTGATGCGCGATCGCCCTCAAGGTCGGGTACCGGTTGTCCCACCAAATCCCAATTTGGCTCGGTTTGCGCCCCGTCATCCATCTGCGCATCAATATAGTCATCCCACAGTGGAGGCCCACGTGCCGGGGATAGGTGTGGTGGCAGTATGTGGCGGTTCACGCTGAAATGTGTTAGCGTGATCTTTTTTCCGAGCAGGAACCACGGGCTGTTTGAGCTGGAGGACCGATGAAGCTTGGTATTGCGCCATCGATACGGCTCATGAACCGGCTGCGCATACCGCAGAAATTCATGATTCTGGCCATCATTTACGTGGTGGCCGTCGCGGCAGTGGGTGCTAGTCTTTACCGCCATCTGAGCCGTGTCATTGCCGCTTCGCACGAAGAAATTAACGGCATCGCTTTCATTGTCCCCGTCACTAAAGTCGGGCAATTTCTGCAGATGCATCGCGGATTGTCGGGGGGATTGCTCGGCGGTGAAGCATCCATGCGCGATCACGTCGCCAGCCTCGATGCGCAAATCAATGAACAACTAAAGACAATCGCTGCGGGCGCTTCGTCCTATGCGACGCTTGGGGGCGACTGGCATACGATCCAATCTGGCTGGGCTGCTTTGCAGACCAATGGTCTGCGCCTTTCTGTTTCCGAGAATTTCAAGGCGCACACCGAGTTGATCAAAACGGTGGAAGTCTTTCGGCGTCACATTGCTGATGTCAGTGGCTTGTCGCTGGACCCTGCTATCGATGCCCACTACCTGCTTGACACGGCCATCCATGAACTTCCCGAAGCTCTGGAACAAATCGCCCAGATACGTGGCCTGGGGACAGCCATTCTCGCCAGAAAAGCCAGCTCGCCCAGCCAAACATTGCAAATGCATGCGTTGTTGACTGAGCTTAACGCGGTCAATCAAAGGCTGGTGACGAATCTTGCAGAAACTGCAAGCCATAACCCGGCCATTCGTCTGCCGCTGGATTCTGCGTTTACCCAATTCAACGGTGCACTGCCAGGGCTTCTCGACCGGGTGCAGGCAGAAATCCTGGCCGGAAAATTCGAAACCAACCCCGGTGACTATTTCACAATGGCTACCTCCGTAATCGACGAGGGTTACGCGGTGCTGTTTGCCACCCTGTTGCCCACCGCCGGCGCACTCATTCAGGCACGACTGGACACTGCCAAGGTGGAACTCTCCTGGAGCGTAGGCATTGCGTTGACAACGCTTTCCATTGCCTTGTACCTGTTTGCGGGTATCTACTATTCGACGACCGAAAGCATTGCCACATTGGCAAGGGCGGCAACCCGGTTTGCCTCTGGGGATCTGTCCCAGCGCATGCAGCTGGCCACCCGTGACGAGATTGCCCAGGTGGGTGACAGCTTCAATCAGATGGCAGATGGCTTTAGCAGGCTACTGGTTGCACAGCGAGAAGGCGAAGTGCGGCTGCAAGCCATTGTCAACTCAGCATTGGACGCGGTCATCCAAATGGACGATGGCGGACGCATATCGGGCTGGAATCAACCTGCCCAAACGATTTTTGGTTGGACCAGGGATGAAGCCATTGGACGCATGCTGCATGAAACGATCATCCCCGAAAGATTTCGTGAAAAGCATCTTCGGGGACTGAAACACTTCCTCGCAACCGGGCAAGGTCCTGTGCTGAACACGCGCGTAGAGGTTGACGGACTGCACCGCGATGGGCATGAGTTCCCGATTGAGTTGGCAATTTCTTCCATTACAACCCTGCGCGGGGTTGAGTTCAACGCATTTGCACGCGATATCACGCAGCGCCGCCGTTCTGAGGCAGAGCTGAGAATTGCAGCCATCGCATTCGAAACGGATGATGGCATTGTGGTCACCGACGGAAAGGGCAAGACCCTTAACGCCAATCAGTCGTTCAGCAAGATAACAGGCTACCGAACCGATGAAATCATAGGCCACAGCCCCTTTGTTCTCAAGTCGAGGAAGCACGATGAGAAAGAGTTTGAATCCATGTGGAAATCCCTGTCGCAAGAGAGGGCCTGGCAGGGCGAAATCTGGAGTCGACGCAAGAATGGTGAAGAGTACCCGGAGTGGATCCGTGTAACGGCTGTAACCAATGACGCCGGGCAGGTAACCAACTACGTTGTGTCCTTCTCGGATATCACTCAGCGCAAGAAGTTCGAAGAAACCATTCATAGACTGGCTTTTTACGATCCACTGACCGACTTGCCCAATCGACGCCTGTTAATGGATCGTCTGGGGCAACGCATGGGTGCCAGTAGCCGCAGCGGCCTTTATGGAGCCGTGCTCTTTATCGATCTGGACCATTTCAAGACGCTCAATGACACCAGAGGGCATGAAGTGGGTGACATGCTGCTGGTTCAGGCGGCGCGGCGTTTAAGCACCAGTGTGCGAGAGGGTGACACCGTTTCGCGCCTGGGCGGCGACGAGTTTGTCGTGCTGTTGGGTGGCTTGCATCTGGACATGCAGGAGGCTGCGACGCAGACGGAAATTGTGGGCAGAAAAATTCTCCTGGCACTGAGTGAGCCCTATTTGCTGGGCACCATTGAACACCGCGCAACCGCCAGTGTGGGGGCCACTTTGTACCGTGGCAATGACGCCACCGCTGACGATCTGTTCCAGCAGGCGGATCTGGCGATGTACAAGTCCAAAGAAAAGGGCCGCAATGCGCTGAGCTTCTTTGATCCTGTCATGCAGACTGTGATTTTGGAGCGTGCCGCACTGGAGGCTGCCTTGCGCGAAGCCATTGCGGGCAATCAGCTGTTGTTGCACTACCAGGCTCAGGTGGCGGAGGGCAATCGGGTGATGGGTGCCGAAGCCTTGGTGCGCTGGCTGCATCCGCAGCGGGGCATGGTGTCGCCGGCGGATTTCATCCCTCTCGCAGAAGAGTCGGGCCTGATTTTGGGCTTGGGTAACTGGGTTCTCAACACGGCCTGTGACCAGCTCGCCGCATGGGCACGCCAACCGACGTTTGCAGACTTCACATTGGCGGTGAACGTCAGCGCCAAGCAGTTTCACGAGGCCGATTTTGTGGAACAGGTGTTACGGGCACTGGAGCGCTCAGGCGCGTCTCCCAGGCGCCTGAAGCTGGAACTGACAGAGAGCCTGTTGGTAACGGACGTGGACGCTATCGTGGAAAAGATGTACGCACTCAAGTCCAAGGGCGTGGGGTTTTCACTGGATGACTTTGGCACGGGGTATTCGTCGCTTTCCTATTTGAAACGTCTGCCGCTGGATCAGCTCAAGATTGACCAAAGTTTCGTACGCAACATTCTTGTCGACCCCAATGACGCTGCCATCGCCAGGACCATTGTGGCGCTGGCGCAAAGCCTGGGCCTGGGCGTGATTGCCGAAGGTGTGGAGACGCAGGCGCAACGTGACTTCTTGTCCAGTGCCAGCTGCCATGCCTTCCAGGGGTATTTCTTCAGCCGACCCCTTGCGATTCAGGGTTTTGAAGAGTATGTCAGAAGCACTTAAGTATTTCGGGAGTTCTATAGCAACAAGATTGGGGGTTTCAAATATCACTGATGCACCGACTGAATCTGTCGCACAAATTTCTGGGCCTGGGAATGGTTGCGCTTTTCATGCTGGTCTTGCCAGCCACGCTTTACTTCAAGGGCGCGGTTGCGGACATTGCGTCGGCGCAAAGAGAAGCGCGCGGTGAACCGCCTTTGGTGGCCCTCAACAAAGTCATCCAACTCACCCAGGTACACCGCGGCATGTCTGCCGCCATGCTCAGTGGCAACACCGCATTGGAGGCACGCCGCCCCGCGTTGCGTGACTCCGTCGTCAAGGCGATGGCTGCGCTCGAAGATGCGCTGAAACTGGCAAACACCTCTGAACGGTTGCAGGCACAGTGGGCACAGACCAAACAGCGCTGGGCGGCGGTTGATCAAGGGGTGGCAACTGAGTATTCGATCTGGGGCTGGCACGAAAGCGACCAACACAACTTTGACTGGGCAGTGCAGACTGACGGCGGCGCGAATACCCAGCTACCCCTGGGCGGCAACCCGCACCTGGGACCCTGGAACATGCTTCAGGGTAGTGACATGGCTTTTCAGGTAATAACGGTTCCGGAGCCGATGACTCTTTTGCTGGTATCACTGGGTCTGATTGGCATCGTCGCCACGCGAGGTCGGAGCCGTCGCCCACACGGTCGATAGGGCAGCTTGCGAGTGGGCCGTGATTCCAACGGAATCCAGCATCAAAAAAGGGTGACACTGAGACGGATAAGGCATCCATATAAGGACATTCAACCGCCTGAGCCGAAGTATCGCGCCCGGGCACAGGCTTCGAACCCCATGCAAACCCTGGATTTCCTGCTCGCGTTGGCGGTTCACTATGAAAATTCAGCGTCGCAGAGCCCATAGCGATACGACGGGTGCGACGGGTGCGGCGGGCGCAGGCCTACCCATCGGCAAGTCAGAAACTCCGCCTCAACCCATCACCAACTGGTGCGCTGATCGACCTCTAAGTCGGGTGCCGACAGTGCCACCAAATCCCAATTTGGCTCGGTTTGCCCGGGCATGGTGTGACGATTGCAGGCACGACTACTTCCTGGCTTATTCCTGTAAAGGCCGGGGCGAAGATGCCGCATTTGAGGTATTTGCGAAAGGCCTGACGGACACAAGGCTTTGGTGTGGTGGTCGGCAATGGTTTTGTAGAGCAGCGTGCGCTCAGGGTGGCGCGGGTTGTAGAGTTTGGGTTTGGCCCCCACTGGCCCACCCGCGCGTGATTGCGAGTGCGTTGGGCGTGCGGCGGTGGACAGCGGGCAGCCACATCACTCCTGAATTGATAGCTGACCGCGCATATTCCACGAGGGCTGGTGGCCAAATACACCTAGCCTCCTCCCCTGCCTCACGCCATCTGAAACAGCTCCTGCGGCATTTGCATCACCGCACTGGTCGGCGCCAATGCAGCGCTGTAGTGGCTGTCGGCCCGCGGCAACAGGCGGGCAAAGTAAAACTCGGCCGTCTGGATCTTGGCGGTGTAGAAGTCTTTTGACTCCTTTCCCTTGCCACTGGCCAACAATTCGGTCGCCTTCGCAGCCTGCAGCGCCCAGTAATAAGCCATCATCACAAAGCCAGAGTACATCAGGTAATCCACGCTGCTTGATCCCACCTGCTCGCGATCTTTGGATGCGCGCAGCATGATCAGCGTGGTCAGCAGGTTCCACTGCGCCGTGCGACGCACCAGCGTGCGTGCCAGCTGGCCCATGGGTGTGCGCTGCAGTGCGAAGGGCTTGGCAAAACGCAGCACGGTGCCACTGAAATCGCGCACGCATTTTCCTTTGGTATTGAGCAGTACCTTGCGCCCCAGCAGGTCCAGCGCCTGGATGCCGGTCGTTCCCTCGTACAGCGTCGAGATGCGCGCATCGCGGGCAATCTGCTCCATGCCGTGCTCACCGATGTAGCCATGGCCTCCAAATACCTGCATACCCAGGTTGGCAGCCTCCAGGCCCATCTCGGTCAAAAAGCCTTTCAGGATGGGGGTGTAGAAACCCAGCTCATCGTCAAACTTTTTGTACTTCGCCTGATCACCCTCGACGACGGCGTTGAACATCTTGTCGGCAATTTGCGCAGCGCCATAAACCATGGCACGGCCGCCCTCGGCGATCGCCTTTTGCGTCAACAACATGCGCCGCACATCGGGATGCCAGATCAGGGCGTCGGCCACATGATCGGGATCCTTTTTGCCGGACAGCGCACGCATCGAGCGGCGCTCCTGAGCGTAGGGCAATGCCCCCTGAAACGACAACTCCGCGTGGGCCACGCCCTGGATGGCGGTGCCAATACGGGCCGTGTTCATGAACGTGAACATGGCCTCCAGCCCCTTGTTGGGCTCACCGATGAGCGTGCCAATGGCACCATCAAAGTTCAACACAGCCGTGGCGTTGGCGCTGATGCCCATCTTGTGCTCCAGCGAGCCGGTGTTAACACCATTGCGTTCACCCACCGTGCCATCCGCACCCACGGCAAACTTGGGCACCACAAACAGTGAAATGCCCCGCGTGCCGGCTGGCGCACCGGGTAGGCGGGCCAGCACGATGTGAACAATGTTTTCTGCCAGATCGTGGTCGCCGGACGAAATGAAAATCTTGGTCCCCGTGATCGCATAGGTACCGTCAGCCTGCGGCTCGGCGCGGGTCTTCACCT
>CAIQBN010000294.1 GCA_903870065.1 uncultured beta proteobacterium | reverse complement strand
GTTATCTAACAAAACTGTCCTCATTACCGGCGGTACCGGCTCATTCGGTAACACCTTCGTGCCGATGACGCTGTCACGATACAACCCAAAAAAAATCATCATCTTCTCCCGCGACGAAATGAAGCAGTGGGAAATGGCCAAGAAATATGAGAGTGACCCACGCGTGCGCTTCTTCATTGGTGACGTGCGCGATAGGGAGCGTTTGTACCGCGCTCTAGATGGAGTTGACTACGTCGTGCATGCTGCAGCAACAAAAATTGTGCCTACCGCTGAATACAACCCATTTGAATGCGTCAAGACCAATGTCAACGGGGCTATGAATTTGATTGACGCTTGCATTGACAAAGGCATTAAGCGTGTGGTGGCACTGTCAACTGATAAAGCCAGTAGCCCTATCAACCTATACGGAGCCACAAAACTGACTTCAGACAAGCTTTTTGTAGCTGGCAACTCATATTCTGGTGGACATGTAACCCGTTTTTCAGTGGTGCGATATGGCAACGTCATGGGCTCGCGTGGTTCGGTTATTCCGTTCTTTATGTCAATCAAAGACAAAGGTGTCTTGCCCATTACCGACCCTCGAATGACCCGTTTCATGATTTCTCTTGAGGAAGGCGTAGAACTGGTCTGGCACGCCCTTGGAGACATGGAGGGCGGTGAAATTTACGTGAAAAAGATTCCCTCGATGAAAGTTTCCGATCTTGCTCGAGTGGTTGCGCCTGATGCTAGGCAGGATGTTGTAGGCATTCGCCCCGGAGAAAAGCTCCATGAGCAAATGATCAGCGCCGAAGATGCTCATTACACCTATGAATACCCTGAGCATTTCAAAATCCTGCCCGTTATCAACAATTGGAGTAGTGACCCGGCTCGCATCAAAGACGGCAAAAAGGTGCCCGAGGACTTTGTCTACGCTAGCGACAACAACCCAGAATGGATGAGCGATGCCGACCTCCAAGCTTGGATTGATGCCAATCGAGGGAAGATTGGGAGCATCTAATGCAACAAATTCCCTACGGCCGCCAAGAAATCACCCAGGACGACATTGATGCCGTAGTAGCGGTACTGCAATCAGACTTTTTGACCCAGGGACCCATGGTTCCCAAGTTTGAAGAAGCTGTTTCCAGGTATTGCAACACCACGCATGCACTGGCGGTTAACAGTGCTACTTCGGCGCTGCACATTGCCTGTTTGGCGTTAGGTGTTGGCCCCGGCGATTGGTTGTGGACTTCACCCATCACTTTCGTCGCCTCAGCCAATTGCGGCCTGTACTGCGGCGCAAAAGTGGATTTTGTGGATATTGATCCACATTCCTACAACATGTGCCCGAAGGCGTTGGAGCAAAAGCTCATTGCTGCAGAAAGGTTCGGTCGCCTGCCTAAGATTGTGGTGCCAGTTCATTTGTGCGGCCAGCCCTGTGACATGCAAGCCATTCACGCATTGGCTCAAAGGTATGGTTTTAAGGTCTTAGAAGACGCCTCGCACGCCATTGGGGGGAAATATAAGGGCGAGCCAATTGGCAACTGCCAATACAGTGACATCACCGTCTTTAGCTTCCATCCGGTGAAGATCATTACCACGGCTGAAGGCGGCATGGCTCTGACCAACAGCGCTGAGTTGGCTAACAAATTGGCGCTCTTTCGTAGCCACGGCATCACACGTGACCCGGCTCAAATGACCCATGAAGCCGATGGCCCTTGGTATTACCAGCAAATAGAACTTGGCTACAACTACCGTATGACCGAGCTTCAAGCCGCACTCGGTGTTAGTCAGATGATGCGCCTTGATGCATACGTTGCCCGCCGCCACCAGTTGGCCCGTCGCTATGAAGAGCTACTGGCCTCGATGCCTGTCACTATCCCATGGCAGCACACAGATAGTTACTCAGGTTTGCATCTGTACCCCGTTCGTCTGCAACTGAATAGGATCAAGAGGAGTCACCATCAGGTTTTTGAATCATTGCGCGTGCAAGGGATCGGCGTTAATTTGCATTACATTCCGGTACATACCCAGCCGTACTACGAACGCATGGGCTTTAGAGCTGAGGATTTTCCCCAAGCCCAAGCTTACTATCGTGAGGCAATGAGCTTACCAATCTACCAGACACTGACTGATGCGCAGCAGGATCGAGTTGTTTCTGCGCTATCGCTCGCCCTTGGGCCATGAAGATTGCAATTGGAACAGTTCAGTTTGGTTTGGACTACGGTGTCGCCAATCAAGCGGGGCGGGTGCCGTTTGACGAGGTGCAAAAGATATTGGAAATTGCGTCCGCGCGAGCTATCGACACCCTGGACACCGCCATAGCGTATGGTGATAGCGAGAGCATGCTTGGACAAGCCGGGGTGTTTGAATGGAAGGTAGTCACCAAACTATCAGCTGTGCCAATGGATTGTGTTGATGTAGCCGGTTGGGTGTATTCCCAAGTTGAGAGTTCTCTGATTCGTCTTGGCATCAACCGGTTGCATAGTGTGCTGCTACACCGTCCTGAACAATTGCTCGGCGACACTGGCGATCAATTATTCAATGCACTTCAGTACATAAAGGCGCAAGGTCTTGCCAAGAAAATTGGAGTTTCTATTTACGCACCCCATCAGCTAGACCGCCTAACCCGCACTATGGATTTTGATATGGTGCAGGCGCCATTGAATATTTTGGATCGCCGGTTGATTGAGTCAGGCTGGGCGTCGCGGTTGAAGGCGCGCGGAGTTGAGTTGCATGTTCGCTCCGCATTTTTGCAGGGGTTGCTGCTGTTGCGCTCTTATCGGCGACCATCCAAATTTTCTCGTTGGCAGTCGGTGTGGATCGAGTGGGAACGTTGGCTTGCTGAAACTGGGCTGACGCCTCTGCAAGCATGTCTGGCGTATGTTTTGGGAGTTGAAGATGTTGATAAGGTCGTGCTCGGTGTTGACAGCAGCCAACAACTTATCGAGATTCTTGGTTCAGCCCGGCCACCGTTGTTAAATTTTCCCAATTGGCCGCAGCCCATAGATTCAAACTTGATTGATCCGAGTCAATGGAGCAAACTGTGAAAACCGTAGCCGTCGTTCAGGCCCGCATGGGCTCAACTCGCCTGCCTAACAAGGTAATGAAGCCCATTGGGGGTGTCCCCATGATCGGGGTGCTGTTGGCTCGTTTGGCTCGCGCCAAGGAAATCAATGAAATCGTGGTAGCCACGTCGGCAGACGTCCGTAACCAGCTGTTGGCTGACCATGTCAACGCCCTTGGCTACAAGTGCTACAGAGGCAGTGAAAACGATGTACTTGACCGTTACCTCCAGGCAGCCAAGTCTGCCCAGGCAGACTACGTAGTGCGAATCACGGGCGACTGTCCTCTGGTTGATCCGGCATTGGTGGACGACGTAATCAGGCAATTTGTAGCGGCGGACGTGGATTATTTCAGCAACACATCGCCCCCAACGTTTCCAGATGGGCTAGACATCGAAGTCTTCACCTTCAATGCCTTGCAACAAGCTGCGCTTGAAACCAGTAAAGCGTATGACCACGAACATGTCACACCTTACCTGCGTGAGTCAGCACATTTCAAGCGGGCAGGAATATCCCACTCTGAAGATCTTTCCGCTTTGCGATGGACGGTTGACGACCCCGCTGATTACGAAGTGGTGTCTAAGGTTTTTGAACACTTTTCTCCTGATATCCACTTCAGTTGGCAACAGGTTTTGGAATTACAACGAAACGAGCCGGCGATTTTTTCGCCCAACCAAAACACAACCCGCAACGAAGGAGCCACTATGGGCACCGGTCAAAAACTGTGGAAACGTGCCAAGCAAGTTATCCCGGGTGGCAACATGTTGCTTTCCAAACGGGCAGAAATGTTTTTGCCCGAGCAGTGGCCGGCCTACTTCAGCAAGTCCAAGGGCTGCAAAGTGTGGGACCTGGATGGCAATGAATACACCGACATGTTCATCATGGGCATCGGTACCAACATTTTGGGCTACGGCAATCAGGAAGTTGATGACGCAGTGCGCAAGACCATTGACGCAGGCAACATGGCCACCTTCAATTGCCCGGAAGAAGTCTATTTGGCTGAAAAGCTGATTGAGCTGCACCCTTGGGCGCACATGGCCCGGTTAGCCCGATCTGGTGGTGAAGCCAATGCCGTTGCCATCCGCATTGCCCGCGCAGCAAGTGGCAAAGACAATGTAGCTATATGCGGGTACCACGGATGGCACGACTGGTATTTGTCGGCCAACTTGGGCGATGACGCAAGTCTTGACGGTCATTTACTGCCCGGTCTGCAACCCAATGGCGTACCAAGAAACCTAAAAGGCACAGTCTTTCCTTTTAGCTACAACAACTTTGCCGAGCTGGAAGCCTTGGTCAGTGCGCACGACATTGGCGCGATCAAAATGGAAGTGGTCCGCAATATGGGGCCAGAAGACAACTTCTTGCACAAGGTGCGCAAGTTGGCTACAGACCGTGGCATTGTGCTGATCTTTGATGAATGCACATCCGGCTTTCGTGAAACGTTCGGCGGTTTGCACAAAAAATACGGTGTTGAACCCGACATGGCCATGTTTGGCAAAGCGTTGGGCAATGGCTATGGCATTACCGCCACCATTGGCAAACGTGAAATCATGGAAGCAGCCCAAAGCACCTTTATCAGCAGCACCTTCTGGACCGAACGTATCGGCCCAACCGCAGCGCTGAAGACTTTGGATGTGATGGAGCGTGTCCAGTCGTGGGAAACCATTACCCAAACGGGTTTAGGTATCCGCCAAGGCTGGCAGCAGCTTGCAGACAAGCATGACCTCAAAATCAATCATTGGGGCTTGGCAGCACTAACAGGCTTCACCTTCGACAGTGCCAACGCCCTCGCTTACAAGACCCTCATCACGCAAGAGATGTTGGGCAAAGGTTACTTGGCAGGCAACAGTGTTTACGTTTGCACCGAACATACGCCAGATGTTGTGGCTGGCTTCTTTGAGGCGCTTGACCCGATATTTGGCCTCATTCAGCAATGTGAAGAGGGGCGTGATGTGTTGAGCTTGCTCAAGGGTCCGGTTTGTCATGGCGGTTTCAAGCGATTGAACTAACTATTCGATGAAAATCGCCTTCCGCGCCGATGCATCGCTGCAAATGGGCAGTGGTCACGTCATGCGCTGCCTGACTTTGGCTGACGCTCTGCGGGCGCAAGGCGCGCAATGCCACTTCATCAGCCGGGCGCATCCCGGCAACCTCATTGGCGCCATTCACCAACGCGGTTACAAAGTAAATAGCCTTGTAGCCCCCGTAAATAAAGCGCAAGCAGCTATAAAAACCATTGCACCCACGTCGCAGTCCACGCAGCCGCACCAGCCGTCAGAGCCCGCCCATGCAGCTTGGCTGGGCGACACCTGGCAAGCCGACGCAAAAGTCACCGCCGCTGTGCTTGAAACCATGCAACCCGACTGGCTGGTGGTGGACCACTACGCCCTGGACCAGCGCTGGGAATCTGCTTTGCGACCCCAGTACAAAAAACTGCTGGTCATTGACGACCTGGCCGACCGCCCGCACGGCTGCGACCTGCTGCTGGACCAAAACCTGGGCCGCCAGCCGCAAGACTATGCGGGTCTGGTGCCCACACACTGCCAAGTGCTCACCGGCCCGCATTACGCACTGTTACGCCCCGAGTTTGCCGCCTTGCGCCCTTACAGCCTGCAGAGCCGCTATGCGCGGCCTGCCTTGCGCGAGTTACTTATCACCATGGGTGGTGTCGATCAACCCAACGCCACCGGGCAAGTGCTGAAAGCCCTCAAAACCTGCGCGCTGCCAACTGACTGCCACATTACCGTCGTCATGGGTCTGACCGCACCCTGGCTAGCAAACGTCCGGGAACTGGCAGCCCAAATGCCCTGGCACACAGAAGTGGTGGTCAATGTCAATGATATGGCCCAGCGCATGGCCGACAGTGATCTGGCCATTGGTGCTGCGGGCAGCACATCGTGGGAACGGTGCTGCTTGGGCTTGCCTGCCATTGTGCTTGTGCTCGCAGAAAATCAAATTGAAAGCAGTAAAGCCCTGCATGCGGACGGAATGGCGGTGGTCGTACCGTCAGTCGCCGCCCCGCTGCTGGAATTAGCTGAAGCATTAACATCCGCGTTGCATTACATCCTCGCCAACTACACGGAAATTTCCCGCAAATGCGCCACAACCTGCGATGGGAGTGGCATACAACGACTAACTAATCTCTTGGTGACAAAATATGACCTCTGATGTACTGAGCTTCTGGAATACGCGAGCACAACTGCAAGAAAAGGCGGGTAGCAACGATTTGATTGCCAAGTCTATCGAAATCGAAGCGCTCTCGAAGTTTTTCAGCGATGGCCTCGAAGTTATGGAATTCGGCTGTGGCAACGGCATCACAGCCCTAGAAATGTCAAGGCGTTTCGATATCACAGTGAAAGCCTATGATTTTTCGCCCGAGATGGTTAAAGCTGCCCAACAACTCGCAGCATCGATGGACTTTCCCCATTGCGTTACTTTCTCCACCGGCGATATTACCCATCCTCCCGCAATCGATAAGTACTTTGACCTCGTATTCACCGAAAGGATGGTCATCAATCTTGCCAGTTGGGAACAGCAGCAATCGGCCATAAGGGCACTATGCGGCTACCTGAAACCCGGTGGCAGGCTGCTCCTTATGGAAAACAGTGCTACCGGTCTTGCCAGACTCAATGAGCTGAGAGCAATGGTGGGGCTAAAGGCCATCACCGCGCCGTGGCACAACATTTACCTTGATGACGCGAAGGTCTCGAAACTTGATGTTGACGGTTGCGAACTCGCGCAGGTCGTGCCCTACAGTGCGACATACTATTTTCTTAG
>CAIQBN010000293.1 GCA_903870065.1 uncultured beta proteobacterium | reverse complement strand
GCTGAGCGCAAATTGCTGACCTTGCGCCAGCGCCTGTCACAGGGCGGTCTGGCACCGGCTGATGAGCAACAGTTGGTGCGCGCCACACAAGAGTATGAAGAGGCATTGGCGCGCCAACAACGCATGGACATTCGGCGCAGTGCACTGGAGGCAGTGCTCGTCTCGATGCCCGTGCGCATGGAGGAGGTCTATCAAATGGTCATGACAGCGCCCAACGTGGGTAGTCTCAGCAGCATGTTGGAGGAATCCATGTCCAAGTTGCGCGCAGCAGAGGAAGTTAATTTTGACGTTGAGGCAGCGTTTGGTATCGCGTCTGATCATGACCACAATGGTTCTGGCAACGGGCTTGTCGAGCCTCAAGCTCAGGCCCGCGTAACACCAATTTCGTCTGCACGCCGAACTGCAGGTACCGTCGGCACGGGGCGGCAGGGACAATGAGCGTCAAACCGTAATTACGTGTCTTTAATGAAGGAGTGAATGATCATGGCAAACAACGCAATCACCGGACGTTTATGGAACCTGTGGACTGGCTTTTTGTCCTTGTGGGTGACCGATATCGAGAAGGAACACCCCGAAATTGCGTATCAGAATTCGATTCAATCGATGATTGAAAAGTACGGCAAGTTGAAGGCCGCTTCGGGGCGCATCATTGCCCGCAAGCTCGACGTCGAAGGTCGCCTGCAATCAGCCCGCGCCGAACTGGCCAAAACCGCTACGCAATTGAATGCGGCCATGGCAACCAATCAGGACGATTTGGCCATGGTGCTGATTCAAAAGAAAAATGCGCTGTCGGAAGACCTGGTGGCGCTGGAGAGCGACTACGCCGAAGCAGAGAAAGACGCAGAGGAAGCCAAAGCGGCGCTCCTGGATATGAAGGGCGAGATCGACCGTCTCAAGGCCGAAAAGGATCGCATGATCGCCAAGTTTCAAAGCGCCGAAGCACGCTTGAGCATTCAGGAATCATTGGATGGTTTGTCGATTGACGCCGAAGTCCAGGCACTGGCAGGCGTGCGCGACCATATCAAGGGCCGGGTGGCAGAGGCCCGATTGGGCAAAGAGTTGCAGGAGTCCGATCTGGATGCCAGACTTAAGACCCTGAACCGCACTGCTGGTGCAGTTACCGCACGCGCGCAACTTGAAGAAATGAAGCGGGCACAGGCTGCAGCAGCCAGCGTGGCCGCTGGCTCGGGCAAGACCCTTTAATGCCAGTGTCATCGCAAGCAAGTGTCATGGGGCAAGTCGCAAACAACCCAGTCGAGTTGCCGACCTGGGCGCGGCTGGTGCGTGAAAAATACATTGCTGGAGAGTCATCGACATTTGTGCTGTACCGCAACGTCTTTGATATCTTCTTGGTCGGCAGCGAATTGCTGGATCTGAAAGCTTATTTGACCGGTATTTTTGTTGCCGAAACCAAAACCACCGTGGTTGAGGTTTCGTCGGAGTTTGGCGTGCAGTGCCTCAAAGGCAAGGTGGAAATTGATCACGGTGGCGACATGCTGGCGCAGTTGCACAGCCTGGAGCGCCACTTGCGAAACACCCATGGCACAGCGGTTTTTGTACCCTATGCCGACACCTTGATGCCGGGGGAAGACTCGGGCTTTGTCTCGTCGGAAGACCGCAAAGTCGGCACACTGTTTCACCGTTGGTCGCTTGATCGCACCCTCAATGCGGCCGACAACATTACCTTCATCGTGGTGGAGGCCCTTGGGTCACTCAATCAAGCGCTTTTGAGCAACCCCAAAGTGGTGGCGATCGAAATTCCCATGCCCGACCTGGCAACGCGCACGCGAGTCGTGCGCTTGTTAGACAGCAAGCTCAATGAGCAGCAAGTCACTCTGTATGCCTTGCGCATGGCAGGCTTGCGCGCAGTGCAGATCGAGAGCCTGCTGCGTGGGTCGGGCAACCAGGCCATGACCGAACCCGAGCGAGAAAAACTGATTGCCCAATTGCTCGGCGCTGCACCTGATGCCTTGGCGCGTGCCAAACGGTTTGCCGGAATTACGGCAGGCATGACGGCCGACGAGATTGTGAAGCTTGTCGAGCCGACGCAGTCGGTGCCGTGCGACGATCCCGAAGAAGACGTGCTGCGGCTGATTCAGGCACGTAAACGCGAGTTGATCGAGAAGGAGTGTGCCGGCCTGATCGAGTTTGTTGAACCCAAACTCGGTCTAGCCTCGGTCGGTGGGGTAGACCACATCACTGCGGAACTGATGGGCATCGCTCGCGCTTTGCGTGCGGGTGATACCAAGCTTACACCCATGGGCTTGTTGGCAGTGGGGCCCATGGGCGCTGGAAAAACCTTCGTACTCAAGGCGTTTTTGAAAGAGGCGGGTTTGTCCGCCGTTGCGCTGAAAAACTTTCGATCCAAATGGGTGGGCTCGACCGAGCGCAATCTGGAGAAGGTACTGGCCACCGTCAAAGCCATGGGCCCCATCGCGGTATTGATAGACGAAGGTGACCGCAGTTTTGGCAATGGCGGCGGCGAGGGCGGGGATGACGGAACGGGCTCGCGGGTGATAGCGCGACTCAAGGAGTTCATGTCGGACACTGAAAACCGTGGCGTTGTCTTGTTTGTAATGCTGACCAATCGCCCGGACAAGCTGGATACGGATATCAAACGGCCTGGACGACTGGATCGGAAAATACCGTTTTTTTATGCCGACACCGCGCAAGCCAGGGCGTCCATTGCGCAGGCTGTCCTGCGGCGCTACGATGACAGCCTGGTTTGCGACCCGTCCGAACTTGAAGCGCTTTGCCAAGGACTCGACGGCTACTCCAATGCCGACCTCGAGGCCCTTGTTTTGCTGGGGCTTGATTACTTGGGACGTGAACCCGCATTGACCATTGCCCAGGCTCTGCAGAAGGCGGGTGCAGACTTCATGCCGCCACAGGAACGCGACATGATTGATTTCATGGAAATGCTGGCGGTGTCCGAGACCTCGCGCCGGTCGCTGCTGCCGGAGCGTTTTCGGACCATGCCATTGGAAGAAATTCAGATGAAGCTGCGCAATGCGCGAACGCGGGCATTGGGGCGATAAGGGTGTGGCCGGCATTTGTTGGAGCACAGTGAAGCGATACAACACGAGTTTGACTAGACCAGGAGAAAGAAAATGACTTTGGCTCAAGGTGACGAGATGACCCGGCAACAGGTATTGACTTTGATGGCTTGCATGCTGTCCACGGCGCATGTGGATGGGGTGACTCCTCAGGAACTGGCCTTGATGAAAACGTTTTATGAGCAATGCGGTCTTGCCGATCTGCCGCCGTTTGCTGACGACGAAGGTGCCTACGGCGACCCCGTGGAAATGGCTACCCAATGTGCAACTGACCCCGAATTTGCAGAACAGCTGGTGCTGATGAGTTTCATGACAGCCTACGCTGATGGACACCTAACCGATGGCGAGCGCGCCCACGTGATGGCGATCGCGGCGCGCGCCGGTCTGTCCGACGCCCACACCAATGCGTTGCTGCTGCAGGTCAAGGATACCCTCATCGGCGCAATTGCCATGCTGCCGGATGCCGAATCCGTGGCGCGCATCGCCAAGGGTTTGTAGGGGAAGGGTTCGCCCGGCAGTGACGCCGGGTGTGGATTTGAACCGTTTGGTGTTTCGCCAACCGTCGATCAAGTGGACCAATTTTCGCGTCGAAGGTTGCTGGCGTTGGTAACTTTAGACGTTATTCGACTCTAGCCCTCGTCGAATATAGGTTTCATGCTATGACTTTAGAAGCTGATTGGCTTTCCGTCTGCACCGCCGGTGTGTGACTTTTGCTTTCAGGAGACTGGTTAATTTTTAACGCAGCCGCAGCGGATCCTGGCGCCGGTCGATGCGGTTCTGTTGCGTCCGGTTGCCCAGCAGGCGCACGGATTCAGGATCATTCCATCCAAAAAACGCACAGATCTCGGCGCGCTGGCGTTGTGCATCGGCGTACCCCAAAGCCATCAGCTCGGTGGTGTAACCGCTCTCAAACAGCAAGTAGCTGGCCAACGCCGACCCTTTGACGTCCGCTTGACGCGAGGAAACGCCCACGCCCCCCAGCATGGTGCGCACGGCGTGGGGCAGGGAGTCGATGTGGCGTGATGCCACAACGTCGAGTCTCTGGCTCGGAAAAATAACCAATAGTTCCAATGGCCGCAGGGCGCTGGCGCTGCGCAATTCGTACGGCACGAGCTGGATGGTCTGGTTGATGCGGCGCGCACGTTCCACGTCCACCGAGAGCGCATCCAGAAAGATGTTGGACAGCGCGTGGCCGGCAATTTGTGCAATCGACGGATACGCGTTGTTCAGTGGCAAAAGGGAATCGGCTTTGGGCTCATGGGGCCGACCCGCGCCGATCACCATGATGCGCTGGGCACCCAGATGGATGGCCGGCGACACCGGTGCCGACTGGCGCATGGAGCCGTCGCCAAAATACTCGCTGTGTCCGTTGATCTGCAGTTCGGTTGCTGGAAAGACAAAGGGAATTGCACTTGATGCCAACAGATGTGCATGGGTAATCTTGTCGCGCACCGATGACCTTTGGCTGCGCACCCAGGGCTGCAAACGCTTGTCGCCTTCAAAAAAAGTGACGTGTTCGCCCGTGCTGTAGCTTGAGGCCGTGACGGCCAGCGCATGCATGTGCCCCTGGCGGATCAGGTCCGGCAAACGTTCCAGCGGCACCAGGCGGCTTAACAATTCGGCCAGCGGTGCGTTGTCCAGCAAGGACCTGGGTTTGACCCGGCGCCATTTGGCCAGTACCCATCCCAGAGACAGCAATGTGATCCAGGTGGCGCCCGAACGCAGCATGGAAAGGTGTCCCGTGCGGTAGACCTGGTCGGCATGAAAACCGCGCCAGGTCCGAGCGATCATGCGCACTGTGGCATCAAAGTTGTCCGAACCACACGCCAGCGCGGACGCGTTGATGGCCCCCGCCGAGGTGCCGGAAATGATCGGAAACGGGTTGGGCTCCTGGCCCGCACCGCAATGCAATCGAATGTCGGCAATGGCTTCGATCACGCCGACCTGGTAGGCCGCGCGCGCGCCGCCACCGGTTAGCAGCAAGCCGGCCGGTCGTGTGTGGGCGATGGTCTCGGGCATGGTGAGCATTATGGGATGGGTGCGCAGCGGCAATCCCATATTGAGCCGTGGAATTGCCGGGGTTAACCCGTATCCACCGCGCGGCGCAGGGGTATCGTGGCCATTTTTTCAAGGCGGGCCGGTTTCGCTAGACTACGGGTATCAACAGGAGTAATTGAATGACAGTGACAGTGCAGGCGATCCATGACGCGATTAAATCCGTAATCGATCCAAATACCGGGCGGGACTTTGTGTCTACCAAGGCGGTGAAGAATATGACGCTGTCCGATGGCGACGTGGCTTTTGATATCGAGTTGGGTTACCCCGCCAAGAGCCAGATTGCGGGTTTGCGCAAGGCATTGATCGCGGCCGCCAAGGCCGTCCCCGGCGTGGCCAATGTTTCGGTCAACGTGACGTCCAACATTGTGGCCCATGCGGTGCAGCGCGGCGTGCAGTTGTTGCCGAGTGTCAAGAATATCGTGGCAGTGGCATCGGGCAAGGGTGGCGTGGGTAAAAGCACAACGGCTGTGAATCTGGCACTGGCGCTGGCGGCAGAGGGCGCCCGCGTTGGCTTATTGGACGCCGACATCTACGGCCCCAGCCTGCCCATGATGATGGGTATTGAAGGACGCCCGGAATCAGACGACGGAAAAACCATGGAGCCGATGGAGAATTTTGGTGTGCAGGTTATGTCCATCGGCTTTTTGGTGGCACAGGACGAGGCGATGATCTGGCGCGGCCCCATGGCCACCCAGGCCCTGGAGCAATTGCTGCGCCAAACCAACTGGAAAGAGCTGGATTACCTGGTGGTTGATATGCCGCCCGGCACCGGCGACATTCAGCTCACGCTGAGCCAGCGTGTGCCGATGACCGGGGCGGTCATTGTGACCACGCCCCAGGACATTGCCTTGCTTGATGCCAAGAAGGGCATCAAGATGTTTGAGAAGGTGGGCGTGCCGATTTTGGGTATCGTTGAGAACATGGCGGTGCATGTGTGCAGCAACTGCGGCCATGTCGAACATATTTTTGGATCCGAGGGCGGCAAGAAAATGGCGGCAGAGTACAACATGGACTACCTGGGCGCTTTGCCGTTGAACATGCAAATTCGGCTCCAGGCGGACAGCGGCAAACCGACCGTCGTATCAGACCCCGAAGGTGAAATTGCTGGCATTTACAAGGCCGTTGCGCGGCAGGTCGCAGTGTCGATTGCGGCAAGGAATAAAGACTTTTCTTCCAAATTCCCCTCCATTACGATCAGCAAAACCACGTGATTTGCGTCCAGTTTGCACGCCCGACGGACAGCAGCGCCGCCATGTGGTCCCTGTTGCCCTTTAGGAGCGCACCGTGAGCAGGCAACGCCCCGCCATTGAAGTGGCCGTCATCTTGCGCAAGGAGCGCATTGAGGGTGCCATGAGCCGCTGGCAAGACTGGCGCTGGGTGCTCGACGATGTGGTCAGGCAGGAACCGGGGTTTGGCGCAGAGCCGCGCCTTCTATATAAAAATGATAGCGGGGAGCGCTGGATCCACGGGGGCTTGCGGGTCGAATTGTTTGAAGACGATACTGAAGGCTACCAGCTCAACGCCACCACGCCGAGCCCTGGCTGGTTTGTCTTGTGGCGCATGGAAGAAGAAGCCAGTGTGGCTGATGAGCCGATTGCGCGCCCGGTGGTGGTCAGCCTGAGCTACCACGATGCCAGCCGTTGGCTGGACGCCCAGGAAACGGTGGAGCAGTTGCCCGCTCCGAGCGATGTGGTGGACTGGCTCAAGGCCTTCATTGCCGAGTTTTACCAACCCGAAGTCAAACGCCCCAAGCGGCCTGAGAGTTTCAAGTCGTTGACCGACCGCTTTGGTAACCCGGCCTCTATCAGCACGATCAAAAAACACGGCCCGGGTGACGGCAGTGGCGCGGGTTCCGGCCAAGGTGGTGGCAAGGGCAAGCAGCGCCATGGCTGACGGTTTTTTGGGGCGCTGGGCGCAGCGCAAGGCGGATGCACGCCAAGGCAAACCCCTGGTTGAACCGGATTTGCCGGCCAAGACACAGATTCAGCCGGCACAAGCCACCGACGCTTCTTTGTCGGACCCCTCGCAAGCAGTTGCCCGGCCCTCAGCGTCCGTAGAAGCGGCACCCGAGGCACCGCCGCCGCTGACCCTGCAAGACGCACAGGCGCTGAGGCAGGACTCCGATTTCAAGCCCTTCATTGCACGGGGTGTCGACCCCGCCGTGCGCAATGCGGCCATGAAAAAGTTGTTCACTGATCCGCACTACAACGTGATGGACCGGCTCGACACCTACATCGACGACTACACCCAAAGCGACCCCTTGCCGCTGTCCATGCTGCGAAAGATGGCCAGCGC
>CAIQBN010000292.1 GCA_903870065.1 uncultured beta proteobacterium | reverse complement strand
TGCAAACTCATGTTGAGGCACTCACTCACGCCGCCTAGCAGCAACTGCACCCGCGAGACCAGCAACTAGCCTGGGTTGTACAACTCGAAACGGTCCGGGTCACGCTCAATCACCACACCACCCTGCCCGCGATGGTCCGCATGTACCAGCGCGTTGACCACCGCCTCGCGCAGCGCCTCGTGCACGGCTGAGTCGTCCTTGCGGTACAGCTCGCGGTCTAACTGAAACGGCATTTTCAAGTCGCCCGACAGGCGCTGCATCACCCGCAGATAGAACTGGAACAAATTGTTTTCCCAGGTGCCATCGGGCACCACGCGGTCGGTCCAACGCACGGCAGGGTCGTCGGACAGGCGCTCGCGGTAGTCCACATGGAAACCCGGCAGCGCATCGCGCAAAGCCTCAAACCGGCCAAACATCAGCAAGCCCGCCACGGTGGCGCCCTCCAGACCCGTGGCGCGGTCAAGGCGCAAGGCGCTCAGCTTGGTAAGCAGCGGCGCATCGTCCAACACCAACCACGGATGGTCTGGCGCGCGAGAGGCAAAGCGGTTGCGGTATTGCTTGACCGTCTCCGGGTCAAAGTCGGGCTGGCCAAAGTGCTCCACGATTTGCGAGTCGGCAGGCGTGTCGGATTGGTCGGCCAGCATGCGGCGCACTTCGTCGTCCGAGCAGCGGTAGTCGCCCTCTTCCGCACGGCGGTAGGTGCCCGTCATGGGGTTGGGCCCCACAAAAACCGGGCGCTGCAGCCGCGAGGCACGCGGCACGTTCACCACCACAAACTGGCGGCCCTCGTCTTCCACGGTGCGCACATCGTCATCGCGCAGCAGATTGGTGCTGACCTTGTGCCGGTCATTCAACTGGCCCCACAGCACGGTGCGGAGTTGCGCGGCATCGGGCACGCCCTCCCACACCAGGCCAGATGCCCTCTCAGCCACGCCCAACACGATGGTGCCGCCCTGTGTGTTGGCCATGGCGGAATAGGACTCTTAAAAACTGCCGGGCATGCCACCGCGCGCCGAATTGAATTCCGAGTCGATGCCCTCGGTGCTGGACTGCAGGGCGGAGAAGCGGTCGAGTTGGCGCATGTTTGCTCACAAAAATCTACCACTCTGCGCCAACTCGGCACACACCTTAACCTGCGGCAGCAAAGCAAACCGGCACACTAGAGACTTGCCGATTCGGTCGGAAATTTCGATTTTGAGCACGCCAGTGAGGTCGCAACAAAAACCATGAATTGAGCGCAACTTACTATCGAAACCACCACACATTGTTAAGTTCCATAGCGGCTTCTGCCTTCGAAAACTCCACATTAGTTAATCCGGTCGCCCACGATGCGGAAAGAAGAGAGGCTTCCGATTTCGCCGCAACTCCGCCACTGCGTCCTCTTCTTCAAACCACTGATGAATAGTCTTCGATAACCCAGGATTCAGCAAAGCATCTTCAATCGCATCAACACTCAGCACTCCCTTGAGTTGAAGCAATTCAATCAAATGCACGATACGCCGAAGAACACTAATTGCTGATCTGATCCAAATTGCAATCTCGTGATAGTCGGCATTTGCGTCGTATGTTGCACCAACGATATCGACATCTGCCTCTAGCTGAATAAAGTCAACTGGAGCGACGCCAACAAGTTTCTCTTGCAGCGACTCCAACACCGGAAAAACACCCAAAGCTATGGTCGCAAAAGTCCGGAAACTGTCTGAATTTCTATCAACCTCAAATTCTTTGGCACAACGCTCCGTAGAGAACCCTTTAGCGGTGCGCGTACGCGCCCTTAAATCATCAAATGGCGTTGGCTCCTGGGCTAAATCTGCATCACTCGGTTCGTCGAATACATCATTCGGCTCATCGACTTCAACAGTTTTCAACAGGGCACCGACTTTCAAAGCTCTGTGATAGAGCTCCGAAATATCTAACCAACTTTGCTCAGCGGCTTTGTAGGAAGGCGAACTGGTCTTGATCTGAAAGTAAATAGCCCAACCAGCGAGGACAACACCTGCGAAGGAAGGAATGACCGTTGCTGCGCCCGTCGCGCCCTGGAAATCCCAGGAATTTGAACCAAATGCGGAATGTTGAAACCACAAAACGGCAGCTAACGAAGCAAGGGACAGCACAAGTGTGAGAACACAAATCCAAGCAATCCGCCTACGTATTGCAGTCGTAGCGTGTGGACGTGACCGAACTTTCATTGAATTAACTCCTAACTTCAAATGCTTTTGCCAGCGCAGCCTGTCGCAACGCCTTCGCGCGCTGGAGGTTGCTGTCGACCTCGGCCTCGACTTCGCGGATGATGGACAGGTGGCGATCGACTTCCGCGACGATTCGGGCTTGTTCGGCAACTGGCGGAACTGGGATAGCCGCTTTGGCAAGCACAGTCATGCTTACGTTGTGTTGACCTGCGGATGTCGCCGCGTGCGCCTCAATCCATTCGCGCATTTGACTTGTTTGCCAAACTATAGATACCCACGCAGGAATGCAATCCACGTTAGATAGACGGAACCGAATCAAGTAGGACGCGAACGACATTATTCGGTGTGGATCAGCCATCACAACAGCGGCACGACCGATAAGTGACTTGCTGCCGTTGGTGCGAATAATCAGCATGTCACCAGAACTGACTGCATCCGATTGGCTGAGTTTGAATTCGGTTGGAGCGAACTTCAAATCGTGCAAATCAAGAATGCCGTGTTGAACATTGGGTATCCGCAGCACCACAGGCCCATCGTTCTCGTACCCGCACTTCTGTGAGGTTCCATATCCCGAATCGGTGGAAAGCATGTCCAACGATGCAGTGGTCCAACCTTCTGGCACCACGCCCATACCCGCAGCATCAGCCTTTACCGGCTCTTTGTACTTCCCCTTGCCACTCCACTTCGCCCGCCGTTCTTCAAGAATCCGATGCAGAAGCTGTTCGCCGGTTTCGTAGGTGCGGCCCTCGCGGCGGGCCAGGGTGGCTTCGGTTTCTACGAGGCGGCCTTCGACGGCGGCTTTGAGGACGGAGGCTTTGTAGCGTTTGAGGTTGGCTTTGACGCGCTGGAGGTTGGCGACGGCTTCGTCGAGGCGGGAGAACTGTTTT
>CAIQBN010000291.1 GCA_903870065.1 uncultured beta proteobacterium | reverse complement strand
AGTACTCACATGCCTCGCGTCAAACGTGGTGTAACGGCTCACGCCCGCCATAAAAAAGTTCTCGCCCTTGCAAAAGGTTTTCGCGGTCGCCGCGGTAATGTCTTCCGTATCGCCAAAGAAGCGGTAATGAAGGCTGGGCAATATGCCTACCGAGACCGCCGAACCAAGAAACGTGTCTTCCGTCAGTTGTGGATTGCCCGTATTAATGCGGCTGCTCGTCAGTGCGGCATGACGTACAGCCAGTTTGCCAATGGACTGAAGAAGGCCAATATCGAGATTGACCGCAAGGTTCTGTCAGATATTGCCATTCACGACATGGCCGCTTTTGCAGGAATTGTGGAGCAAGTCAAGGCCAAGCTGGCTGCTTGATTTTCGCCCTGTGTTGCTACTAATTCGGTAGCAACCTGTGCAAATAGAACAAGGGCTAGAGCTTGAAAAAGCACTAGCCCTTTTTCATGGATATGAAAACGTATGATTGAGTTGACCGCCATCATTGATAGTGCCCAGGATGCCTTTGCCGGGGCCATTACGCCCGCTGAACTCGAGAACGCCAAAGCGTTGTTTCTCGGTAAGTCGGGCCGAATTACAGAGTTGATGAAAGGTATGGCCGCCCTCAGCGTGGACGAAAAGAAGTCACGCGGAGCTGCGATCAATTTTGCCAAACAGTCCATTGAAGCTGCTCTGAATTCCCGTCGCCAGGCGCTGGCTGATTTGGAACTTCAAGCGCAATTGCGTGCAGAGGCACTAGATGTCACGTTGCCTGGTCGCCAGCGTGGACAGGGCGGGCTGCATCCCGTGTCATTGACATTGGAGCGAATTGAGTCGATTTTTGCGTCTATGGGTTTTGATGTGGCACAGGGACCAGAAATCGAATCAGACTGGTTTAATTTTACGGCATTGAACACTCCCGAGGACCACCCAGCCCGCTCAATGCACGATACCTTTTATGTTGAAGGTGGATCTAAGACAGCACCGAATTTACTGCGCACCCACACGAGCCCCATGCAAATCCGGTACGCAGTGAAGCATGTCAAAAAATATAGCAACGTAGTCAATGCTGGAGAGGGTCAGAGTCTGTTTTCAGGCGAGATGCCCGAGATCCGTGTTATCGCACCGGGTCGTACTTATCGGGTGGACAGTGATGCCACCCACTCTCCGATGTTTCACCAGTGTGAAGGACTGTGGGTTGGTGAAAATGTGAGCTTCAAGGACTTGAAGTTCGTATTTACTGATTTTTGCCGTACGTTTTTCGAGAATGATGACCTAGTCCTGCGATTTCGACCTAGTTTCTTCCCATTCACGGAGCCCTCTGCCGAAATTGATATCCAGTTCCCCAGTGGCCCCCTGGCGGGTCGATGGCTTGAAGTTGCCGGCTCAGGGCAGGTTCATCCAAATGTCATTCGCAACATGGGTCTGGACCCGGAGAAGTACATTGGCTTTGCTTTTGGTATGGGGCCAGACCGTCTGACAATGCTGCGCTACGGAGTTAACGATTTGCGACTGTTTTTTGACGGCGATATCCGGTTCCTGTCGCAGTTCCAATGACGCAAGAGCATCTTTTTACGTGCAGCGATTGCATTCCCCACTGCGAAAACGTTTGTCTGAAAAGGCTAGCTACCTCGCGCCAGGTTATTTGAACATTGGTATGTAACAACGTTGCAATAGACACACTGAGTATTTTTCATGCAATTTTCTGAATCCTGGCTGCGCACTTTTTGTAACCCTGTTCTCTCCACGCAGCAGTTAGCCGATACCTTGACCATGGCCGGCCTGGAAGTGGAAGAGCTTAAACCAGTGGCTCCTCCGTTTTCAGGAATTGTGGTGGGAGAGATCAAGGAAGCAATGCAGCATCCCAATGCTGATCGTCTTCGGGTTTGCACGGTCGATGTAGGACAACCGCAGTTGCTGGGCATTGTTTGCGGTGCGCCCAATGCCCGGGTCGGTATTCGTGTACCGTGTGCCTTGGTGGGGGCCGAGTTGCCCGCGGGTGAGGACGGCAAGCCCTTCCATATCAAAGTTGGGAGACTTCGCGGTGTCGAGAGTCAGGGAATGTTGTGTTCTGCGAAGGAACTGCAAATTGCGGATGACCACGGGGGCTTGCTGGAGTTGGCGTCAGATGCACCTTTGGGTCAGAATATTCGTGAGTTTTTGGGTTTGGACGATACCTTGTTCACGCTCAAGTTGACACCCAATTTGGCGCACTGTTTAAGCGTGTTTGGTGTGGCACGTGAAGTGTCTGCGTTAACGGGCGCGCAATTGCAACGCCCGAATTTTCCTGTCGCATCAGTGGATGTCGCTGACAAGCTGGCTGTCAAAATTAGCGCCCCCGATTTATGTGGCCGATTTTCCGGACGTGTCATTCGCCAACTCAACACGCAGGCTGCGACACCGAAGTGGATGGTCGACCGTTTGGCACGTTGCGGTCAGCGCAGTGTCAATGCGCTGGTGGATATTTCTAATTACGTCATGTTCGAGTTGGGTCGACCCTCTCATATTTTCGACCTGGACAAAATATCTGGTGGTTTAGAGGTGCGCTGGGGCAAGGCGGGAGAGCAGATCAAGCTTCTTAATGGAAGCACGGTGACTGTGGATGAAAGTGTCGGCGTGATCTCCGATAACGCTCAGGTCGAGTCATTGGCAGGGATCATGGGAGGTGACGCCACCGCCGTTTCGGATTCCACGTGCAACGTGTATGTGGAAGCCGCATTCTGGTGGCCGAAGTCCATTGCAGGTCGCTCCCGGAGGTTCAATTTTTCTACTGATGCGGGACACCGCTTTGAACGTGGTGTAGATCCGCAGCAAACGGTAGACCACATTGAACGCCTGACGGGATTGATCATCGACATCTGCGGTACACCTGACACCCGCTGCGGTCCGATTGATGATCAGCAGCCCAATATGCCGGTGCTCGCTCCCGTCAGTCTGCGTGTTGACCGTGCCAGCAAGGTCATTGGCATGGCGTTGAGCCAGACCCAGTGCGTTGATGCACTGCAGCGGCTTGGCCTAGACGTCGTGCAGCATGAAGGGCTGCTTACTTTGGTGCCTCCATCCTTCCGATTTGACCTACAGATCGAGGAAGACCTAATCGAAGAAGTCGCACGCATGGTTGGCTACGACAACCTTCCACATCTGCCTCCGCTGGCTCCAATAACTGCCAAAACCCGTACCGAAGCGCAGCGAGGACCGTTTGCCGTACGCAGATCCCTGGCCGCCCTTGGATACCAGGAAACCATCAACTTCAGCTTTGTAGAGGAAAGCTGGGAGCATGGCTTGGCGGGAAATCCGAATCCGATTAAGTTGTTGAACCCAATTGCAAGCCAGATGAGTGTCATGCGTTCGTCGCTGCTTGGTTCACTGTTGCAGGTTCTTAAGTTCAATCATGCGCGAAAACAGTCGCGCGTACGCTTGTTCGAGATTGGGCGGGTATTCCTACGGGACGCGTCAATCAAAGACACGGATGGCACCGTTGAAGGATTTCACCAGCCTATGCGGCTGGCAGGCCTGGCCAGTGGCAGCGCCGATGCACTTCAATGGGGCCGTAAGGAACAGGCCGTCGACTTCTTTGACGTTAAGGGCGATGTAGAGGCATTGCTTGCACCGCTGCAGGCGCGTTTTGTGACCGGCAGTCACACTGCGATGCACCCGGGACGCTGTGCCCAGGTGCTGCTGAACGACCAGCCAATTGGTTATGTTGGCGAATTGCATCCACAATGGCGCCATGTTTTTGACTTGACTCTGGCCCCTATTTTGTTTGAACTGGATCTTGATGCGGTACAGCAGCGCCGCATCGCGGTGTTCCAATCGGTGGCCAAATTTCAACCGGTGCAACGTGATATTGCTGTCGTTGTTTCTGATCTGGTTACCCATGCCGAAGTAATGTCAGCCATCTGGGAGGCGAACACCTCCGGATTATTGCGTGATGCACATCTATTTGATGTGTACCGACCACAGCCATCTAAGGACTCGGCACAGGGTCAGAGCCCGAGTGAACGCAGCCTGGCGGTGCGTCTAACGCTCAATAACGACGATGCCACGCTATCAGAGCAGCAAATTGAATCCGTTGTGAAATCGGTTGTGGATCATTTGATGCGCAGAGTTGGCGCGCGACAGCGCGTCTGATGGATATAGTCCAAAGCTTCAAGAATCGAGAAACCATGGATTTTTCTGTTGAAAGTCTGGAAACTCCAGCGTTGACGAAGGCGCAATTGGCAGATTTGTTGTTTGAGCAAATTGGCCTGAACAAGCGTGAGTCCAAGGATATGATCGACGCTTTTTTCGACCTTATTGCGGCCAGTTTAGTAGATGGAACCGACGTTAAGATATCCGGTTTTGGCAACTTTCAGATTCGGACCAAGGCACCACGGCCGGGGCGAAATCCGCGTACTGGCGAGGCGATTCCGATTCAAGCCAGACGGGTTGTTACCTTTCACGCGAGTCATAAGCTCAAAGAGCAAATACAAGACGATTCCTGAGCTTGCCGAAAGTCAATTTTTGCAACAGTTTTGTGACTTTGCGCATTTGCAGTGCATTCAGTCTTTGCACTCGGACAAAAGTTAGAGTAACCTCTACGATTTCTTCTGTACAGCATTGATTTCAATGGAGAAAACTCTCCCGGCCATTCCCGCAAAGCGCTATTTCACGATCGGTGAAGTAGGGGATTTGTGCGGTGTAAAGCCACACGTGCTACGGTATTGGGAGCAAGAGTTCACGCAACTGCGCCCTATGAAACGCAGGGGCAATCGACGCTACTACCAGCATCATGAGGTTCTCATGATTCGGCGCATCCGTGACCTTCTTTATGATCAAGGGTTCACCATCAGTGGTGCTCGAAATAAAATGCAGGAGTTGCTGCAATTTGAGCGAGACAAACGGCGAAACGGCGAGGTGATGCTCGATGGTGTTGAGGTCTTGGAAGTTGAAGATGCAGACTTAGAAGACTTTGGGGATAGTCAAATGGCTGACAGTTTTTACGAAAGCTCTGCACAGCTAATGCAGGTTCGGCGTGAGCTTTTTGAAATACGAGAGTTGTTGGGTGCCGTCTAAGTTTAGGGTCTGGACGGGTTATAATAGAAGGCTAGCTCGGTGTGTGGCGCAGCCTGGTAGCGCACTTGCATGGGGTGCAAGGGGTCGAAGGTTCGAATCCTTTCACACCGACCATATGAATCAAGGACTTAGAGTAGAAATGCTCTAAGTCCTTTCTTCTT
>CAIQBN010000290.1 GCA_903870065.1 uncultured beta proteobacterium | reverse complement strand
TGCGCACCTCGGCGGCCACCACGGCAAAACCCTTGCCGTGTTCGCCGGCACGGGCGGCTTCAATGGCGGCGTTCAGGGCCAGCAGGTTGGTTTGCGCGGCGATGTCGTCGATGATGCCGATCTTCTTGGCGATCTGCTTCATCGCGGCCACCGTGGCGTTGACGGATTCGCCACCATCGGCTGCGTCTTGCGCGGCCTTGCTGGCCATGCTTTCGGTGACCTTGGCGTTTTCGGTGTTCTGGGCAATGCTGGAGGTCATCTGCTCGATGGAAGCAGACGTCTCTTCCACACCGGCGGCTTGCTCACTGGCAGCTTGGGACAGGGCTTGCGCGGTGGCGTTGACCTCTTCCGAGGCACTGGCCAGGGCCTGGGCACCACTGTTCACGTCTGTCACCACTGTTGAGAGCTTATCAACCATGTTTTTCATGGCATAGAGCAGGCTGGAGTTGTCATTGGCGTGCGTCTGCACTTTCATGGTGAGGTCGCCTTCAGCCAGACGGGTCACCATTTCGCGGGCGTACTCGGGCTCACCGCCGAGTTGCTTGACGACGCTGCGGGTGATCAACCAGCCGACCAACACGGCAAGCACGGCACCGATGATGCCGCCAAAAATCAGGGTGCTGTTCGTCGTCGACATCATGGACGCCATATCCTGGCCCCGCGATTTGAGCAAGCCGCGTTCGTCCTGATCGATTTCGGCAAGTATTTTGCGCATTGCATCCATCTGGGTCTTGCCGCTACCAACAACCGCAATCACGTCACCGTATTGCGCAAGATTGCTGCCAACCGCGCGCCGTGCTTTGATGCTCGATTCAACGGAGTCCTTCATCCACAGCTGATAAGCATCTTT
This sequence comes from uncultured beta proteobacterium, assembly GCA_903870065.1. Taxonomy (GTDB): domain Bacteria; phylum Pseudomonadota; class Gammaproteobacteria; order Burkholderiales; family Burkholderiaceae_C; genus Allorhodoferax. Next base: position 936 of record CAIQBN010000290.1, on the reverse strand, counting down.
GAGTTTGTCCAGGCGTGCTTGCTGAGCGGCGTTGTCCGACGTCAGTTTTTTGGCTTGGGCATGGTATTTGTCGAAGTCCGTTTTCCCGCCATTGAGTGGATCCAAAAATTCGTCTTTACCGGCCACAAGAAAACCACGTTGGCCGGTCTCAATATTGACCAGAGACATCAGAATGCCGGTCGTTTCTTCCAGAACCTCATAGGTATGAATGTTCCACCCGCTGGCACTGGAATAACGGCCAAGATTGACGTAACCGATACCAATGACAAGAGTCAAGAGAGTTACGACAAGTGCGAAAGATGCTCCTATGCGCACGCCAATTTTGAGGTTGTTAAACATGAAATGACTCCTGAATGAATCTAAGACTTAAAAATAAACTGCTGGATGGAAACGTTGAGGCACTGCCTGCCCCGGGCGGACCGTAGGCGGGTGGGCGCATCCGGCTGTGCAAAGGGTCTGCCTCCCACTGGTGCACTTCAAATCGCTTCTTGGCCTGGGTGTTCATGCTGGCTGCCCCTCCGCCTTGCGGCTGGCATTGCTGGCAGCCCTGGGTTGGTTGTTGACCGAGCGGCGCACCAGTTGCGGAACATCCAGAATCAGCGCCACATCGCCACTGCCCAGAATGGTGGAGCCGCTGATGCAGGTCACCTGGTTGAACATTTGCCCCAAGGGCTTAATGACGGTCTGGAACTCACCCAAGAGCGTGTCCACCACCAACCCGGCCTTTTGCCCGGCGTACTTCAACACCACAATGTTCTCGCCCTTGGCCGGTGGTGCAGCCTTGATGCCGAACAGCTCGCGCAACCGGATAAAGGGCAGCACCTGGCCGCGCAGGTTGGTGTAATCATGGTCGGGCTCGGCGGTGTAGGCCACGCACTCCTCGATCATGTCCAGCGGAATGGCAAACACCTGCTTGCCCACCTCCACCAGGAAGCC
>CAIQBN010000289.1 GCA_903870065.1 uncultured beta proteobacterium | reverse complement strand
GCCCGTTGCCCATGCCGTGTAGCCCAGCGATCCTGGATGGAACCCATCACTCGCCAGTCCGTCAGACACCGCGCTGTGGACAGGCCAACGAAAGAACTTACGAGTTTCTCCCTGCAGCGACTGTTCCAAGCGGCGATTCATCTCTTTTGCCCAGTTTCCCAAGAACCAACGCAGTGGCTGCGGCAGTGCCGTGAACCCGTGCATGGGAGGCACGGCACTATGGATTAACAGCTTGGGCGCATGACGCGAGAGAATACTTTGTGCCAACCGAGTCTGCCAGTCAACCCAAGCGCCGGGCACCATCAGGTTGGTGACATCATTGACGCCAATGGACAGCACCACCACGTCGATTGGTTGCGTGCCCACCGTTTCGAGCATGGATTCCAAACCTGGCGAGTCAAGACCAGTCAGTGCCCTCAACTGCCATGTGACCGTGAAGCGTTGACTCAGCTGGCCACTAAGGGCGCGATCCTGAGAATTTACGCCGACCCCAGCGGCGGCCGAATCGCCTGCGATCAATAGGCTCAATGTCGGCCCTTTGCCCGTGACTCCTTGACGTGGACCTGCGGGCTCGGGCAACCTTTGGGTGACTTTGCGAACGTACTTTCCCTGCCCCCAAAGAACGGGGCCCAACACCGCTGGACAGACGTATCGTTGCCAATCACGCATCAGTTGTCCATTGAACTTTGATCATCGAGTGGCATTCAATTAGCATGGTTTATCCATTTGGTGGTTAGTTCGGCATGTCACACAGTCTTCATGCTTGGTAGCGCTTGGCGCATTACTGCAGCGGTCCCTTGAGGACTTCAGGAAACACCAACGTCATGACGGCAATACCCTCCTCAATCATGGAATGAATCCTATACGGCGGTCGGTGACGGCGATAGACTGGCAAGAGAAGGCCTCCAGAGAGGACATGATCACAGCAAAAATCAAGCGGTCAATGGAGCGTACGACGCCAAGTGTCGCCCATCGAAGACGCGGTGAATATTGCGGGCAGTGCGACCGTCGGATTAAGTAGCACCCGTCTGTGGCCCAGTAAGTGTTCAAAGCGCGTGCGACACATGTCGTAAAATACATGCACAATATATACATGTTAATAGAAAGCTCGAAATGAACGCCCGTATTCGCAACACCCAGCCTGAGCCATTTGCCTTGCATGCCGCGCAGCCTATAGGCCAAATTGCAATCCACTTGCCTGGATCCACAGCGGTCTTTCGCCGTCTGAAGCTGGATTTTTGCTGTGGGGGGCAGATCAGCTTGGGTCAAGCGACAGCGGACAAAGGCCAGGATCTGCAGGCTGTTCTGAATGAACTGGGGGCACTTGAGCGAGCAGATTCCTCCTTGGAATTCACCGATCCGGCGACGCTGATCGATCATATTCTGGAGCGCTACCATGCAGTTCACCGTGATCAACTCCCGGAACTGCTTCGGATGGCCCGACGTGTTGAAGCCGTGCACCGTGACCATCCAGAGGTTCCTGCCGGTCTTGCTGAACTATTGGAGCAGGCCGAGAAAAATTTGCTCGACCAGATGGATGTAGAAGAGAGTTCGGTATTCCCGTTGCTAAAAGCTGGCGGTTCAGCCAAGGCCAAGCAGGCTATTGACACATTGCGGGCCGAGCACACGGCACATGGTGCCATGTTGATGCAAATGCTGGCATTGACCCAAAACGCGATTCCACCCGATGGCGCCTGCAATACCTGGCGTGCCCTTTACAGCGGCATCGCCCAGTTCCATGATGACCTGAGCCGCCACATTCATTTGGAAAACAACGTGCTCTTCAGTCAATTTGAGGTCGTCCTGCCAGCGCCTGCGCCATCAACCTGCTGTGGGTCCTGCTGCTGAGACCGAAGGGCACCTTGGCTACTCCGGCTCATTGAGATGGCATCAAACGGACACGTTTCCGAGCACTTGCTGCAGCCTGCTTATTGATTGGTGCCCGCGGTTAGGGTGGCTTTTCATCGTTTCGATAATCTGTGCAATAAGATTTCCGCCGGACGAAGTGAGTTCTTCTGCCGCTCGGTTTCCGATGCTTCTTCAACAAAACCAAGTGTTTGAGCCAGCAAAACTGACCGCGTGTTTTCACGTTCTGCAATGATGCAAAACCGGTGAACACAATCGCTTTGAGATAGCTCAAGAAGTAGCTGCTCAGTAGCGGACTTGGCATAGCCATTTTCCCAGAATCGGCTGCCGATGCCATAGGCAATATGCGCATCTCCATCCTGATGAATGGTAGCGGTCAAGAAACCGACGATTTCGCCCAGCTCATTTTTAATGACCCACGCCAGCCAATCTTGCAATCCATCGGGGGACTTGCCCGTTGCGTTTCGTTCAATGCGCTCGCGTAGAGCATCTGCTGTAGCCGGGCGATGAGCGACGTCGACATATTCATAGAGCAGCGGATCGCTCATGACTTGGAATAGTTCAGCTGCGTGATGAGGCAGTCGGGGCTCAATAGAAGAGGTAGGCATGTGTGCGCTGGAAGACCTACCGATTCGCGTTTACCGGCCGCGCTGCAATGCTTGTAGAAACCAAGTACCCCTCCTGCGGCTTATAAACCATGTTGGACTGAACCGATTCAGTATTCGCGTACGGCGTTGCTGTGAGTGGATGTTTCCAAGATGCCGACAATCGTAGAGGGGATTGTAAGGTTCAAATCCACGCTGGACTGCCCGTAACCCGCTGTTAGTGATCGTTGGTTTCCGCCACACTGTGAAGTAGGTTCCTCTCCAAAGCGGGCACCCGATTCTTGGCAAAAAGTTGTCACCTTGCGACAGTTTGGTGAATTCCTTACTTGAGTTCGTCCCTCACGAAACGTGACTATTAGTCCCTCAATTTGCTTGATCACACTCGGCCAAGGAACAGAATGATGGTGGATGTACGCCACCGCGCTTCACGCTCCCTGAGCGCGGACATCAGCAAGATGGTTACAGACCCAGCCCTAGTGCCGGGGTCTTTTTACAAACTCCAAATCAATCAGAGGTCTGTATTTGCATTGGGCGATTGCCTGGCGCGAAAAGCGTCCCCTGCGGTCAGGGACTAACCTGGACCTGTGTACCGGGTTTCTTTTTTCTTGGGCGGCGACTCACCCATTTATGGGATGGCAGAGAACCCACACAAACGGTAAATTCATGACCGTGACTCGGGTCACACTAGCTAGTTGTCTCCAAATTATCTAGTCCCGCAAGGGGTTTGCCCAGCCAAGTGCTGGGTTTTCTTTGTGGCAATAAACTCACTCATTAGCCGCAACGTGGCAGACCTCCCTGTCGCAGCGCCAAACAGCACAAGCAAGCCCAGTGCCCTGCAGGGCATCCTTTGGATTGCTGTGGCTCTTTGGTTGTTTACGTAGGTGTCAGGCGGGGGCTGTTCTGACCGGGTGCGCTCCAGTTTTAGGGTGTCCTCATCCAAACCGCCACTCGTTGACCTGGGCGCAGCCGCATGCAAGTGATACTCAAAGACTAAGATAGGCTTTTGCGGAAAGCTTCCTCATGCCACGCATCCAGCACATTGCCGCCCAGCGGTATCCCTTTTCCTCAGACATTCAGATCTACATCAGCCATGTCAACCAAGGAGGGCATCTCGACAATGCCCAGCTGCTAACTTTGGTGTCCGAAGCTCGGGTGCGATTCTTCAAGTCATTGGGCTACTTTGAGTCGGGCGTGGAGGGCGCCAATATTGTGGTGGGGGACATCGTTGCCCAGTACAAGTCGGAAGGCTTTCACGGAGAGACCATGCGCATTGAGATGGCTACCACCGACTTCAACAAATACGGATTTGATCTGCAGTTCCGGATGTCAGAAAAAGAAACCCAACGGGAAGTCGCACTCGGCAAGATTGGTATCGTCTTCATCACGAGGGATGACCGCAAGGTGACACCTATTCCTCCTGCCTTCTTGGCCAAAGTCCATCAACTTTGAAAGAATCGTTGATCTGCTTATTTTGTAAGCACACCACTGATCGCCAGTACTCATCGGGCCTGCGTATTGAAAGAACCGACTTATCCACAGAAAACTCCCAAGAAATTGTGGATAGTTCAACGGGATCAATCAGCCGTCGGGGCAATATCCAGCTGTGACCAATTCAACAATTCTGCGAGTCGGTGCACAACCCACACCGCTTCCGGCTGTGTGACCACGGCCCCATCACTGAGCAGTCCACGATAAACACGTTCCAGTACATCGCGCTCGGTAATGCCCAGGCTAAAGAGCATATTCCTGGCCGACTCCGTCAACATGCTGGCCATGTCTTCACACAGTTCATAGCGGGCTGCAACCACTTCGCGGCTTGCATTGGGCTTCTGGTGTCCAGGATCCACAAACAAGGCCATGAAAGACTGCGCTATCTCGATCTGGTATTCCTCGGACATAGGCTGTCGGGATCAGAAGGGTATGTCGTCGTTGTCGAGCTCGGGCGGGAGGGGGGTGGAGGCGGGTTGCGGCTTGAAAGAACGAACCGGGTCATTGGGTGTTGTACCGATATCTCCGAGGGCCTTTTCCAGTGCCTTCTCGACCGCATCGATGCGCTCTTTGCAGACCTTGTAGGCGTCCACCGACTCGGTCACTATGCTGAGCAAGTCGTCAATATTGGGTTCTTGCTGCGTGCGCAGTGTCTGCGCATGCTGTTGCAGCACGCCATAGGCTTCTTTGAATGTTCTGGTCGCCATGGATTCCTCCTAAATATGTTTATCGGTGATGGCCCGCACCATGCCATCGCTGAACTCGATTTCGAGCGCAGAACCGGTTGTTGTGTGGACTGCGCGGGTCACTGGCTTTCCGTCCTGGGACCGCACCAGTGCAAAACCGCGCTTGAGGGTTTTGTCGGGGCCTTGTCCGGCAATCTCGCGGATCAGAGCTTCTGAGCGTTCCTTGGATTCGCGCAGGTTCTGCCGGGATGACGTGCCGACGCTATCCATGGCAGATTCGGTTAGTGTCATTGCGTGCGCCACGCCACGGCCTGTCAGATCCAACACGCCGTCTACCAAGACTGCGGCCAGCGCATGGGCGCTCTGGACGGCATGCCCTGTACCCAGGGTGATCTGGCCCCAGGCAAGGGGAACTTCCCGTTTGGCGTCAGCGAGCTGTGCCACGGCGGCAGCTTTAACGCCTTGGAGGGTGTCCCGCGAAGACTCCGATGCCGATCGGGCCGCCTGCATGGCATCGAGATGGATGCCATTCATCATCTCGGAGCTCTCCAGTCGGCCCTGCGACAGGTGCCGGAGTCCTTCCGCGCGAACGGACGACTCCATCGCAACCGTTTGGGCCTTCACCGCCTGGACCATCTGGAGTGCACGGTTATGAATCCCATCAAAATAGGCCTTGGCCTCAGCCGTGCGCCTAGAGATGACCTGCTCAATGCCAGCAGCCACCTTGCTCGGTGTGTCGTAACGGGTATTGGCCACTTCATCGAGAACCGTGTTGTCCCGCTCGTGCCCAATGCCGGTGAGGACCGCAATATTGAGGTCGCAGACATAGCGCGCCAGGTCGTAATCGTTTAACCAGGCCAAATCGTTGACGGCACCGCCACCGCGGATGATGACCACGGCGTCGGGCGGTTGCCCCTGCGAGCAAAGCCAGGTGTCCATGGCTGCCTGCAGTGCATCGCAGATGTCTTTGGCCGCCCCTTCACCCTGAAATCGGCTGTAGACGTAGGTGAAGCGGCAGACCCCGAACTGCTCCAGACGATTAGCCTCCGCCTGGAAGTCGCCAAGGCCAGCACCACCTTCTGGGGCCACAACCAGCACGGTGTTGAAATCCCAAGGCGGGTGAAGCTGTTTGTTCGCTGTGTAGACGCCTTCCGATTGCAGCCGCTCTCGGATTTCGCGCTTCTTCGCTTCCAGGTCGCCCAGGGTGTACTGCGGATCGATGGCATCGATTTCGATACTGAAACCATGCAAGGCCTTGAACACGGGACGGGCGCGCACCAGGAGCTTGATGCCCGGCGCCAATTGGGCACCGGTTGCGCGCTCAAACTCGGGCAAGATGGCGTTGGCGGCGGACTGCCAGATCACGGCACTGGTCTTGGCCAGGACGGCACCCGTTGCATCCCGCTCTGAAACGCCCATAAAGACATGACCACCATTGGAGCGCAACTCCACGACCTCGACCAGCGTCCAGACTCCAGCTCCGTAGGTCTGGGCAACTGCTTGGGATACGCCTGCCAGCAGGCTGGACAGGGACACGCCATTCTTTGCGGGAAGCGCCAGTTGAGTACCACCCGTTGGAATGTCATCCTGTAGATTCGCCCTGGACGGTGCCTTGGAAACGGAGGCGCAAAGGGATCCCGTGCCTGCGCCGGCTGGTAGCCACTGCGTAAAAGGCGTGAGCTCGCGTCCCTCGGGGACATACCACTGGCGTTGGACTCCATCCCAACGTGCACCCAGCGCCTTGGCAGCATCTTTGTCTTTGATGGAAACAGTCAGGTAGGTTTGGGCCACTGGAGGATTTTGCATGACTGACATGGTGAATTAGGACTGCAGAAATAAAATACGAGAATGCAGCCGTCCCAATCTAGTGCCAATTGGCGGCGGCGCTGTTGGCGGTTTCGCGCAAAACATCCCTAGTTGCCTAAGTTGGCCCGTCTCGAACAGGTATCCAGTGAACCAAACCATCCCCATCCGATATGTCAGCCCGGTCTTTCGACCACCCAGTGAGGCGCAGTCGCTGATCCTGCCGGTCACCAATGGCTGTTCGTGGAACAAGTGCACGTACTGCGAGATGTATACCGAGCCGCAAAAGAAGTTCCAGGTCCGCGATGAGCAGGAAACTCTCGACTCTATCCGACGCTGCGGGCAACAGTTTGCCCATCTGGTCCAACGGGTTTTTCTGGGCGATGGTGACGCCATGGTTCTTTCCACCCGTCGACTCATGACCCTGCTTGCTGCAATCAAGGAGCATCTGCCAGCCGTTCGCCGGATTTCGAGCTATTGCTTGCCGCGAAACGTGCGCAACAAATCGGTCGAAGAGTTGATTGAATTGCGTGAGGCAGGACTGTCGCTGGTCTACATCGGAGCAGAGTCCGGCGATAACGAGGTTCTGCAAAAGGTCAGCAAGGGTGAGTCCTTTGAATCCACCCGCGATGCATTGGACAAATTGGGCGTGGCGGCCATTACACGTTCGGTCATGCTGCTCAATGGTTTGGGCGGTCGGTTATTAACTGAACAGCATGCTAAGAACTCGGCACGCCTGGCCAACCTAACGCAGCCGGAATTCCTGGCGACACTGGTGGTCAGTTTCCCCCAGGGTGAGGAGCGGTTCCGGCAAGGTTTCCCCGCGTGGGAGCCACTCGACCAGCGGGAGATGTTTGCGGAGATCGAACTCCTGCTACAAAACCTGGAACTCAAACGAACGGTCTTTCGCAGTGACCATGCTTCAAACTGGCTGGCTCTCAAAGGAACTTTGGGTGCCGAAAAGAGCCGCTTGTTGGCAGAAGTGCGAACGGCCATTGAAAGACCACAAGCCGCCAACCTGCGCAATGAATGGGAACGCGCGCTTTGACAATGGCAGCCTGCCCGGTACAGAGCATTGTTCGATTCAACGATTTTTGGAAGAATGAAAAACAGGCGTCATCCTGAAGTCAGACACACCAAGACAGAAAATTTCACAATCGCAACTGCAAAGAAAGCCGCCGCCAAGAAATAGAGCAGTGTGCCGTCCACTCAGAATTGGCCCTTCGGTTATTTTTGGGCCAATTCTGTTGTTGCGGCGGTTATCTGAAAAGCACCGTGCTTTACTGCCCGTCGCTGGCGTCTACAACTCAGCGAGCAGACTGGGGCAATGGTCTGACACGGCCAGCAAGGGATCCGGTTTGGTCTGCGTTGGTCCCAGTGACCGGTCAAAAGCAAATTGTTGCCCGCGAATGTATACGCTGAGGATTCTTGACGATGGGTAAATGATGAAATTGGACAGGTACCGGCTATGACCGCTACGGAGAAATTGGCCTAACTCCAGGCGTCGCAGCGGCCGACCGGTTCCGCCACCCTGCGGGTCCACAACTTGGTCCGAACCTGTCATGCAACTTTGAACGACCGCTTCCGAGAAATGTAGCTGGCTCGTTAAGACTCATAGCGGCTGCTCACCAAGAGAAATGAATTTCCATCAAACTGGTGACAGCCGACATTCGTTTTCGCCGGAAGCTGCCGGTCGCTGGAAATGACAAGGATTCGTAACCGGCCATTCACCGAAGAAAGTAATTTTGTTCACCTGGCTGCCAGCAGCGTGTCGCTAGGCGTCTGGTCTGGTGGCAGATGGCGTAAAGACAGACCTGTACATCCATAGCGGCGGCGGGCACGACCTGGGTTCGGCAACGGCCTACCGCACGCGGCGTGACGCGATCTTCAACGCCTTCATCAAGCCGTAGACCGGCTTCAACTGGCCAGAGGGGTCACTACTACCGGGCGCCCCGTAAAGCCTTGTCGATCGTTCGTACCAGCAGGTCAATCTCTGCGCGTGTGTTGTAAAAAGCGATCGATGGACGCACGGTGGCAGTCAGGCCAAAGTGCGCCAGCGCAGGCTGAGCGCAGTGGTGGCCAACGCGCACGGCAATGCCTTCCCGGTTGAGGATTTCCCCCAGTTGTGCGGGAGACAACTTGTCGGTCACAAAGGACAGAACGCCAGCCTTGTGTTTGGCAGTGCCTATCATTTTGACGCCGCGTATGGCCGCGATTTCCTTTTGGCCATAGGCCAGCAATGCATCCTCGTAACGCGCGGCACTGGCAAACCCAATGCGATCCAGGTAATCAATGGCCGCCCCTAACCCAACGGCACCGGCCAATATGGCAGTGCCCGCTTCGAATTTGGAGGGCGCCTCGTTGTACGTCGTGTGGGTGAATGACACTTCGCGGATCATGTTGCCGCCACCCTGCCACGGCGGCATGGCATCCAACAGCGACTTTCTTCCCCACAACACGCCTATTCCCGTCGGTCCGAATAATTTGTGCCCAGAGCATGCAAAAAAATCTGCGCCCAAGTCTTGCACGTTGACTGGAAAATGTGGGACCGACTGCGCGCCGTCGACCAGTACAACTGCGCCGTGGCGATGTGCGACGTCTACCATCTGCCGCACGGGGGCAACGGTTCCCAAAGCATTGGAAACATGACCGATGGCGACCAAGCGCGTGCGATTGGAAAACAAGCGCGCATAGGCTTGCATGTCGATTTCGCCGTTATCGAGAATAGGGGCTACCCGAATGACGGCTCCTTTTTCACGGGCAACCATCTGCCAGGGAACGATATTGGAGTGGTGCTCGTATTCCACAACAATGATTTCGTCACCCTTTTGCAGGTTTTGTCGTCCATAAGTCTGCGCTACCAGATTGATCGACTCCGTAGTGCCACGTGTGAAGATGATTTGGTCGGTGGACGAAGCTACCAAAAAGCGCGCAACCGTGCTGCGTGCGGTTTCATATGCGTCGGTCGCGCGCGCTGCAAGTGCATGCGCTGCGCGATGGACATTGGAGTTTTCTTCATGGTAGAACTTGGAAATGCGGTCAATGACGGACTGCGGTTTTTGCGTGGTAGCGGCGTTGTCCAGCCAGACCAGGGGTTTGCCATTGACTATTTCACGCAGGATGGGAAAGTCTTGTCGAACTGCATCCACATTAAAACCGATCGATCGAGTGGAGAGTACGCCCGGTTGACCGTGGTTGGGCGATGGGGCATTTGCCTTGGCATCCCTGTTTGGTATCCAATAGAAATCTGACGCTGACGCAGGCGCTGACGGGAATGCGCTGGGTTTAAGCGACGAAAGGGCCACAAATTCCGGGGCATCCCTGAACAATTCTGGTTTGATGCCAGATGCACCGTTTGGCTGTGTTTCCATCAATTGGCCAACTGAGCCCTCATACGAATCGCATATCGTCAAGTTTTCAGCGTAGATTTGGTTTGCCAGGGCCTCAACCAAAGCCGCCCCATCGGGAAGATTACTGGTAATCATAGTAGTTGCCAACCTCTACGTTTTCCAGGCAACCAATGGCGTCTTCAGTCAACGCTGCAACTGAGAAATACAGGGTCACTAGGTATTCAGCGATGGCATTGTTGTTGATGCCCATTGGACGTACGGACAGGCTGGGCATTTGCTCCCCTTCCAGTCCCGTCTTGCACAAGCCGACCACGCCTTGCTTTTCTTCGCCCACACGCATGAGCAAGATACTCGTCTTGCCGGAAGAGCGGCTAGGTTTTTTCATTCCGTCGACCAACAACTTGTCGCATGGAATAAGAGGGTAGCCCCGCCAGGTCAAGAACGCAGAGCCCATGATGTTTGTTGTGGGCGGCGGCACGCCCCTGCGCGTGCATTCGCGCCCGAACGCAGCTATCGCGCGTGGGTGGGCCAAAAAGAACGCAGGCTCTTTCCAAACCAGTGATAACAGTTCGTCCAGATCGTCGGGCGTAGGGCGCCCGTTGCGCGCTGGAATGCGCATCGAAGGGGGAATGTTGTGCAGCAAACCGAAATCCGGGTTATTGATCATCTCCCACTCTTGTCGTTCTTTCATGTCTGCAATCGTCAGCCGCAACTGTTGTTGCAGCTGATCGTGTGGCACGTTGTAAAGATCCGCCACCCGCGTGCTGATTTGGACAATCGACTGCATGGAGTTGAGGGCCAGTTCGCGCGGGACCTCTTCATAATCAATATGAATACCGTCAACGGAAGGTTCTCCATCCGACGTGGTCGTGAACCGGTGTTGGTTTTCGCCATATTCATTGGTGTTGCGGTTTTCCGTTTCGCGGCGCGCAATGCCTTGTTCGATACGTTCACGCAATCCAGGTGCAGAATCAACTGCGGCCAGAAAATTGCTTCGGCTGAGGCTGAGCAATACGCTGGGCGTGACAGCCTCGGCACTGGCTGTACGCTCAACCCCCTTGAGCAGCGCAATTTCTCCCATGTAGTCACCATCGGTGAGCATGGCCAGGCGAACTTTGTTGCCATGGTCGCCCACGTCAGAAATCAAGACCTTGCCTTCTGCCAGCAAGTAGAAGCTGTCGGCCTCAGCTCCTTTGTTCAAAATCGCCTGCCCCATGGCAAAGCTCTCGCTTCGGAAAGACTTGGCCAGTTGATTCAGTAGCATTGCGTCGCAATCTTGAAAAAGCGCAATTCCCTTGAGTGACTCGCCGGTCACTTGGGCCACACCGTTGTGCACAACAATCGGGATCTTGGCGCCTTGCCGCACCACAGTTTTACGCCGATTCACCCGGAATACACCGCCGCCAATGTTCAGCCAGGGAAGCATCTGCAAAAGCCATTTGGGCGTGGTGCTGCCCATTTGTGGTGCAGATTTGGTGGTGTGCGCCAAATTTCGCGCTTGATTGACACTGATGCTGCGGGTGAATTCGATCTCTTCGCTCATACGTATCCCCTAGGGTGTTTGTAAAAAAATGTAGTGAGTCTATGGAGACCCAATTCGTGCACGGCCGGTCAAAAAATATCTTGTCAGGATTAGCATACCTGACATATTGACCAATTTTTGTTCCTGGTGAGGGTGATTTACTGGTTATCTCAGCGACCCAACTGCGAATGCTGTAATGCAGATGGTTCTGTCGCGATAAGGGCCATCACCCGAATTGAGTTGCGTCGTTGATTTCGGGGTCGATTTGTTTTCCATGTCGTAATTGGCGATTTGGATTCCTGCACTGGTGTAGGGGTGACTGCCGATCAGTCTTTTCTTTCCACCTCGCCGTGCACGCACAAAGGCCAGCAGATCCTCGAAACTGCGATTGAAGTGGTTTCAGGCAATATAGACAGCGGTTGCGCATGAGTCTAGAGCGGCGATGCCGCTGCAAAGCTCGCGCCGCACGGTCACTGCTTGCTGCAACGCCCCTCCTTTGAGCCAGCAGTTGAGTCTCCTGCAGGTTTTGCAGCGCTGTGCTGATCATGTCGACTGGCGACGGGATGCCCCGACGAATAGGATGCCCCTTCCTAGAATATATTTGCTTTGTTTTAACCCCTAATCGCGCACCCGGACGTTTCACTCAACTCCTCAACCACTATTTGGAGTTCAGCGATGTTGCGCCAACAGTCCATTTTTTCTGCCGCTCTTGTCCTGTGTTTCATGGTCAGCCCGCCCGCCAAAGCCGTTGGCAGCCTGGCCGACCTCACCGTCATTGACCGAAAGACGGGCGAATCATTGCCGGTTCACTATTACCGGGGCGACTATTGGGTTGCGGGCCGCCCTGGCGCCAAGTATGCGGTGAGCCTATGCAGCCGAGACGGGGGGCGCCTGCTGGGTGTGATATCCGTCGATGGGGTCAATGTGCTCAATGGCAAGACGGCCTCCACCAACCAGTCTGGCTATGTTTTTGCAAGGCATCAATGCAACTCCATCACCGGCTGGCGCAAGAGCGACACCGAGGTTGCGGCCTTTGAATTTTCTGCCTCCAGCGATTCCTATGCTGCTCTGACGGGACGCCCGAATCAGGTTGGGGTAATTGGGGTTGCCCTGTTTCGTGAACGTCTGCCCGAGCCAATGGTGTCTGCACCGGTGTACCGCTCCGAACAGAGCCGAATGAACGACGCACGGTCGGATACGTCGAGTAAAGCCAAACAGGAAGTGCCCGCGTCCCCAGTGCCCGCCACCGCGGGGCGCGCGATGGGGCCGTCGGCCAGCGAATCGGGCTTGGCCTCAAAACAGGCCTCTGATGCGATCGAACGCTCGACTGCTCAAACCCTGGCAATACCCAAGCTGGGCACAGCCCACGGAGAGCGTGAACAGTCGTACGTGTCTCACACCCAGTTCGAGCGCGCACAGCCCATCCCCAACGAGATCATCCGCATCCGTTACGACAGCCGAGAGGCACTGGTGGCAATGGGGGTCATCCGTATACCCAATCGCATCCCGGCGAGTCCCAATCCGTTCCCGGTTGCCGAATACACGCCAGATCCGCCGGCACGTCTTCATTGAACCGCTGGAGGCCGGATAATCCGGTTCATGCCGGCCGCAGCAACGACCCCACCACTTGACGATGCGCTACTTATGCAGCGGTATGCGAGTGGTTCTGAGGACGCTTTTGCGGTTTTGTATGACCGGCACGCCGCCTCAACCTGGCGATTCGTCATGCGAAGTGTGCGCAACACAGCAGTGGCTGACGATCTGACCCAGAACATCTGGTTTGCAGTTGCCAGAAGTGCCCCCACCTACACGTACCGCGCCAAGTTTCGGACCTGGCTTTTCACGATTGCTCATAACGCTGTGGTGGACCATTTCAGAAGCGAGAAATCGATCATTCAGGATGCCCCGACCTCAGAGAACTCAGAAGAGCCAGTGGATGGTGCAAGTGAACTGGCCGCCATCGAGCAATTGCCCATGGAACAGCGCCAAGCATTCTTGTTGCAGGTTGAGGCGGGCATGGATTTGGCCGAGATCGCGAAAGCTACTGGAGTGAGCTTTGAAACGGTCAAGAGCCGCTTGCGCTACGCTCGAAGCAAACTCAGGGACCTTCTGTTGGACTTTGCATGAAAAACGAAGACGATCTCAAGGCGCTGTATGAGGATGCGAACCGACTGGAGGCCGGGCAACCGGGCGCACGGGTGCGCGAGGCAGCAATTGCGCACGCCAAAGCGGTTCAATCTGAAGCTCTCCTTGCACATCCAACGAATATCCCGAACGTGGGGCAGGTGAGAGATGCACAAACGGTTGCGTCCAACGCTGGCAATTGGAGAATGGCGATCGCAGCAAGTGTCGTGATGGTGCCCATGCTGGGTTTGCTCGTGTACCACTTGCACAAGCCGCAAGATAGCGAAGCGGCCATACAAATTGCTTCAAATTCAGTTTCTCGTGAGTCTGCAGACGGGAAACAAACCGACACTCAGTCACCAGAGCCGACGGTTGCCCCACCGCTACATGATCAAACCAAATCCATAGCGATAGCGCAATCCACTGTGCCTGCTGCCAAGCGCACCGATGCAAGTGCAATTGCTGATCAGGTCGGTCGCTCAGCCGCCGCAGCAATGGCTAGCAGATCAAACAAGTCAGACGACACCAGCTCCAGCGCGCGAACTGAGGCCGTCATCGTCGCCAAGCAGGAAGTTTCAGATGCAAGAGTGGCCGAAGGATCCGTGCGCGCGCAGATGATGGGAGCAGTTTCCTCCCAGTCCACTGTAGTTGCTCAAACAACATCGCCGGCAGGTCCAGCGATGTTGTCCGCACCTATAGGGAGTGCTCAAAAAACAAAGTCAAGGAATAGCCTGGCGGACTCTACAAATGAGCCAGGTGTCACGTTGGTAGACCAACTGGCCAAAGCTTCACGTGAGGCCAATGTGACTGAAGTTCTCGCACTGGTGAAGCGAGGAGTACCCGTGAATGCCATGGATTCAACGGGAAAATCGGCACTGATGCATGCGGTGGAGGCCCGGCAGCCGAAAACAGTTGAGACATTGGTTCAACTTGGGGCTGACCCACATGTCAAAGGCAAAGATGGCGTTTCGGCAATTGATGTGGCAAAACGAATTGGCGATCAGCGAATCTTGTCGATGCTGGAGTAGCAGAAAACACTTAGTTCGTAAACACGAATCTAGGAACGACCGCCGAGCAACTCCAACTCCAATGGCGCTTGGATTCGCAAAGCCGGCAAGAAATTGTTCGCAGACTCCAAAGTCGGCTTTCTGATGTCTTGTGAGAAATCGAATGACTTCTGCTTCGCCTAGTCACAAGCACCCGCAATGGCAGGTAGGCTATCGCGCCCGAAAGGTCGCTGAGCGGTGTTGAAAAAAATGCAAGCTGGCCTACCCGCAAACAACCATTGGTGGCCGACTCCTTACGCCACTCAGCGGGTCCAGAGTTTGCTCCGAAGCGGGCATATACGTTCTGATGAGAACGTGGCGGCCTTGCCCTAGGCGGAAGCAACTGTTGTGGGATATCGCCCATTGTGAGTCGTGAATATTAGTCCCTCAATTTAGTTGCCCTCACTCACCGCTAGGACCGATACCCCAACAACCGCGCTGGCAGAAACAAAATGCTCTTGATCAGAGCCAGGACCGCCGAGACGGCGAAACCGACCAGTCGCAGTGGAATGGAGAGCAGCCACACGAAGGGCCACACGACCAAAGCCAGCAATGCGATGGGCCAACTTAGCAGGAACAGGATGCTCCAGCCGATCAGCAACAACAGTGCGTTCATGGGATCAGGACTGATGGGCAACAATCGTGACCGTCTCCAACGTCACCAAAGCTGGGGCCTGACGGCTTTGTTCAGCGCTGGCAATCGTCGCTACCGCGTCGAAGGACATCAGCATGGAGCCGTTGGTGACCACGGTCAGCAATGCTGCCAGGGTGATAGATGCCAGGCGGGTTGTGATGGATGTCTTCATGATGTCTCTCCAGTTGCGACCACCTTGTGCGGCCCGTTGAAGAGAATGTAGACAACGTCGAATCTATTTGCATTCCTGATGCGACGAACTGCAGAGTAGTGCGATATGCAAGGCAAATTCTGTGATGAGCAGTGGCTTGGTCCGCCCCTAAATCCAATCACTACTGTCCGGTCAAAACCCCAGCAAAATCAACTGGTTAGCGTCGGGTGGTGGTCGTGTTTTGTAGTCATCGGTCTGCAAGGCGCATGAAATCAAGGTTTTCTCGAAAACCGACACCGACAAAATCTGTAAACAAGTGTAGAGCGAGGATTTGAGTTGCAGTTCCTTTTTGACAATGGCGATGAGCACATACGTGGCGATGGCGCACCAGACCTGCGTTTTCACGGCGTTCTCGCTGTTGCCCAAAAATCGCTTGATGCGCAGATGCTGCTTGATCCATTTGAAGAACAACTCCACCTGCCAACGGTTCTTGTACAACTGGGCGATAACTGGCGCTGGCAACGTCGTGTTGTTGGTCAGAAAGATCAAAGTCTTTCCCGTCGTTGGATCTTTGAATCGCACCCGGCGCAGATGCTCGGGGTAGTCACGACGGACGTAATGGCCATTGAGCGCCACCAACTGATCGCACACCACGCCGGTAGTCTTGTCCACCGCGGCCGAATACACGCGCCTGGCGTTGAAATTGGATTTGGCGCGGGTAACGAAGAAGGCTCCGGCCTGGTGCATTGTGTGCAGCCGAGCGAAGTCCAGATAGCCCCGGTCCATGATGTAAAAGGCACCCGCTTCCAGCGGCAAGATGTCGAGGACATTGACATCGGCCACCTTGCCGTCGCTGATGTGAATGAAGCTGGGAATGCAGCCCCGCAAATCCAGCAACGTGTGCAACTTGATGGCCGCCTTGGTCGAGCGAAACGGCGCCCAATCAAACAGGCTCAGGCACAAATCGATGGTGCTCGAATCCAGGGCATAGACATTGCCCGCGATGTTCACATCCAGCCCAAGAGGTTCGTCGGCATAGAGCTTGTTGGCCCGACGAATCAAGACCGCCGCGAAGTCAGCCCAGATACGCCAGTCGCGTCTTTCGTTGGCATCGGCCAGCGTGGAGCGACGCACCGCTTGGCGCAGGCCCATCGCGTAGAGCTTGGTGGGGTTGGCACCCAATGTGGCCTCGATGTCGCGCAAGGACTCGCGCCAGGTCAGCTGGGCATAGGCCATGATGCGAAAGTGCTCGGTGCTGGGCAGTGCAGAGACTCGTGCATCGCCCGAGTAGCGCGCAACGATGCGAGCGAAGCTGGTCCAGGGCACAAACTCCATCAACTGGGCGAAAAGCGTCTTGCCAATATTCATGAGAAATCCCCAAAAAAGTCAATCTGGGGAAACTACTCACAAAAGTGGCTCCGAAATTCAAATCGGCACCAAATAAAACGGGCCGCTAACCCGCGTGGTTATTGGCTTCTTGACAAAAATCGACTGCGTTCACCGGACAGTAGTG
>CAIQBN010000288.1 GCA_903870065.1 uncultured beta proteobacterium | reverse complement strand
TCCCTGACCTGGTCGATCACCTGCGTCAGGTTATCCGAAGTGGAGTTCGCGCTGTCTTTCACCCGCCCAAATAGCCCGCGGTAATCGCGCTCGATGCGCACCGTCAGGTCTCCCGCGGCGAACGCGGTCAACAGTTCGGCCACATCGGTGAGCCCCTGCTCGCTGGTATCCATCAACTGATTCATGCCGCTTGCCAGGCCGGCAAAAAAACCGGTCTTGCCATCGGCCTGAATCCTCTGACTGAAATCACCCGCTGCGGCGGCTTGCACAATGGCGGCGACTTCGTGCTCTACACCGACCTCAGCCGTGCGATCAAACCATTCGAGCACCGTGCCCAAGCGCACACCGTGGTGATCAACAATCGGATTGGCAATCAGACCAAAGTACATCGCACCCACCTGAATCTGAGCCCGATGCGTGCTGGCCAGTCTGGAGAGAATGTCACGCTGGTGCGCAGGATGCTGGTGAAAGATGTCGATGTTCTGACCAATGATTTGGTGCGCATCAAACTGCGGCAGCGATTTGCGCAAGTCCCTTTCGTTGCGCTGCAGCATCGCGTGAACCGCATCGTTCATGAAGATGATGTCGTTGTTCACATTGGCAATCATGACGTTGGCATTGGCCTTGTTCAAGGCCTGCACCACGCGCTCATTGGCGATGGCCGCGTCGGCCGCTTGTTGAAGCTGGTGGCGGGCGGCCCGGGCGGTGTCCGTAACGCGACGTTTCAATCCCGGCAAGTCCTCCATTTCCTGGTCAAATTTGCCCTGTGCATAGGCATCTACCAGTTCGACCAATCGGAACTTGACATCCATGTGGGCCTTGACCAACTGGTTGATCGAGGAGGCCATGTCACCATACGAGCCGGGCAATGAGTGGGCGGGCATGGTGTGGTCGATGGCACCCGCAGCATGCCGGGCCGCCATTTCGGACTGGTCAGCCTGAAACTTCCCAAGCACCGACTGCATGTCGGCCAGCGACATCAGGAGTTGACCGGTCTCATCTTTGCTATCGGTCTGGATCGCGCCGTCGAGCTTGCCCGCTGCAACATCTTTTGCCACCTGAACGGCCTGATGCAAGGGCCCGGTAATGCCTTGCACAATGGAACGGATGACAAACACCAGCAGCAACAGCGTCGCACCGACCACGGCCAAGGTAATACGCTGGCGACGCAGGTTGCTTTGCTCGTCATCGTGAACCATATCGGACAACTGGGACTTGACGCCGGCAATCGATTTAGCCAATGCGCTGTCAACACCACTGATATCGGTCTTCAATGGAAGGACTGACTCCAGAGAATTTTTCTCGGTCAACGCCAACTGAATTTTTTGGATAGACGTGTTGGCCGTAGCGGCACTTTCACTGGGCGCAGCCTTTCCCAAAGCGTCTATTCTTTCTCTGGCGTCAGCCAGGGCAATCAAACTCTTCTTGCTGAAGTTCCCCACATCGACTGCGGCATCAACTCCCTCCAAAAATGCCTTATAACTTGCAGATGCCTGCAACGCGTTGTCGTAGGTGGCCAACATTGCGTCCATACGCATCGGCAAGTTGCTCACTGCCAGCACCTGGTACCCAATCACTGCCACCAAGGGCAACACGGCCAATGCGAATTGCGTGTACATGCGCCGGGCCAGTTTCATGTCTTTGAACATCTCAACTCGTTTCGGAAAGTGATAGATCGGTTCTCGAGAATCCGGATCGCAAACTACCTGCGACTCCAGCGGGCGCCATTTTTGCACGGCATATCTTCTAACCGGCTTACGCCAGAATGAACCATCTCAATACCCGAGAAATACCCTCGGCTTTGCTGTTGCAGAGACGGCCAAGAGGATCCAATATTTTTAAGTTAAATCGAGTTTTGGTGCTATCGTTGCACCCCCGCTGGGGCGTTTTGTGTCGGAACAAGCCGTCAGCCAGTTGGTGACCTGCCCCTACTGAAGGAGAAAAACTTGCGCACTTCAAAGATTCGACTCACCGCGCTCAGCCTGAGTTTATTGGCCGCCTTTTCTGCGGCAGCCCAGCCCACTGACAGCGATCGCATCAAGTTGCTCGAGCAAAAGTTCAACCAGAGCCTTTCGGTGATTGACCAGCTGCAAAAGCGGATCGCTGAACTGGAGCAGCGCCAGGGTTCCGCCGCGGCTGCGGTCGCAGTCCCAGAAGTTGCTACCCGGGTTGAAACACTGGAGCGCGCGGTCTCTGACCTGGCCACCAGTGCATCCAAGGCGCCAACCGACACGGGCTTACCCCTGCACGGCTTTATTGATGTCGGTTACGCGTCGGCCTCTGGCTCGCGGCCAGCCTATGACAACCCGGGCTTCAAACTGGGAACCTTCGACATTTACCTTACGCCACAGCTCGGGGACCGCGTCAAAGGTTTGGTGGAATTGGCATTTGAATATGGCAACGATGGTGGCCTCGGGACCGACCTGGAACGACTGCAACTAGGCTACGTCTTTAGCGACAACCTGACACTGTGGGGCGGTCGGTTCCACACGCCCTTGGGCTACTGGAACACGGCATTCCACCACGGCGCACAAATCCAAACCAGCGTAACCCGTCCACGGATGGTCGCTTTTGAGGATCAGGGCGGGATTATGCCTTCGCATACGGTGGGCGCGTGGGTCAACGCAAAGGTCGACACCGCAATGGGACGCTGGCGGCTGGATGCGTTCGTCGGCAACTCCGACAGTTTGCGTGACGGCACCCTGGACTACAACGCCTCCGGGTACAACAACTCGACACCCGCCTACGGCTTTAATATCGGTCTGCGCCCCGCGTCCATGCCGGGGCTCACCCTGGGCCTGCACGGTTTGAGCGAGAAAATCAACAGCTATGACATTGCCACGACCTTGAACGGACAGATCGAGTTGCAAGTGCTGGGCGGTTATGCGTTCTTCGAGAGTGACAACTGGGAAATCATTGGTGAGTATTACGGCTTCAACAACAACGATACATTCGGCTTAGCAGGCAAAAATCAGAGTTCAGCGGGCTTCATTCAAGCGGGATACCTGCTTGCAGACCGGTTGACCGGATTTGCCCGCTACGAGAAAGCCGATCTCAGTAAAAAGGATCCCTATTTCGCTCTGATGAATAACGGCACCACAAACTTTGGCAGCTCGTATTACCAGTCCACGATCGGACTGCGCTACGACGTTGATCCGCGTTCAGCCATGAAAGTGCAGTACGAGCAGATTACCGATGATGGCAATGCGGGGCAGACCGTCAACTGGCTACGTGCCCAGTATTCGGTGCGCTTCTAACTGTTGGGACGAAGAAAATGCAAAGTAAATTACGGAGTATTCTGATCTTCTGTGCGTGCCTTTCCTCAGGAGCTGCGTGGGCGGGAGATGTTTTTGTTATTGCGCACTCAGCCGTCACGCTGTCGGCCGATGAAGTCCGCGATGTGTTTGTAGGTGACAAACAGTTGGCTGGTAGCGTCAAACTTGCACCCATGGACAATTCAGCCGCACAGGCAGATTTTCTTGCCAAGGTCATGAAGGTCGACGCAGCAAAGTATTCATCAATTTGGGCCAAGAAGGGTTTCCGCGAGGGGATCAATCCACCGCCTGTGCGTGGTGGAGACTCGGAAGTTATCAGTGCGGTCAAAAACACGCCCGGTGCCATTGGTTACGTGACCAAGGCCCCGGCCGACGTCAAGGTCATCCAGAAGTACTAAGGTATTTGCGCCTCGTTTTTCAATGTTTCTTCGGGTCGTCACCGGCATCGCAATTTTTTTGCTGGGTGTAGCTTCCCAGGCAGCACAGGGATTGTGGGGCCTGCAGGATTCCTTTATTGACGAGAATGGGAAAAGGGCAGTGCTTTCCCAATGGGCCGGCCCGCAAACCGTGGTTTCGATGGAATACAGCGCCTGCAAATTTGTATGCAGCACCAACTGGAAGCGCCTGCTCGACATTCAGGCCGAAGCAGACCGGCAACAGCTCAACCTTCGTTTTTTGGTCATCAGCATTGACCCCGCAAACGATTCCCCTGCCGCTTGGCGTGAGTACCGTCAAGTGCGGGGAATGACCCGCAGCAACTGGTCCTTCGTGACGGGCAATCGCGCAGCAACTGATAAGGCAGTTGCCGCACTGGGCGTGAAGTGGTGGTACTTCAACGACAACATCATGCATGACTTTCGGATTTTGCTGATCGGCGCATCCGGTGAACAATTGGCAGTGATGCGCACATTTGACGAACCGGCCAGATCATTTTTGGCCACCGTGAAATAAATTCGACGCTGCGCAATATGCTTAACGCGCTGGCACACTGGCAGACGAGGTTTGCGGTTGGACACCGGATTGGCCATCACGTGGCCAAGGAACATTGGCAGCCAGCAAGGGTTTACCAATCGGCGCGGTCGCCTGCCCTTTGCTGACAGCGGCGAGGTCCTCAGGATTGGGGTACTGGCCCAACAACCAGTAGTCAAATGCCCGCCGGGCAATCGGGGCAGCGGACGCGGATCCAAAACCTGCATTTTCCACAATCACGGCCAATGCAATGCTGGGGTCATTCGCCGGAGCGAATGCAATATACAAAGAATGATCGCGCTGGCGCTCATCCATCCTGGCGGCGTTGTATTTTTCCTTTTGTCCAAGTGACACGGCTTGGGCGGTGCCGGTCTTGCCGCCACTTAGGTACCCCGCGCCGGCAAATACCCGGGCCGAAGTACCCTCCTGCGTCACGCCCACCATGGCCTTGCGGATGATTTCTACATGTTCGGCCTTGTAGCCCAGGGACTGCTCAGGTTGGGGCACAACCGGCACCCGCACCCGTGTGGTGGCATCCTGCGTGGCAATAACCAATTGGGGCTTGTGCTTGACGCCCGCATTGGCCAGTGTGGACACTGCCTGTGCCAGTTGGAGCATCGTAAAACTGTTGTAGCCCTGCCCGATACCGAGTGAAATGGTCTCGCCGGCATACCACTTTTTTTGCTCCGGGCGCTTGTAGTAGTTGCGCTTCCACGCCTGACTGGGCAGCACACCACGCACTTCACCATGAATATCAATACCGGTAATTTGGCCAAAGCCCAGCGGCTTCATAAAATCATGCATCGTGTCGACGCCCAGTTCATTCGCCAGCGAATAAAAATAGGCGTTGCTCGACTCCACCACCGCGCGACGCATGTCCATGATGCCGCCACGTTCATTCTCAGGACTGCCAAACCGGTGGCCGCCAAACATAAAAAAACCCGGATCATTGATGAGTGTCGTCGCTGAGCGGGTGCCGGTTTCAAGTGCCGCCATCGCCATAAAGGGCTTATAGGTGGAGCCCGGCGGATAGGTCCCGCGCAGCGCGCGGTTGAGCAACGGCTTGTCCAGTGACTCATTGAGCATTTGCCAATTCTCCTGGTCAATACCCTCGACAAACAGGTTGGAATCAAACGTGGGCTTGCTGACAAACGCAAGAACCTCGCCTGATTTGGGGTCCAGTGCAACCAGCGCGCCCCTGCGTTCACCGAACATGTCTTCAATCAACTTTTGCAGCTTGATGTCAATCGACAAAATCACCACATTCCCCGGCGTTGACGGGGTACTGGCAAGCTTGCGCATGGCGCGCCCGCCGGCCGAGGTTTCTACCCGCTCGACGCCCGTTATTCCGTGCAGTTGACTCTCAAAACTTTGCTCCACCCCTAGCTTGCCGATATATTCGGTTCCGCGGTAATTGGCCTGGTCTTCATCGTCTTCAATCTTGGCTTTCTCGCTCTGATTAATGCGCCCGATATAACCAATGACATGACTGGCGAGTTCGCCGTAAGGGTAACTGCGAAACAAG
>CAIQBN010000287.1 GCA_903870065.1 uncultured beta proteobacterium | reverse complement strand
GCGCCAGTCGGTCTGCCCGGCAAAGGAAGTCGCCCCGGTGAGCGCAGCGGACGTTGTCAGATTGAAGCTCGAAGCCGTCCCGGTGCAAGTCCTGCCATCCCAGAGTTGGCCCATGGCGCAGCGCATCCAGGTGAGCCCGGTGGTCGGATCGGTTACCGTGCCGTTTTGGTTGTCGGTGTAAACCGTGCCTGCTGCTGCGGCTGTGTTTGGCACCAATGAAGCCAGACAGGCCAGAACGGCCAATATCCCGCCTGCAAAAGTGCGGCTCAGTTTCCAGCCACCGCGTTTAATTCGTTCAAAAAACATGTTTTTCTCCCCCTCTGTCTTAGATATCTGCGTCCTGACGAGTATGCCCGACCCGCTTTACCAACCAGTTAATTCACGCCCGCCGCGTTAAATTACACCAACTCTGAGCGTCTTGAGTTCAAGGATTCGGCTTTGGACTCGGCAACCATATCCGTGTTTTCCACAACATAGTGCGACAGAGCCCGCGCGATTTGGAACGCAAAGGTCTTGTCCTGATAAAACAGCTCCAGCACTTTTTCACCCTTGATGCGCAAAAGTTCACACTCGTCTTCGCACACGGCGGTGGTGCTACGCGTGGCGTGGTCCGAGAAAATAGCCACCTCTCCAAACATGTCGCCTGCGACCAGACGTTTGCTGACGTCTGGCAAGTAGATCGTGCCGCTGACCACCAGAAAAACCGTGTCGGCATGGTCACCGCGTTTGAATAAAAACGTGCCCGCCGCCACTGTACTGCGGGTCATGTAAGGTATAAGAAAGTCACGCGGCTTGCTTTCTGTCTGCATGGCGCGAATGGAGCGGATGGTGCTGCGAACCTCCTGGAGCCGGATGATGTTGAGCGGCAGCAACGCCAGGTGCAACACCAGGATGGGCAACACCTTGTCAAAGATGCCGTGGTGCAGGCCGAGCAGCGCGTAGCCGATGAAAACCACATTGCTGACGATGGCCACCGAGCGCAGTGGCACGATGGTCTTCATAAAGAACGAAGCGAAAACCAGGACTGCGGCCAGCCAGGCTACGATTTGCATATCCATCTACGTATCTCCCTTACTAAAAATTTTCAGCGCGCCGACCCACCGGAAATGCTTGCGAAAAGCGGGCCAGTCGGCTCCAGCGAATTTGTAGAACCAGCAGGAATGCAACTACTGCGATTCCTGCCAGCAACCCAATCGGAATGTGCAGCCACCGTAGCGCGGCCAAGGCGCTGAGCGGCACCAGCATCGTCAGCACTAAAGTGAGCAGGGCGCGTCCGGCCTGTGGCGGGCGCATACTGGCCCAATCCTGCACCACAAACGGCACCAGCGGGAGAGTGCCCCAACAAAATGCGGCGACATAGTCGGCAACGCTATCAGGGTAGGGCAGCACCAGCGCCCATGCCGTGGCAAGAGGCCAGGCCGCAAGGGCTTGCCGAAGATGCCGTGCTGCCAGTATCCGACTCAATGCATTGCCCTGGGGCATGCCCGGCAGTAGCAGCATCAACTTTTGCTCGCCGCAGGTGCGCAGCATCACGTCACCGATGTAGAGCACGGAGGTTGCGGCGCACAACACACTGACCAAACCGACATGAAAAGCTGTAATTGGTAAAGTGCTTGCGCCATGTTCCACTAACAAGGCAGGGTGAATCCACCAACCAACGGCCAACAGCGCCATAAAACCAATGCTGAAGCTGCTTTGCGTCACCCAGTGGACAAGGGCTCCAAAACCCAGCTCGGCTCTGGCTACCGTGTTGGTTGCGCCGGGTTTGGGGTTCGCCAATACGTAGCTTGCATAACTCTGCCACGGCAGCCTGGCCCAATGTGCCGCGCGTGTATAGGCTTTGTACCAAATGCCAAATTTGTTGTTAGGTAACAGAGCATCGGGTTTATCTACTACCCGTTCTGATTGCTGCATTCCCAGAAACCGGGAGAACATCGAAGCATAGGAACTGCCTTTTTCAGCAATTAGGCGGGTCACTAGCCAGCCCATGGCACCAAAGACCAGCATTGCAACAGCGAGCGCGGCCATCTTGTTCATTACTAAAACATGAAGTGGACCTGATGCGAAAAGCTCAACGCTGTGTCTTAAAAACCAAACCAGTCCCACCAAGAACAAAACCCACTGCACCGGCCAGCGAAGGGGCGCACTGATCAGCAGCATGGTGGCACCCGCCATGAAAACATACAGAAAGAAGGCACCCAATGAAACGCCTTCCAGCATTCCGGCTAGTCCGGTAACAAGGCAAACGCCCAGCCAAATGGCCAGAGCAGTGCGCCGCAGTGCTGGCACATAGCCTGGCACCAGCCTCGAAGCAACCGGGTGGTTGAGCCGCATCAGCGCAGTGAAGGCATACACCCCGAAAAACTGCAGGCAAAAGATGACCAGTCCGATGACCGACCTGATCAAAGCCGCAACCCCCCACTGTGTGGCGATGCCTCCGCCTGCGGCCGTCAGCACTGCACAACAGACAATCACGAAATAAAGCCACCGCGCGTCTTGCGGGTTCATGTAGCGCAGCAAAACTTGCGCAATCTGCGCATAGGTAGTGTGACGCGGGTTCATGCCAGCTCCATGAACAATTCTTCGAGATTGACGGTTTGGAGTTGCTGTGCGTCGTCCCCCAATTCACGGTTGGCGGCAAATTTAAGCACTGCCAGCTCTTGATCACCCGCCAAGGGACGGCGCTGCAAAACCTGAGCACCGTGCCGGGCCACCAATGCCCGCATGTGCTTGCTGTCGCCGGTGAATTGGCGGGTGTTCTCCAGCAACTCGTCCAGCGGTGACTGCACACCAATTTGACCGTCACGCATGAACGCAACGTTAAATGCGACACGCTCCAGATCCGACAAGATGTGGGTCGACAAAACAACGGTGGTGCCCCGGTCCAGTACCTGATCGATCAACTCGCGCAAAAAATCGCGCCGCCCAGCCGGGTCCAGGCTGGCGACGGGTTCGTCCAGAACCAGCAAATCCGGCTCATGGGCCAGTGCGCGGATGATAGACAAGCGTTGTTGCTGTCCACCCGACAGGCGCGCAATTGGCTGGTCACGCGGAATATCCCAACGCGACATCAGGCCGTCTACCTTGGCGCTATTCCAGCGCGGATAAAAGCTGCGAAAGTAGGCGAGCAGTTGATCTGGCGTGAATCCCTCAAACAAATCGCTGCGCTGGGGTACGTAGCCAATGCGGGCACGCACTGCGTCGCTCAGCATGGGGCCGGTTTCGCCAAATAGGCGCACGCTGCCACTTTGCAGGTCGCGCAGGCCCAGCATGGCCTCCAGCAATGTGGTCTTGCCAGCCCCATTGCGCCCCAGCAAGCCGACCACTTGACCGCTTGGGAGCTGCCAGTCCAGGGTTTTGAGGACTTGTTGTTTGCCGTAGGACAAATTCAGACCACGCAGGTCAGCGGTGGCAAGAGCCGGTAGGTGCGTCGCATTCATGGTTTTTCTCCCTCTTTCAAGATTTGCTGAAATAGCTTCAGGGCCTGGGCTGCAGTGAGCTCAAGTTGACGCGTCTCGGCGGCGGCTTTTTCCAGCGTGGGGCGCAGTAGTTCCACGCGCGAAGTGGACGGGGCGGCCTGCGTGTGCTGGGCCGCCACGACCATCGACAGGCCGCGGCGCCGTTCCAGCAAGCCCTGCGCCTCCAACAGGCTGTAGGTTTTAGACACGGTCATGGGGTGTACAGCCAGGGTCTGAGCCAATTCACGCACCGACGGAATTTCCTGCCCGGCACTGAGCTGACCACTGGCAATGCGGCGGCGAACCTGCTCAAATATCTGGCGGTAAATCGGCTCGGGAGAGCCGGTGTTGATGCTGAAGGTGAAGTTGGTCGGCACGGGGTATATCTATGTGTACTAGTACTGTAGTACACATATACAGTTCAGTGCAAGTTTTTTTTGAGCCGTGTGGCCCTGGTTGCTAGCCCCTAGCTCCAGGAATCCATTAGCGCGCCGCCTTGTTCGATCAGAAACTCCTTGAAAGCGCGCGCGGCGGGGGAGAGTTTTTTGTGGCTCATGTGGGTCACATACCAGTGGCCCACGGACGGCAGCCCCTCGATGTCCACCAGTGCGATATGACCGCTGGCCAGTTCATGGCGCACCGTGCGCAGGCTCAAAAAGCTCAAACCCATTCCCGCCATCACGGCCTGCTTGATGGTTTCGTTGCTGGGCATTTCCATCACCACGTCCAGCGGCGTATGGTGCTGTGCAAACAGGCGTTCCATGGCCGCGCGGGTGCCGGAGCCTTCCTCGCGCACCACAAAACGGTGCTCGCCCAGTGCCGAAAACGGCAACTGCTTGCGGCGAACCAGAATGTGATCCGGTGCCGACACGATGGCCAACGGGTTTGTGGCGAAAGGTGTGGCCTCGCAGTCCAGGTTGGCGGGTGCGCGACCCATCACCACCAGGTCGGCTTCGTTGCGTGCGAGCAGTCCCAGAATGTTTTCGCGGTTGTCTATCTTGAGCTGTATGTCAATGCCCTGAAATAGCTTGTTGAAGCGCACCAGCAGCATGGGGATGAAGTACTTGGCCGTGCTGACCACCGCGAGGTCGATGCGGCCCTTCTGCAAGCCCACATGCTCAGCCATCAAGGCTTCGAGGTCCTTAAGCTGGCCCATGGCGGCAATGGCGTAGGTCTGAAATGCCTCGCCTGCATGGGTCAGCCCGATGTTGCGCCCAATGGGCTCGATCAGCGGTACGCCAAAAGCGTCCTCCAACTGGCGAATTTGCATGGAAACCGCAGGCTGTGTCACAAAAAGCCGCTCGGCCGCTTTGGACACCGATCGCTGGCGTGCCACCTCCAGAAAGGTCTGGATTTGCTTCAAGGTGTAGGGACGCATCAGAGATCTCCTTTTCATCAGATAAGTCTGATGTGTTTTCAATAAAACGTGATTAGAGTTTATGGGTTAGGGCGATTAAAGTAAATCATGTCTGCAAGCACCCTTCAAGCCCTGATCTTCGACGTAGACGGCACTTTGGCCGACACCGAGAGTGCACACTTGGCCGCGTTTAACCACGCGTTTGCCGAAGTGGGCATGGACTGGGTGTGGGATGAGGCGTTATATACCGGGCTGCTGGACATTTCGGGCGGTAAGGAGCGTATCCTGCATTACTGGAAGAGCCGCAACCCCGACATGCTGGAAGTGGACGCCATGGCCCTGAGCGACACAGTGGACCGGTTGCACGAACTCAAAACCGCCGCGTATGAAGCGGCGGTGAATGACGGCGCGGTGAACCTGCGCCCCGGTGTGCTCAATCTGATGGACGAAGCCCTGGCACAGGGCCTGCAACTGGCCATTGCCACGACTACCTCGCCTGTGAATATTGCCGCCCTGATGCGCCGTGCCATCGGGCCCGAGTGGCGTTTGAACTTCACGGCCATTGGCGATGCGTCCACCGCACCCATCAAGAAACCGCACCCGCAGGTGTATTTGCAGATTCTGGCCGCGCTCCAGCTCAGACCTGCTGCTTGTTTGGCGCTGGAGGATTCCAGCAACGGGCTACGAGCGGCCACCGCAGCCGGGCTGGCGACCATCATCACTCCCACCACCTACACCGTGCACCACAATTTCACTGCCGCACTGCGGGTTGTGCCCGATTTGAGCCATGTCAACTTGGCCCAGCTGCGCCGCTGGCATGCTGAAAAATACAACCTTCTGAAAGCCTGACCATGACATCACCCACCGCCCACGCTGCGCAATTACCTGTCCTGCGCCTGGCACCCAGCATTTTGTCGGCAGACTTTTCCCGATTGGGCGAGGAGGTCAGGGCCATTCAAACGGCCGGTGCGGACCTGGTGCACTTTGACGTGATGGACAACCATTACGTGCCCAACCTGACCATTGGCCCGCTGGTGTGTGAAGCCATCCGCCCGCACGTCACCATCCCCATCGATGTGCACCTGATGGTGGAGCCGGTGGATGGGCTGATCCCGTTGTTTGCCAAGGCTGGGGCCAACATCATCACCTTCCACCCCGAGGCCTCGCGCCACGTGGATCGGACGCTGCAGTTAATCAAGGAACACGGTTGCAAGGCTGGCCTGGTGCTCAACCCCGCCACCCCGGTCGACTGGCTGGACCACGTGATGGACAAGCTGGACATGATTTTGCTGATGAGCGTAAACCCCGGCTTTGGCGGGCAAAAGTTCATTCCCTCCACGCTGGGCAAGCTGCGTGCCGTGCGCCAGCGCATTGACGCGCACCAGGCTGCGGGTGGCCAGCCCATCTGGCTGCAGGTGGATGGCGGCGTCAAGATCGACAACATCCGTGAGATCGTGCAGGCCGGGGCCGACACCTGCGTGGCGGGCAGCGCCGTGTTTAGCGCACCCGACGCCGATGGCGGCTACCGCACCGTGATGAACCT
>CAIQBN010000286.1 GCA_903870065.1 uncultured beta proteobacterium | reverse complement strand
GTGGGCGTCGGCTTTGGCGTGGAAGCACACGGGGTCGGTGCACAGGTCGGCGCTGTTCACCTCGGCAAACAGGTCTGGGTTTGCGCCGGTGCGTTTGGGGCAGTCTTTGCACGAGCCTGCGGCTTTGACCAGGCGCGCATCAGTGATGGCGAACGTGGCCGCGTCCAGCCTTAGCATGACATTGGCCTGCAGCCAGCTCTGGAAGGCGCGCACGCTGATGACCTGGTCACCATGGGCGCCAATGGGGCGGGTGGCCTCTGCAAGGGCTTTGGTTTGCAGGGTGGTGTCGGGTATACGGGCAATCAAAACGGCGTGGCTGGCTTCGATCTTGCCCTCGCGCATGGCCTGTTTGCATTCCTGGCTCAGGTCCAGCAGTTTGAGGCGGGCAAAGACGTAGCTGCGGCTCTTTTTGATTTTGTCGGCAATGTCATCCACGTGCATGCCGTGCTGGTCGATCAGGCGCTGATAGCCCTCGGCTTCTTCCAGCTCGGAGAGGTCATCGCGCTGCAAGTTCTCCACGATCTGGATCTCAAGCACCTGTATGTCCGTCAGGCTGCGCACCATGGCGGGGATGGTCTCAAGCCCGGCCATTTGGCTGGCACGGTACCGGCGCTCACCGGCTACCAGTTCATACTCGACTGCTCGGTCGGTATCGGCCACGCGGGCGCCTGGCAGCGGCCGCAGTATGACGGGCTGGTGCACGCCGCTGGCCTTGATGCTCTCAGACAGCTCCAGTAGGGTGACGGGGTCGAATGTCTTGCGCGGGTTGGTTAGGCTGGCGACGATGGTGCGCAGCGGGGCCTGGATGAATTCTTCGGTCATGGTGGTTAACCTTTCTTGCGGTAAATTTTTGTCATGTCGCCCTGAACCACATGGCCGCGCTGCAGCATTAACTTGGCAACGCGGGTGCGGTCGTGGTGGCTGTGGGTGGCCTGGCGTAGCAGGCCGAAATAGCTGTTGGCAGACTGATGCAGGTCTGCGGCGGGCATGTCCTGCAGGCGCTCCAGGGCCACGTGCACGGTCTTCCGCCGGGTGATGCGGTGCCAGGGCTTGATCAGGTGGCCAACGAAGTCAATGCCGCGCGCTATGGGCTGCAGAATGGTCTTGCGGGGGTTTAGCTGCAGGTCCAGAGCTGCCAGTTTTGTCTCGATCTGTGCCCGGGCTTTATTGAGCCATTGGGCGTTGTCGTTCAGCAATACAAAGTCATCCACGTAGCGGATGTAGTGGGGGGCGCGTAGGGCGTGTTTCGCGAATTGGTCCAGGTCATCCAACAAAACGTTTGCAAAAAACTGGCTGCTCAAATTACCAATTGGAAGGCCGTAGCCATCTGGGGCGTTGAACAGGCTTTTGTGTGGTGGCACGAGTGCCAGCTCGGCACGGGTGCCGCGCACTTCCACGGCGTGGCGTGGGTCGTGCATCAGGATCACATTGGCAAGCGACATCCACCATGGTTCGGTGACTTGGCGTTGCAGTTGCTTCTGCACAACCGCCTTGTTGATGCTGACAAAGAAGTTGGCCAGGTCGCACTTGAGGTAGTAGGCCTCACGGCTCCAGTTGCCGGTGAAGCTGCGCACCTGGTGTTCCAGGCGGTCCGCTGCGTACAGGGTGCCACGGCCCGGGATGCAGGCGCAACTGTCGGCCACAAAACGGGCGTGAAAGCGGTCAGCAATATAGTCGTACAGCACGTGGTGCACGATGCGGTCGGTAAAGCGTGCGGCCCAAACCTCCCTCGGCTTTGGGTGGGTGATGACGAAACAAACAGAGGGGCCTGGCTGGTAGGAGCCAGATGCCAATTGCTCATAGAGCTGGTAGAGGTTGTGCTCGGCCCGAGCCTCAAATGCCAGCGCACTGGCGCTGTTGCGCTTGGTGCGCCGGCAGTTGAGGTAGGCCTGCACAATTCGACCGAACAGGTGTGGATCTGCGGACGGCAACAACCGAGCCCTCGTAGCTCTTGTGGTTGTTGTTCTGGTTGCCGTTGTTGAAGTTGCAATTCCAGGCGTAGGAAGCCATATCGCGCTATTGAGGCTGCCCGCCCGAACGCCCGCACCCTTGGGTGTGGCGATCAGGTGGGTGGCTGCACCGGACCAGGCCTGCGCGGGGGCAGCGGTATCCGTTGTGTGCATGTCGGTGGACTTGTGGTCCAGCGGCGCGACCAGATTCACTGTGCGCACGGGTATGAGAGCCTTGACCGTCATACTGCAGGCGCCCTGTTCGCTGTTTTGAGCCAGCCGCCGGCCTGCTTACCGATACTTCCCAGCAGTTGAACCGAGTGTCCCCATATGTCGCGTGAGATGTATTTGGCATTGAAACTGACGCGCAGCAGAACCGTTATGGCCCGCAGTTGGGTGAGCAGTTGCTCGATGTGCGCTGCGCGCTCTTCGCGCTGGCTGGCATTTGCCAAAGCCATCAGGTCCAGTATCTCGACACAGTGCTGGGCGATCCGATCGCCGAGTGCACGCTTGACGGTGCGGGGCATGTCCACTTGCGCCTTGATGGCGAGTTCAAGTAGATCCACGCCAGTGCGATAGATCGGGAGTTCGGTG
>CAIQBN010000285.1 GCA_903870065.1 uncultured beta proteobacterium | reverse complement strand
TGGGGGGATAGAAAAATACCCTTCCGATGCTTCTATTCTTTTCTGTAGCCCGTTCTGCACACACCAGCCAAGCAGAACGGGCTAACGAGGCAAGCGCAACCACTGCGCAAAATTCCGCACTTGCGGGTATTGAAATGGCGTCCGAAGGCGGAGAAAAAATGCCGACGGACAAACTGTTGGATGTATCTCCACTGGCTCTGCGAATGAGCAGTCCCTTTAACTCGGGATACTGGCTCGCAGCTGCCTGAGAGACACAAACCCATTGAGCCGTATTCTGCGGCTGCTCTGATCAGTCAATCAAAAGCCCATCTCCCGATGGGCTTTTTTGTGGCGCGCACTGCACTATCATTCCCTATTGTTTTCCAGCTACGCGTCAGCAAGGCGCCGTCTGAAAACCAGGTTGAAGGACTTTGAAATGACTACATCCGCACCCGATATCGAAATTTCTGAAGAACTGGTCCGCAAGTTCGACAAACTCGGCCCCCGATACACTTCCTACCCGACGGCAGATCGCTTCCATGCCGGCTTTACTGAACAGACCTACCGGTCCCATCTGGACCTGCGCTCTGCCAGCGCCAGCAATCCGCCGCTTTCGGTCTACATTCACATCCCATTTTGTGAGTCGCTGTGCTATTTTTGCGCCTGTAACAAAATCATTACCAAAGACCACGCGCGGGTCAGCGAATATCTGCGTTACCTTGACAAAGAAATGGCGATGGTCACAGAGCGCTTGGGCAAAGACCGAAAAACCGTGCAGTTACACCTGGGGGGCGGTACCCCGACGTTTTTCAATGCCGACGAGTTGGGTCAACTCATGACCATGCTGCGCCGACACTTCGAGTTCACACCGGATGCCGAGCTCGGAGTTGAAATTGATCCGCGCACGGTGCAACCAGGAACGTTGGCCATGTTGGCCGGGTTGGGCTTTAACCGCAACAGCTTTGGCGTTCAGGACTTTGACCCAGAGGTGCAACAGGCGGTCAACCGTATTCAACCGCTCGCGATGGTGGAACAAGCGGTAACTGAGAGCCGAAAATCGCATTTTCAATCCGTCAATGCCGATCTCATTTACGGACTACCCAAACAAAGCCTGGAAAGCTTCAGTCGGACGCTGGACAGCCTAATCCGGGTATCGCCGGACCGCATTGCGCTCTACAACTACGCCCATCTGCCTGGCAGGTTCAAGGCACAACGCCTGATCGTTGCCCAAGACTTGCCATCGGCCGAGTTGCGGCTGCAGATATTTCTGATGTCCATGCGGCGCTTGCTGGATGCGGGCTATGTTTACATCGGGCTGGATCACTTTTCCAAGCCGGACGACGAATTGAACAAGGCCCGGCTTGACAAGAGCCTGCATCGCAACTTTCAGGGTTACACCACGCGTTCTGAATGCGATCTGATTGGCCTGGGGGTATCGGCGATCAGCAAGGTAGGAACCTCTTACAGCCAGGCCGTGCGTACGGTCAGTGCCTATTATCAGCACCTCGATAGTGGCCAACTGCCGATTGAAAAAGGATTTGAGCTCAACCACGACGATGTGATGCGGCGCGACATCATCATGACACTGATGTGCAGCGCTCCGCTTGAGTTTGAGACCATCAAGCAGCGCTATGGCATTGATTTCAATACGTACTTCGCCAGCGAACTCGAAAGGCTCAAACCCTATGAGGAAGCCGACCTGATTACGATTGATGCGTCTGCCATTCGCGTCACGCCCAAGGGTCGTCTGTTTGTGCGCGCCAGCGGCATGGTCTTTGACAAGTATCTTGGCCAGCCTACCACGTCAACCTATTCCAAACTGATTTAGGTCCCAGGCGCATGCGTGTGCGCCAGCCACGACCCTAACCCGCCTGGCGGCGCTCCCATTGCCGAAACCCGATCGGCTGAGCACCGTCGATCGGGGCGCGGTGGGATGCGGGAACCAGTTTGTCCAGCGTGACACCGTCGAGCACTTGCAAATAGGCGTTCGTCGCAGCACCCAATGCAAGTTCCAGCACGCAAGCGGAAGCGAAAACGCACCGGTTGTTTTCAGGCTGAAAACACTCCGCCATGTGAAAGTCTGTTTCCGTCATGCGAACCACCGCACCGATATTGATATCCTGCGGCTCAGCCCCAAGCTTGAGTCCGCCATTGCGTCCGCGGACGGTCGCGACAAGCCCTACTTGCCCGAGGTGATGCACGACTTTGGTCAGATGGTTTTTTGAAATTCCGTGCAAACTGGCAATATCCTGAATCGTCACCAGACGCTCCCGACTGGCGGCCAGATACATTAGGGTGCGCAGTGCATAGTCAGTGTAGGTGGTCAGTCTCATGGCGTATCAGACCCCGGCTTCATCAAAAAATGAAGAGGCATCCATTTTGGGCGGACATTTTGTCGTTGCGGCCGTGAGCCGTGTCGTGTGACTCACGCTGCCACCAACTCAAGAGCCAATCCAACATAGGATTCAACAGGAACTTCCTCAGCACGCCTGTGCACGTCAAATGACCCGGGAAACCCTCGGTCATCTAGCCACCGGCCCAACGTATGTCGAAGCAACTTGCGCCGCTGACTGAACGCGACCTGCACGAGCTCGCTCAACAGAGGTACATCGACCCGCGGGGGGTCCGCTCGCGGCAGCATACGCACGACGGCACTATTGACCCTTGGAGGCGGCTCAAAACTCTCGGGGGGCACCAACAGCACGTTTTCCATTGCGTAACGCCACTGCAGCATCACACTGAGTCGCCCAAATGCGGCCGTCGCCGGCTGTGCCACCATGCGGTCAATGACTTCCTTTTGAAGCATGAAATGCTGATCCTCAATGGAATCCACCGCATCCAGCAAGTGAAACAGAATCGGCGTTGAAATGTTGTAAGGCAAATTCCCAACGACACGCAGTTTTGCTGTGGTCACTTTGCCAGCGTCTGAACTTGCTATGTTTTCTGCAGCATACATCTCAGCATTTACGAGGGAAAAGTCCACTTTTAACACATCCGACTCGATCACGGTGAGCTGCCCGTGGCCCCG
The DNA here is from genome assembly GCA_903870065.1 of uncultured beta proteobacterium. Classification (GTDB taxonomy): domain Bacteria; phylum Pseudomonadota; class Gammaproteobacteria; order Burkholderiales; family Burkholderiaceae_C; genus Allorhodoferax. The sequence goes on along the minus strand of CAIQBN010000285.1, from coordinate 36,015 downwards.
CAGGCGCTGGGCCAGGTCACGGTCCAGTTCGATCACGGTGAGATGACCCAGTCGCTCCACCAGGGGTTGCGTCAAGGCCGCAAGACCCGGTCCAATTTCCACCATGCGTTGACCGACCCTGGGTGCAACGGCCTGCACAATGGCATCGATGATTCCTGCATCGGTCAGGAAATGCTGGCCAAACCGTTTGCGGGCAATGTGTTTCATGGTGCGCCGAACTTACGGTTTGACAGAGGAATTGCCCTGACACAGGCCATGGGTACTATTGGGGCGGCTCGCGCAGCTCGACGAAAGCGTTAGCCCTGATTTCTTGCGCCCAGGTCGCAAACGTCGTGTCATAGCGGCTTTCGCGCAATTGAGCCCGAACGGCGTCACGAATTTCTCGCGCAGTCAGCTCCACCCGGCGTCGCTCCAGCAACTGGATCAAGTGCACACCAAAGCGGGAGACCACCGGCGCGCTAATTTGCCCCTCAGCCAAACGCCCCATAGGCTCTTCAAACTCGGGGACAAATGCACCCGGGCCAACCCAACCCAGATCGCCGCCCTGGCTTGCGCTACCGTCCTGTGAATGTTCGCGCGCCAGGTCCTGAAATTTGGCTTTGCCTGATTCGATGCGTTTCTTGAAGTCCGCCAGCTGAGCCACAGCCGCTGCCTGTGACAACTGAGGCCCGGTGCGCAGCAGAATATGCAGCGCACGGCTCTGAACCACCGCCTTGGACGGGGCAGTGGGAGCGCGCCTCTCAATCACTTTCAGTACATGGTAGCCTGCACCTGATCGCACCAGATCGGACACCTCGCCCGGCGCCAGTCGGTGTGTCGCGGCAACAAAGGAGGGCGGATAGCGGTCTGCCCGACGCAGCCCCAGTTGGCCACCGTTGGCACGGTCCCCCGCCGACAACTCCTGCACCAGGGCGGCAAAGTCCTCGCCAGCCCGAATGCGATCCAAAACTTTCTGGGCCTGTTGCATGCGCTGAGCTGCCTGCTCACTGCTTGCGTTGTCCGGTACCGAGACCAGCAAATTCGCCAAATTGATTTCCTGTGCCATCGGGTCTGCATCGACTGCTTGCTGCTCGGCAAGGGCGGCATCAATGTCGGCCTCCGACACCCGCAGACGGCCCTCCACTTCGCGTTCATGCAGTCGCGACAGCGTCAATTGGTCGCGCAGCTGCCGGCGAAACTGGGCGGGGTTGATACCGTCCCTGGCCACCCGTTGGCGCAACTCGGCCAGATCGATCTGGTTTTGACGCGCCACCGCCTGCTCAGCCTGGTCGACCGCCGCATCGTCCACGCGAATGCCTGACTCACGTGCGAATTGAAGTTGCGCGCGCTCGTTTATCAGGCGCTCCAATACCCTGCGGCGCAGTTCGCTGGCTGGTGGCGGCGTCACGCGCTGTTGCGCCATGTCACGCGAGGCGCGCTGAACGGCGGCGCGAAGCTCACCGTCGGTAATTGGCTCCGAATTCACCACCGCCACAATGAAATCTGCCGACTGCGCCATCTGGGCATGGGCAACCAGACCGATACTGGCGCCAAGGATTCCACATGCTGCTACCCAAGTTCGAAAATTCATGGTTATTCAATCGTAGTTGCTAAATCGGCTTGAGGTGTAGCCCGATTCACGCAAATTCTGGTATCTCGAAATATTTTGTGTCAAGGTCTGCAAGGGGCTGACACCCAAACGTGTAAAGCCGACAAACTCCATCTGAAACATCAGACGCCCAGTTGCAGTGGAGGAGCTGGTCTGAACCCGCTCGAGTACGACCCGCGCCAACCAGCAGCCCGCATCGTACTCGACCCCCAAAATCGTGTCGACCAGGCGCCGCTCATTGAGACTATAGTTCAGGCGCCCCACGCTATAGTAGCGTCCCTCGCCCTGGCCTCGGCCGGCACCCAGGTCAAGACCCAGGTCGCCCCAAAGGTTGTTGATTGGCCACTGCCAACTCACATCGAGCTGCTCGCTGACGTCGCGTTGGTAGCGGTAAGCGGCGTTGAGAACCCTGTAGTTTCCAGGGTTGTAGCGGGTGCCGATGGTCGAGCGTATGGACTGGTCGGTTTTTACGTTGTATTGCACGGTTGAATCCAGCGCCCAACTGTCATGCACATTGACCGATGCTCCCAGCAGCACGTCGCTGAATCCGGCCTGGGCTGCGGGCGTAGCGGAATTGAGTGTTACCCGCTGATCTTCGAAGCGCAGACGCTGTGCCATACCGAAACGCGCCAGTTGCCCGCCGTTTTCGGCATCCAGAAAACGGGTCGTCACCCCCAGGGTGAGCAAATTGTTGTCTGAGATCTTGTCATGCCCAACAAAGGCATTTTCCGTAAATATGGTGGCAAAGTTGAAGTCGTTGCTGGCCGTGTCGTAATTGGGAAACTGGCTCTGACTGCGATAGGGCGTATAGACATAAAACGCACGCGGCTCCAGCGTCTGAACGAGATCGCGACCAAAAAAGCGTGCTTCACGCTCAAATACCAGCCCACTGTCCAGACTCATAGTAGGTACCATGGCGTCGGCCGATTGAGCGCCGTTGGCTAACTGCGCGTCAAACTGGTATGCACGCGCGTGCAGTTGCAGTTTCGGAGTCATATAGCCGGCAGGCGCCAGCCAGGGGCGACTGACCTGCAACCACGCGACACCGCGCTGTGCATTGGGCTGCATCGTGCGCATCCTGTCAGCCTCGAATTGCGTGAAGTCGGCGTCCACTGACCAGTCCAGGCCCTGCACATTGGTTAGCGCATAGCGGGCGGTCCACTGCGGGGCACGGTCATACGGCGGCACGATGGGTGCACTGACGTCCTGCAAGGTTTGCCATTTAAGCACCCGCAGGGAACTGGTAAATGGCCCAAGACCCCAACTTGCGATGACATCGGTGGGCAGCAGACGTTGCGTGATCGCGGCCCCGGCACTGGTGGTGGCGTTTGCAATGCCACTTGCGCTGGCCCCACTGTTGGCGAAATCGCGCCAATAGGTGTCATCGCTAACCCGATTGACATTGGCGCCAATCAGCACCGGGCCGATCGGTGTTCCTGTGTACCCCTGATGCGAGTATGCAAAGCCCCAGCGATCGGTATCTGTCAGCCGGTCGCCGGGCATGTAGTTGGCCCGTACGGTGCCGGAATAAGCCGGTTCCAGATAGCGGAACTCACCGGCAAAATCGACGCCTCGCTGGGTCAACAACCGGGGAGAAAAGGTGGCATCGCGGTTGGGCGCAATGTTCCAGTAGTAGGGAACCATCACTTCGACGCCATTGTCGGTGCCCACGCCAATGGTTGGCGGAAGCAGCCCCGACTTTCGCTTGTCCGTCAATGGAAAGCTAATGGCCGGAATGGGTAGAACGGTCAGGCCCTTAAAACGCAGGACCGCACCATGCGCCACACCAACTTCCTCATCGTTATCCAGTTCGATACGGGTGGCCTGCAAAATCCAGTCGGGCAACCAGTCAGGGCCTGGCTTGCGCCGGCAGGTTGTGTAGCTTGCCTGGTGAATGCGGGTGTGGCGATCATCCAGAAACTCGGCACGTACAGCCTGTCCGTGGCTCTCGTTCTTCAGAAACCGGTAGCGCGGTTCATTAAAAAAACCTTCAAACGCTTCAACCTTGAGTTCCAGCAATGGCCCTTCAAAAACATCGCCCTTGTGGTTGATTCGAACCTGTCCACTGGCCTTGACCTGGTCAGTGGGTTGAAAATACTCCATTCGGTCGGCTCGGATTGTTATGCCCGACTTGCGTAGCATCACATCACCTTCAATGACCGTCTCCAGCTCGGGGCGGCCCCACATCCGGTCTCCCCGCACAAACACGGGCAAATTGGCGGTCTGCCCCGGCGCGAGATCCTCCGCCAGGCGTTCGCTGGGTTTGAGCCGCAACCCATCGACTACCCGCGGCTCAGACGGGCTGTTTATGGTTTGCGCATTCCCAGCGTTGACCACCACGGCAAGGCTGGCTGCGCTCACCAACACGGCCACCCAATGACGGCGGCCCATTGAGCGGATTGGCAAATCACGCACATGGGCATTCATGGGATGCAGAATAGAGAGGTCAGCAAGTGGCAAGCAATTCAGCGTTAGAGGGCGTCAACAAGGGTGAAACGGGGCTTTGTAGAATCGATTATCCATGAGCCCCATCACCACACCCGCCACGCTACCATCCTCTTCGGTCCCATTGTGGGCTGATTCGCAACGCAAGACCCGCTTCGACACCTGGTTTGGCGGATTGATTTCGCCCTTCCAGTTGATTGCACCCTCACTGCGACCAGCCTCAACGGATGCCAGTTTTCGCCGCTACCTTCGGGTCGACACTGCAGCACCGTCTGGCGCCAAAAGCCTGATCATCATGGATGCGCCGCCGGAGTTGGAGGGTTCCACGATGTTTGTCCAACTGGCACAACTCATGCAAAAGGCCGGACTCACCGTGCCCGAGATCCTGGCCTGGGATGAACCGAATGGTTTTTTACTGCTGACAGACCTCGGTCCGCAGACCCTTCTGCAGGCCATTGATCCGAACCAGGCGCCACCGTTAAACCTCTATCTGGATGCCATTGAAACCTTGGTGCAATGGCAAAAGGCGTCGCAAGAAGGCGTGCTTCCCGCCTACGATCGGGCGTTATTGCTCGGCGAGATGGAGCTATTTCCTCAGTGGTACGTTGCAGTGCACAGAAAAATACAACTTAATGGCGCCCAACGCAAAACCATGGATGATGCATTTGCCAGGATTGTCGAGAACAATTTGTCCTGGCCCAGCGTCTATGTGCACCGCGACTTCATGCCACGCAATTTGATGGTGAACGATGCCAGCGCAGTGCCTGGCAATGGCGCATCAGCCAGTCGCCTTGGGGTGCTGGACTTTCAGGACGCGGTATTTGGTCCAATTACCTACGACATTGCCTGCCTCATGCGCGATGCATTCCTGAGTTGGGATGAAGACTTTTGCCTGGATGTGACGATTCGCTACTGGGAGAAAGCCCGAAAAGCCGGATTGCCGGTTGGCAGCGACTTTGGCGAGTTCTACCGCGGCGTCGAATGGATGGGGCTGCAGCGGCATTTGAAGGTTGCCGGAATCTTCGCACGCCTGACTTTGCGCGATGGCAAACCCCAATACCTAGCGGACACCCCCCGTTTCATTGCCTATATGAGGGCCACCTGTGCACGCTACATGGAACTCAAACCGTTGTTGCGACTGATCGAGAGTATTGAGGGAATAGCCCTACCCAATGCCTTTGCATTCGGAAGAATTTAAGTGAAATCAGCTTCTAGCCCTCGTAGACATTGCACAAAACGCTATTATTTTTATAGCGTTTAACGCCATGCCCCGCTTTTTCTGTCCAAGCCCTCTGGTCACCGGCGCCATGCTGGATTTGCCGCCCAGCGTTGCCCGGCATGTGCAAGTGTTGCGGCTGCAACCCGGCGATAAGATCACGCTTTTCAATGGCCTGCATGGTGACCCGGCTCCCGGTGTGCCGGATGTCCGCTCGCCAGGCGAGTTTTCAGCCACCATCAGCCGCATGGGGCGAAGCGACGTGCTGGTCCAAGTCGGTGCTCACCACGCAATCGAGCGGGAGGCCGGTGTGACGTTGCATCTGGCGGTCGGGATGCCAGCCAATGAGCGCATGGATTGGCTGGTCGAGAAGGCCAGCGAACTCGGCGTATCCAGCATTCAGCCGCTTATCACCGAGCGCAGTGTTTTGCGCCTGACTGGCGATCGCGCAGACAAAAAAGTGGCGCATTGGCAAAGCGTGGCAATTGCTGCTTGTGAGCAGTGTGGCGGCAATCGCGTGCCAAGGGTGCTGGCTATGCGCAGTATGGCTGCGTGGACGCAGGCCCTGCCGGTCAAGGGACCAGAGACCCGCTGGCTGCTGTCGCTTTGCGAAGGGTCGACCCCGTTGCAACAGCACCTCGCGCATGTAAGGCCCCAGCACGCCACGTTTCTGTCGGGACCAGAAGGTGGACTGAGCCCGGCCGAGGAAGCAGTGGCCGCCAGTTTTGGATTTGCCCCCGTAACTCTGGGGCCGCGGGTGCTGCGAGCCGAAACCGCAGCCATCACAGCGCTGGCGCGTCTGCTGGGGTAAAGCAGTCAAAACAACCGTACCCGGGCATCAGGGTTTGTCCGTGTCTAGGTTGGTGCCCCAACATCTAGCGGGTTGGGCATACTACAGTGCTGTCTTTGCCCACTTGTCAGGAGACATTTCGTGATACCCGAATCTTTGCGTAACTCCCTTCGTGCCACTGGTCTTGGAACCTTGATGAAGGGCGCCGGCCTGCTGACCCGTTTTATCCCGATACCGCAACCGACCTTGCTGGTGGGCCCGGGCTCCAGCGCCCGACTGGGGCAGGCAATCGCCGGATTTGGCCATCGCAAGATCCTCATCGTCACCGATAGCATCATTTCCAAGCTCGGATTGCTCAACGACCTGACCGATGCGCTCAAGGCGGGGGGGGCCCAGTTCGTCGTATTCGACGAAATTACCCCGGATGCACCGATTCCCCTGATCCAAAAAGGCATCGATTTTTACAACGAGCAGGACTGTGATGCCATTGTTGCCTTCGGTGGCGGATCTTCGATGGACGCCTCGAAAGCCATCGCAGTGGCCGTATCCAACCCCAAGCCCCTCAACCAACTCGCCGGTTACCTCAAAGGTTTGCGCGCACCGGTGAAAATTTACGCAGTACCGACCACCGCCGGCACCGGCTCCGAGGTGACCGTCGCTGCCGTGATCTCAGACCCGGTCAATCACAAAAAGCTGGTGATCGTTGACCCGCGCATGGTGCCCAAGATGGCGGCGCTGGACCCTTCCCTCATGACCGGTTTGCCGCCCCATATCACCGCAGCCACTGGGATTGATGCGTTGACCCATGCCATTGAAGCCTTTGTTGGCAACTGGACCACACCCTACTCCGACGGCATGGCCCTGTCAGCGGTCAGCCTGATTTTTGAAAACCTCCGTATCGCTTATACCGACGGCAAAAACCTGGCAGCCCGGGAAAAGATGTCCCTGGCATCGACCTATGCCGGGTTTGCCTTCACCCGCGCCAATGTCGGCTATGTCCACGCCATTGCGCACCAGTTTGGTGGTCTATACCACACCCCCCATGGACTGGCCAACGCCATCATGTTGCCGTTTGTTCTGAAGTACTCGCATCCAGCCATCGTTGACCGTCTGGCTTTGCTTGCGGTTGCGGCAAAGGTCGGAACGCCAGACGAGTCCGGTGAGGTATTAGCACAAAAATTTCTGGATGCGGTTGACCAATTGAACCAGGACCTGGGCATCCCCACGTGCCTGGATGCACTGAAAGAGTCCGATATCCCGGCACTGGCCAAAGCGGCCTGCTGGGAGGCTCACACTGGCTACCCGGTTCCACGCTATATGTCTCAGGAAGAATGTGAAAATTTGATCCGCAAGGCATTGCCAAAAGTTGCAGCGCCCGCGGCAAAGAGCAAGAAGTCGGCACGGACCCGTTAAAAATTGGACGAAGTAGTTCTTTACACACTAGGAGCGCGATATGAAAAAGGTTGTCACAGTCACACTGGGTTCGTCCAAACAGGATTTTGAATTCAAAACCGATTTTTTGGGTCAATCCTTTTCGGTTCGCCGCATGGGCGCCGATCAAGATACCGGCAAGGCATGGGAGTTGATGCGCCGCCAGCAGGCAACGGCCGACGCCATTGGCCTGGGCGAAATCAGTGACCACTACCAGGTCGGACTTCGGACCGTCATTAACAAGGAGACGCAGCGTCTGACCAACGTCGTGACGCGGGTTCCGGTGACCACCGGCGCGACCTTGCGACGCCTGTTGCAGGTGCGGGCGGTGCGCTATGTGCAAAAGGAACTGGGACACTATTTCAACAACAATCTGGTGCTGTTCCTGTCCGGGATGCGCAACTACGACATGGCTGTGGCGATGTCCGACTACACCAAAAATCTGAGCTTTGCCGATGCCTTGTTTCAGACCGGCGCACCCACCATGCTGGGGTCGCTGGAGCAATTGGAACTCTATGCCAAGGGCAGCAAATACATGCTATCCGGCAAGCCAGGGCAAATGCTGGAGGCTGCCCTGTCGGGCATGAAAAACAAGCTGGTCGCCGATGTGGTGGCCAAGTCACACGTGGTGGTTGGTACTTTCGCCGAAATCAAGGCCGTTGGAAATGCCACCAATCTGGAAGGTAAGACACTGATCACATCGGCCGTCGATGATGAACGCATGGCATTTTTCACCAAATGCAAAGTCAATCTAGTGATCGACGTTTCGCCCAAGCTGTTCCCTGAAGTGGTAGGCATCAATACGATCGAAGCCATGATTCTGGCAACACTTGAGAAGCCACAGGAAGAGGTCTCGGACGATGATTTCGATGAGATTCTGGATGAGCTCCATATTCAACCGCGCTTGCTGCATCCGACAGGCAAGTTCCGCAATATCCGCCGGTTTGCTTTCGTCATCCATCCACTGAGTCAAAACTACATCAAGAAAGCCTTTCCGATTCCCGCCGCAACACCCAAGTTTGTCATGGACAAAGTGGAGTCGTTGGCGGCCCACATGCCACCCATGGTGTATTGCAAGATGAGCAACATCGTGTCACCGACTGGTGCCGAGGCAGAGGGGTGGTTGATCAGTGTCGGTGGTACCCCCAAGGAAATGCTGACACGCAGTCCGGAGTTCACCTACAGGCGCCTGCTGCAAGCCTCGAAAATGGCGGAGAAAATGGGCGCTCAGCTCATGGGTCTGGGCGCCTTCACCAAAGTGGTTGGTGATGCCGGGGTGACCGTTGCGCGTCGCTCGAGTTTGCCCATTACCACCGGCAACAGTTACTCTGCTTCCGGCGCGCTGTGGGCTGCAGCCGACGCGATGCGCCGCATGGGGCTTGTGCACATCAACAAGCACAACAAGAAAGTCGCCGCGAAAACCATGGTTATTGGTGCGTCGGGCTCCATCGGCTCGGTCAGCGCCCGGTTGTTGGCCATGTCCTTTGATGAGGTCTATCTGGCCGGACGCACACTCAGCAAGCTCGACGAACTCAAGTCCTCCATCTTGAAAGAAACGCCGGATGCCAAGGTATTCACCACGATCGATTACAACGATTTACTGGGTGACATGGACATGATCGTCACGTCTACCTCTGGCGCCGGCAAGGAAATTCTGGACATCATGCGCGTCAAACCGGGATGCGTTATTACGGATGTGGCAAGACCACTTGATTTACCGGCATCGGACGTGGCCAAGCGCCCTGACGTGCTGGTGATCGAATCCGGGGAAATTGATCTTCCAACCAAGGTGAAGGGATTGAAGAGCATCGGACTGCCACCCAATGTGATCTACGCCTGCCTGGCAGAAACCATTGTGCTGGCACTGGAAGGACGCTTTGAGGTGTTTACTGTAGGCCGCGATACGGAGTGGGAAAAGGTCAAGGAAATTTACAAACTCGGACTCAAGCACGGCATGAAGCTGGCGGCTATTTCCGGGGTCAACGGTGTGTTCTCCGATGAGGACATCGCCAAGGTGGTGGCTCGGGCCAAAAAAGCACGACTAACCTGGAATTCAGGCAACGCCGCCGTCCCGGTCGAACCTGCGCCCAAGAAGGCCACCCGCGCCAAGAAGTCAGCGCCGGTCGCTGTGCCACAGGAATTGCCCACGACACCGGTTGCAAAAAAGGCCGTGGCGGCAAAGCCCACTGCGCGCAAAACAGCAACTGTCAAAGCAGCGGTGAAGAAGCCCGCAACCAAAAAGGCGCCCGCGGCCACCCCGACATGACGGTAAACCGCCGCCAGGGCGGACGGCATTCACCTCTGGCATGAACCGCGATCTCTGGCTGCTGGCGCTGTGTCAGGGCCTGTTCCTGACCAACAATGTGGCATTTATTGCCATCAACGGCTTGGTGGGTCTGAGTCTGGCCCCCTTTGGCTGGATGGCTACCTTACCGGTCATGGGCTATGTCGTTGGCGGAGCCCTCAGCACCCCCTTGGTTGCAAAAACGCAATCCCGTTTTGGACGACGAACATCATTCCAGATCGGGCTGGGCGTGGCCGTCGTGTCAGCCGGTGTGGCGGCTTGGGCTATTGTTGACAAGAACTTCTGGCTGCTCATCACCGCTACAGTGGTCGCCGGCTACTACAGCGCCAACGGGCAGCTATACCGTTTTGCTGCTGCCGAACTGGTGGCAGCACCCCACCGGGAGAGAGCAGTCTCGCTGGTTCTGGCTGGCGGTTTGTTAGGGGCCATTGCTGGGCCTAATTTGGCTGCCCGTTCGCGCAGTCTGCTGGAGGCTCCCTTCGCTGGTGCCTATTTGATTCTGGCCCTTGTGGCACTGGTCGCGATGGCGCTGATGGCCTTTGTTCGCTTTCCGGCACACCGTGCAATATCCACTTCAGGCCCGGGCAGCGGCCGCCCATTGACCGAAATCATGCGTCAGCCCGTATTCGCCGTGGCCTGCGCCAGCGCGGCCCTGGGTTATGGTGTCATGAATCTGCTGATGGCAGCAACCCCGCTGGCGATGCAGCAGTGTGGCTTGTCGTTTGACGACGCAGCGCTGGTATTGGAATGGCATGTTATTGGCATGTTTGCACCGGGATTTTTTACCGGAGGGTGGATCAAACGGTTTGGAGCGTTGCGCGTCATGGGAGTCGGCGTTGCACTCAATTTGGCATGCATTGTGGTGGCTTTGTCAGGCGTTCAACTGCACCAATTTACCGTTGCCCTCTTTTTGCTGGGTGTTGGCTGGAATTTGTTGTTCACCGGTAGCACCACGCTGTCGATGGGAGCCTATCGCCCCGAGGAAAAAGACCGCGCCCAGGCTGCTATAAATTTTTGCGTGTTTGCCGTGATGGCTGTCACCTCCTTTGCGTCTGGCGCCCTGGTCTCCACCCATGGATGGAGCATGCTCAATTGGGGGTCACTGATACCTGTGGGGATGACTGCCGGTGCACTGGCTTGGCTGGCATTGCGCCTGCGGTCGGTGCAAAGCTGAAACGCGGCTGCACCTAAAAGCGACTATCCAACCACTGTTTGAGCGTCTCATAGACCGGTGCCGCATGCAGCTCGTTAAATATCTCGTGGTACAAATTCTCAAAACACATGGCAGTGAGTTTGTTCGGCGGCGCACTGGACGCAAACAATTCGCTTCCGCGGGGGTTCACCAAGCGGTCATCGCCCGCGTACAGGAGCAAGGTGTCAACTTGCCATTGGCCGGCCAAGGCCAAGGTTTGAGGTCCGGTTTCGGCGATAAACCGTGCCAGCCGTGCCGAGATGCGGTCGTGCACCAGAGGATCGGCTCGGTAAGCTGCGACCACCGCCGGGTCATGAGAAATGAATTGGGGCTTAACACCGTTGCCAACACGCAGGTTCGGGGAAATTTGTGGCAGCACCGCAAGCAGGAGCTTTTGAAAGCGGCTTAGACCCGGGTCCAGCGCGGGTGATGACATCACCAGTGCATCAATCGGGCGCATGGCCAGAGATACAAAACGGGCAACAATCAGTCCGCCCAAACTATGGCCGAGCAAAATCAAGGGCGACTGCTTATTCATGCGCAACCGGGTACTGTCGACAATATCCGCCAAGTCATCCAGCAAGCGGGTATCGTTGGGCAAACCACCGCGAGGCCCACCCGATTCGCCGTGGCCGCACTGATCGAAGCCGCGAACTGCAAATCCCCACGCATTGAGTTGTCGCGCCAATCGTTCATACCTTCCCGCATGTTCCCCAAGACCATGCACGACAATCACAACGCCACGCAGCGGTACACCCGACTCCAGTGGCCAGTCCTGAATCATGACGTTGTCACCGTCGCCGGCGACAAACGTGGACAGTCTGGATTCTGCAGCCATGGCGTGTTTAATGTACGGGTTTGCTGTCAGGGAAGCTGCGAAATAACTTGCGCAACTGCTGCTGTCAATTTCTTGGCATAAGGAATGTGCAGGAATTCATTGGGTCCATGGGCATTACTTTTTGGGCCAAGCACCCCACACACCATCATTTGTGCGGCTGGAAATCCTTTGGATAGCATATTCATCAGCGGTATTGTTCCACCTTGACCCACATAGCCGCATGGCGCGCCAAAATAGGCCTGCGAGGCGCTATTCAGCGCATCTTCGAACCATGGTGCGGTGGAAGGCGCATTCCACCCGGTGGCACCTGCAGCACCTTCGAATGTCACGCGAGCCTGGTATGGGGCGTTGTCTTCCAGCAGGGCCTTCAATTGCTGGACCGCCATATCGGCTTGCACCAGTGGCGGCAGTCGAAGGCTCAACTTAAAGGCCGTGTAGGGGCGCAAGACGTTCCCGGCGTTCTTCAAATCCGGAAGACCATCCGCACCGGTGACACTGAGCGTCGGCATCCAGGTGCGGTTGAGTAAAGCCTGCAATGGGTCGGTCGTGGTTGGCAACGCAAATATGGTTGAGCCTCCACAGTCATAGTGTGCCCAGGGAAACCGTTGGTAAATTTCATCGCCCAGAATCGCGGCAGTTGCCCGGGCTTGGCTCAATCGGTCCGGTGGCACTTCGCAGTGAAAGCTTGCTGGCAATAGGCGACCGCTTGCACTGTCCTCCAGGCGGTCTAAAACCTGTCGCATGATGCGAAAGCTTGACGGTACCAGTCCGCTGGCGTCCCCGGAGTGAATTCCTTCGGTCAAAATCTCGACCTTCAAAACTCCACTGGCCATGCCACGCAGACTGTTAGTCAGCCATAGCTGGTCATAGTTTCCAGCGCCAGAGTCCAAACACACCACCAAAGCTACGTCGCCTAATCGCTTTTTCAACAAATCGATATAGGGCATCAAGTCAAAAGAGCCACTCTCTTCACACGTCTCTATGAGCCCGACAATGCGGGGATGCGCCACGCGCTGGGTTTTGAGCGCCTGGACTGCGGCAATTGCTGCATAGGCTGCATAACCGTCATCGGCGCCACCGCGACCATACAGTTTGTCATCATCAATTTTTGGCAGCCAAGGCCCGAGGTCACTTCGCCAACCAGAAAACTCCGGTTGTTTGTCCAGGTGACCGTACATCAAGACCGTTTTTTCCGAACCCAACTTGGTCGCGGGAATTTCAAAAAACAACACCGGAGTACGCCCCGGCAAGCGAACAACTTCGAGTTGCATGCCATCGACTCGCTGGGCCTCAATCCACGATGCCGTATTGCGTATTGCAGTATCAATGTAGCCATTGGCTGCCCAATCCGCATCGAACATGGGAGATTTTGCCGGTATCCTGATGTAGTCTATTAACTCGGGAACGATTTGTGCGTCCCATAACGTGGTTATCTCATCCTGCGCTTGGCCTGCATTCAAGACGGTATGTGGCACGCGGTCATTCATCACGTTTCCCCTCAATCGCAATTGGGATTAACAAACCGTGCATCATGCCACGGACCTCAGTGGGGAACGGTTGATATAAACCGCAACGGACACTTCTTGCATAGGAAAGACGATTTGGTGACATATCGCAACATGAAATAATGTTGCTACCGTGATACCAGATCACATTGAATTTCTTCAACCGGAGTCCTCCATGCGCCCCATTCCTTCGCCGCGATCCATCGCTCCCGTCACCCGCCGCCTCTTTGCCGGATTTTCGCTGGGTGTCCTGTGCCTTGGCGGGCTCGTCCAGGCACAAACCGGTCCGATCAAAATCATGGTTGGGTTTCCACCGGGCGGTGGTACCGATGCAATAGCGCGGATACTGGCCGATAAGTTGAAGGACCAACTGGGTACACCAGTCATTGTGGAGAACAAGGCAGGCGCGGGCGGACAAATTGCAGCGCAGGCTCTAAAGGCGGCGACCGCAGATGGCGCAACCTTGTTTTTGTCGCATGATCACACCGTCTCGATATTGCCTCTGGTCGTCAAAAATCCGGGCTTTGATCCCGCACGGGATTTTGTTGCCGTCGGCGGCTTTGCCACATTTGTAAATGCTTTGGCTCTGTCTGGCGGTACGCCAGCGAAATCTATGGCCGAATATGTGGCTTGGTTGCGTGACAAAGGTGCCGGCAAGGGCACAGTGGGCGTCCCAGCTCCAGCGTCAGTTCCTGAGTTTCTCGTCAAAATGATTGGCCAGAAGTACAAGTTGGACTTGCAGTCGGCGCCGTACCGCGGCAGTGCTCCAATGATGGGAGACATGCTTGGCAATCAAATCGCCGCTGGCACCGGATCGATTCCCGACTTCATGGAGAACCACAAGGCAGGAAAGATTCGTGTGGTTGCCGTCATGGGAGCGGCTCGGCAGGCCAGCCTCCCCGACGTACCCACTTTTGCTGAGCTCGGGCTGACTGGTTTTGAGGACTTGCCATATTACGGCCTGTTTGCGCCTGTTGGCACGCCACCAACAACCATTGAAAAAATTTCGACTGCCCTCGCCAAGGTCATTGCCCTGCCAGAGGTACATGAACGCCTCACAAGCATGGGCTTGACAGTCGCTTATATGACGCCACAACAACTGGCTTCGCGCGAACAGGCTTACAGCCAGACCTGGTCACGCATCATCAAGAACAGTGGCTTTGTCGCGCAGTAAAACGACAAGCCGCCCCGTGACGTGGATTTGCTGGTGCGCAGTGTCAGGTTTGACTCAGTGCACTTTCGAGCTTATTTTTGAGATCGGCGAGACGTGGGGGTTTGACAATATATGCCACTACACCTAGTGGTAGTGCGGCACTCAAGGTTTCGCGACTGCTGTCGGCGCTCATAAAAATCACCTTGACGTTACCCGCCTGCGGTGAACTCAATAGCGCCTGCACGAAATCCAGGCCATTCATGGGTTTCATGTGGATGTCGGTCAAAACCAAATCCGGCTGATAGGTCACCGCCAGCCTTAATGCGGCGCTCCCGTCCGTACATTCTTTCAAGTTCACGACGCCCAACCGCCTCAACAACCCGGCGGTGAAGGTACGCATCAACGGATCGTCTTCAACGACCATGATCTTTGCTTCTGACAGGTTCATTTTGACAGGCGGGTGTAGATAGTAATCAGGGCGGGGATCTTTTCATTGTAGTCGGGAGGTGCGCGTTCAACTTGGGCGTCAGTTCCCTATTGCAAAATGTCTGAGCCACCTTTAATGAGGTGACAAGTGGCGCGCGCAGCCCTGCGAAGTCCAACGATCGGGATTTGCCACCCACGGATATGCTTGTTTCCTGATCCAAGTTGGAATTGAAGCTTGCTAGCGAATCCGTTTGCCCTATTGGGATTGAAATCGTGCAGGGTTAACCCTGATGAACGGTATGATCCGCCATTTAATCCTAGTTGCAGCCAGCTGTATCGGGAGCCTTTTTCGTGGAGACACTCTATGCGCACCTATTTCGTCGCTGCGACACAGCCCAACGTAGGTCTTACCTCGGTTTCACTGGGTCTATTGCGTGCACTGCAACGCCGGGGACTAAAGGTGGCATTTGTTAAACCAGTCACTAAACTCACCCCAGACAGCGAACCATCGGTTCTGTTTTCACGCAATATCTGCAAGGTTGCCACTACCCCCGATCCATTGCCCATGGGTCTGGTGACGCAATACGTGACCGACGGCAAAACCGATGAATTGCTGGAAGACATTGTCAGTCTGGTCATGTCCTCTTCCAAAGGCGACGATGTACTGGTGGTTGAAGGTATGCATGCCGACCCGAGCAGGGCCTTTATTCCGCGCTTGTCCGGTGACATTGCACGCAGCCTGCAGGCCGATGTCGTGCTGGTTGCAAGTGGTGCCGATGCCGATGGCATAGCCCAGACCCAACACATGATTGCCCAGGTCAGCCGGGCGGGCTGCACCGTAGTCGGGGTCATCTTCAACCGTGTGGCGCCCGGTTTCGATCAGGCGGCAGCAAGCGAGCAGCTCAGTGGTGTGCCTATCTGGGGCGCCATCGAAAACAACCCTGCGCTGGCCACGCCACGCACCATCGACATCGCCCGCCATCTAGGTGCCGAGATCATGATTGAAGGCCAGATCGCCACGCGCCGCGTGCGTGACACGGTGCTGGCAGCGCGCTCGGTCAGCGAGGTCATTGCACGCCTGAAACCTGGAGCATTGGTCATCAGCGCCGGCGACCGTGACGACGTCATCCTGGCAACCGCCTTGGCAGAGAGCAACGGCACCGAACTTGCAGGCCTGTTGCTGACCCATCACAGCTTCATCAGTCCGCGCATCGAGCGTTTTGGTTCGCGCGCATTCAATAGCGGACTGCCAGTGATGCGTACCGATGGCGACAGTTATGAAACCGCCGCCCGCATCAGCCGCTTACCGCTGGCGGTGCCGCAGGACGATCTGAGCCGCATGGACAAGGTGATCGACAACATGGCCGAGCACCTTGACGGCGACGCGATATGTGCCGGGCTGGAGCACGCCGTTTCAACCCGCATGTCGCCTCCGGCATTTCGCTATGCGTTGATACAAAAAGCGCGCGCCGCCAACAAACGCATCGTATTGCCCGAAGGTGAAGAGCCGCGCACCATTCGTGCCGCGGTCATCTGCACCCAAAAGGAAATTGCGCATTGTGTGCTGTTGGGCAGACGCAAGGTGGTCCAGTCGGTGTGCGAGTCGTTGGGAATTGAATTGCCTGACGAGCTGGAAATTCTCGAACCCGACCAGGTTGCCCAACGCTATGTGGCACCAATGGTGGAGCTGCGTAAAGCTAAAGGACTGACGCCGGGGCAAGCTCAAGTCGCGCTGGAGGACAGTGTGGTGTTGGGCACCATGATGCTGGCCGTCGGGGAGGTGGACGGTCTGGTCAGTGGCGCGGTTCACACCACCGCCAGCACGGTGCGCCCAGCCCTGCAACTGATCAAAACGGCGCCGGGCTCATCGATTGTTTCATCGTGTTTCTTCATGCTCATGCCAGAGCAGGTCTTGGTTTATGCCGATTGCGCCATCAACCCCGACCCCTCAGCCCCGGAACTGGCTGAGATCGCCAAACAAAGTGCCGACAGTGCCCTGGCGTTCGGCATAACGCCCAAGGTCGCCATGATTAGCTACAGCACGGGTTCCTCGGGCGCGGGCGACGACGTCGAGAAGGTGCGCGCGGCCACCGAACTTGCCCGTACCAAATGGCCGGATCTGGTGATCGACGGTCCCATGCAATACGACGCTGCAACAGTGCGCGAGGTAGCCGAACAGAAGGCCCCCGGAAGCTCGGTGGCAGGGCAGGCAACCGTCTTTGTGTTTCCTGACCTCAACACCGGCAACACCACCTACAAGGCGGTGCAGCGCTCGGCTAATGTGGTGTCGGTGGGGCCAATGCTGCAGGGCTTGCGCAAGCCGGTCAATGACTTGTCGCGCGGCGCCCTGGTAGATGACATCGTGTTTACTATCGCATTGACGGCCATCCAGGCCAAGGCCATGGCGCTGGACTGAATCGGCACGTGCTGGCTAGCTGACAGTGCCGAATTGATGCTGCGCAGCAACGCCACACTGCTGTCAGCCTGGATCAGGCCCGTGAGTCAAACTGCAGGATCGCACGTGCAACCTGCTCCAACGGCAATATGTCGTCCACGGCCTGAAGCTTGATCGCCTCCTTCGGCATTCCAAACACGACACAAGTTTCTTCGTTTTGAGCAATCGTACGGGCACCGCCGTCATGCAGCACTTTCATCCCGCGTGCCCCGTCATCACCCATGCCGGTCAAAATGATTCCAAGTACATCGCGCCCGGCGCACTCCGATGCCGACCTAAAAAGCACGTCAACAGACGGTTTGTGTCGATTGACCGGAGGTCCATCTACAACATGTACAAAATATTGGCCGGCATTCTTGCGCAGTTGCATATGCAGTCCACCTGGCGCGATCAAAACCACGCCGCGCTCCAGTCGGTCCCCATCACGCGCTTCGCGGACATTCATGGCGCAAATTCCGTCTAGGCGTTTGGCATACATGGCAGTGAACTTTTCTGGCATGTGCTGGGTAATCGCAATGCCGGGAGCATCGGCGGGAAGGCTTGTCAATACTGACTCCAGGGCCTGCGTGCCTCCGGTGGAACTGCCAATGACAACCGGTTTATTCATTGCGAACGCATGTACAGAGCCCGAGACTTGAGGCCTCTTCAGACCGGGTTGGTTTGATCCTGTTTCAATTGCTAGCGCACGGGTACGAGGGCGAGACCTGGCGGCAGTCTTTAAAGTCTGGATCATTTCCCTTCGCGACTCATCCAAAAATTGCTTCAAACCCAATTTCGGCTTGGCAAGCACAGCGACTGCCCCTGATGAAAGTGCTTCCAGAGCGACTTTGCTACCCTCGGTCGACAGGGTTGAACAAATAACGGTGGGAATCGGATTAGTCGACATGATCTGACGCAAAAAGGTCAGTCCATCCATTCCCGGCATTTCGATATCGAGCAGCAATACATCGGGTGGATTTCTCCGAATCATATCCATTGCCAGCAGCGGATTAGGTGCGCTGCCAATGAGCTCCACTTCGGCATTGCCTGACAACATATGAGCCAAGGCCTGCCGCACTACCGCCGAGTCATCAACTACAAAAACTTTGACGCTCATGGCGTTTTTCCTTGTTCTGCAAACACTGTTTCCACAAGCGGCTCACCGACGCCGACTGTCCAAGATACTTTTCTGTAGCCATTGCCGCCAAGGCAATGGTCAACAACGCGGATTCCGTGGTAGTCCAGGAAATCCAGCACCCAGCTCACATTGCTGTCACCCACATGGCGCTCGCGGAACATCGTGGGAAACATGTTGCCACCGCCAAAGACATAGGCATCGCATGCAGTTGGCTGAATTCCAACCGCACGGAGTCTGGCAAACATGTCGTTCATGGCAACTTCGCCAAATGCGGTGTTTTTCGCATTGACTCCACTGGGTGGCCCGACATGCACGATGTGGCACATGACTCCCACGGTGCGCCTAGGATCCGTGAGAATGACACTGACACAAGATCCCAATAAGGTTTTGAGTTGGTCCCCGGCCTGGCCCAGCGCAAGCTCTCCGGGCATCAGTTCAACGGCCATCGCGTAGCCGCCAGGTAAGGATTTGGCCCTGGGCAACCGCTTAATCATCGCGATGGCGGAGTCGTAGTCGTAGTCGCACTCATACAGCTTTTCGATACGCCCCGGGCTGGACTACCGTCAACGGGGTCTTGCAAGGCACGCGCCCTTCGGCAGTTCCCAAAAAAAACAGCCCCCCCGGCTTCAGTGCGGACAGCACCCGGTCGACGACCTCACTCTTGGTAGGAGGGTCGAAGTAGATCAACACATTGCGCAAAAAAATGACATCAAACGGACCGAGGCCGTCAAATGCTTTGCACAAATTGAGCTGTCCAAACTTAACCCTGGAGCACAGTTTGTCCTGAACTTTTGACTGCCCTTCTGCGGCACCTTCGCCTCGCAGACAATACCGGCGCAAACGTTCCGGAGATACCGCGCGCAACCTGTCTTGGGGGTAGACCGCCTCTTTGGCGCTGAGCAGAACACGATGGCTAATATCAGTGGCTAGTATGGACCAGTCTGGTCCGATACGACCAGAGGTTTGCATATCCGCCAACAACATGGCCGTACTGTACGCCTCATCACCAAATGATGCAGCAGCACTCCAGATGGTGATTGGACCTTTGTTGCGGTACCCAGCCAGCTCGCGCTCGAGCAATTCATAGTGCTTTGGTTCACGAAAAAAATAGGTCTCGTTGGTCGTCAACAGGTCAACGGCCATCTGAAATTCCGCCGCCTCTGACTCATCGTTGAGGCAGGCAATGTATTCGGCAAAGCTGCCCATTCCCAGTTTTTGAATGCGCGGCGACAAGCGCGATTGAATTAATGACTTTTTTGAATCGTTGTACGACAATCCCACTGCTTCGTACATCAGGTCTGCAATTTGCCTGAATTCGCGGTCGCTAAAAAGTAGTGCGGTCACTGCGTTCGATTCATGAAAACGACAGCCTTGCGCACAACGCTTCGTTGTTCGCCAAGCTTAGCGTGGGCAATAGGTCTGAAAATCGTCGCAGACTTCAATGTGCATGCTCCCTCTCAGCGAGCATGGCCATCTCTTCGATACTTAAGGCTCGGTCTGGTTCAATCAGTACGACAAATTCACCATCCACTTTGCCCATTCCACGAATAAAGTCCCGCTGGATTGAAGTCCCGAACTGCGGTGGCGGCTCAATTTTGTCGTTCGCAATGTCGATCACTTCACTCACTGCATCCACCATTAAACCGAGCTCGACCTTTTCACCGTCAATGACAGAACTAAAAATGACTACACACGTCTTCTTGCCAACGACTGCTTTCGCGCGCGAGAACCGAACCTGCAAGTCAATGACAGGAACCACTGCCCCACGCAAATTGATGACACCGCGCACAAATTCCGGCATGAGCGGGACTGCCGTGATTGCCCCGTATTGGATGATTTCGCGCACGGTCCGAATGTCAATGGCAAACACCTCATCCCCAAGCGTAAAAGTGAGGTATTGCGAAGCTGAGTTCTCGGGCAAACCCTGAACTGAACTTCCAACGGAATCAGTGCTCATCGCTTTGCTTCCTCAATACGGTTTGAAGTTACCGCCGCCGCGAACCGGTGCGGACATCACGGGTGCGTGCAGCCGCGCGTTGCCCCCCCTGCGTTCACTTAATGGCAATGGCCTTTGCCGGACCGGGCTCGCGGTCACTTCTTCGTCCCCGATTTTGAAGAAAGCAACCGACTCCTGCAGCTGCCCCGCCTGACCCGACAACTCTTCACTTGTGGCTGCCAGTTCTTCTGAGGCGGACGCATTTTGTTGCGTGGCCTTACTCAATTGGCCCATCGCACCGCCGATTTGAACCGTTGACTCGCTTTGCTCGGCGCTTGCCGCGGCTATTTCCTGTACCAATTCACTGGTCTTTTGGATACTCGGAACAATCTCATCAAGCAGTTTGCCCGCTCGTTCTGCCGTGGACACGCTCTCTACCGCCAGACTGCCAATTTCTTTGGCCGCCTGCTGGCTTCGCTCTGCCAGTTTGCGAACTTCCGCGGCAACCACGGCAAATCCCTTACCGTGTTCACCCGCACGCGCAGCCTCGATCGCGGCGTTTAGCGCCAACAAGTTGGTTTGGTAGGCAATATCGTCCACGATTCCTATTTTGTTTGCTATTTGCTTCATGGCCGTCACGGTTCGACTCACAGCACTACCGCCCTCGGTGGCTTCCCGACTGGCCTTTGTAGCCATGCCGTCAGTCACCCTCGCATTGTCACTCGTCTGGCTGATCGAGGCCGACATGACATCAATTTGGGATGTGGTTTCCTCAACGCTAGCCGCTTGCTCACTCGCCGCCTGCGACAGCGACTGTGCGGTAGCACTGACTTGATTGGCTGCGCCAGTGAGGGCATCTGCAGCGGCACGCACTTCACCCAACACACGGGCTAAATTCTCGGCTGTTGCATTGGCATTGTCCTTAACCTTGCCAAACAATCCCGAATAGTCGCGCTCGATGCGCCGGGTAAGGTCGCCTTCTGCAAATGCCGCCAACAGCTCGGAAACATCGGTCAAACCTTGCTCGCTGGTTTGAATCAACTGGTTCATTCCGGTTGTCATGGTGGCAAAAAAACCAGACTTGCCATCCAAGCTCAGGCGTTGGCTGAAGTCACCCAAACCTGCCGCTTCAACCATCACAGTAAGCTCTCTCTCAGATGCGATCTCCGCCGTACGATCCACCCAATGTGAAACGCGGCCAATACGCGTGCCGCTGGCGTCAAGAATAGGCTTGGCCAGGAGACGGATGTGGTTGCCGTCGATAACCATGTCGACCACCTCACCCGAGAGCGTTGCATGATCAAATTGAGCGGCCGCTTGAGGATCTGTGAACAGACTGCTGAGCTTGTTGCCGTAAAAAGTTTCGGCATTAAATCCTGGACCGGCCAGCTTTCTGAGCAATACAGCGGCGGCAGGCGTAGCGTGGACAAATTGCGCCTCGGCGTTGGACACGGTAACGCATTCTGGCAAACTGTCCAGCGCGATCTTGATGCGGAGATTTTCTGCAGCAATGACCTGCTCACGCTGCTGCGCCAGCTTTTGCTCTGCAGCAAGTTTTTGCTCCTGCAGTACTTTTTCTTCCATATTTCTCAGGGACTGATTCATCGCCAGTTGCGACGTTTGAAAGGTACCGCGCAAACCGGTGGTTTGACCCAGCCTGAAATACTTCCCCTGCGCCGCATATCCCAGCGCTGTTGCTTGCTCCCTGAAGCAAGCCTCCAACTGATCCAGCATATCGTTCATTTCCCAGCATAGACCGCTGAGTTCTGCCGACGGGGGTATCTTGGTCATGCGACCTCCGAACTTTCCATGCGCCACTTCATGGGCTAGCTTGCGAACCGCGTTGAGCAATTCTGTGTTCGGTACCAGACGACGCACCCAGACTCCGAGCAATATGGCGCAGGGTAGCAAGGGCAATGACGTCAGCAGGTCGCCGTCGGCGCGCCAGATTTGCACCACCGCCCCCACAAACAGCAGCGCAGCAACTCCGCTAGCGAATCGACCCGACTCAGACTGAAAGAATGAATGACTCATAACTCACACCTTTTTGTGTCAACAGTCCTGCCAATATTGCCAGAGAAGCATCGCAGGCATCGCGGGGACCTGCGCGCCGCTCGGCGTCCAGCATGTTTGTGTAGATTTCCGTTACGGTTGCAATGGCCTGCGACTTAGGCTTTCGTCGTACCGAAAAGTAGCCCTCGACCTTTCCTTGGGCATCCAGTGAAGGAGTCACATTGGCAAATACCCAGTAGAAGCTGCCATCTCTGGACATATTTTTGACATACGCGAAGCACTCTTTCTGAGTATGCAATGTATCCCACAAAAACTTGAAAATACCGCGAGGCATGTCTGGGTGACGAACAATATTGTGCTGCTGCCCCAGCAACTCCTGCTCCGAGTATCCTGAGTACTCGATAAATATCTGATTTCCATACGTCAACCGCCCTTTTAAATCGGTTCTGGACACCAGAAAATCGTCCTCCCGCATAACCTTCTCACGTTGCGTTGGAACAATGCTCTTGTCTTTCATATTCTTACCTTCGATATGGCAGCGTCTAATAGGGCTTGAAGTTGGAACCACCCCCGCGCACCGCCGCCGGGGAAATAACGGAACCAATTCGGGGCGCAGCGGCTGAGCGGCGCTCACCTCCACTCAAAACTGCTTGGCGACTGCGTGGCACCGACGCGCCTTCATCTCCAATTTTGAAGAATGCGACGGACTGTTGTAATTGTTCTGCTTGCCCTGACAGTTCTTCACTGGTCGCGGCCAACTGCTCCGATGCAGACGCATTTTGCTGTGTTGCCTTACTAAGCTGCCCCATGGCCCCGCCGATCTGTGCCACTGACTCACTTTGTTCAGCACTGGCCGCGGCAATTTCCTGAACCAATTCACTGGTCTTCTGAATGCTGGGAACTATGGCATCAAGCAATTTTCCAGCGCGTTCTGCAGTAGTAACACTATTACCCGCCAATCCACCAATTTCCTTGGCGGCCTCCTGACTGCGCTCCGCCAGCTTTCGGACTTCCGCTGCGACTACTGCAAAGCCTTTGCCGTGCTCGCCGGCTCTCGCTGCCTCGATGGCAGCATTCAGTGCCAGCAGATTTGTCTGGTATGCAATGTCATCCACGATTCCAATCTTTGCTGCAATTTGCTTCATGGCGGTCACGGTTTGACTTACTGCACTGCCGCCCTCACTGGCCTCTTTGCTCGTTTTTGCCGCCATGCCGTCTGTGACCTTCGCGTTGTCGCTGTTTTGACTGATCGACGCGGACATGACGTCGATTTGGGAAGTGGTTTCCTCGACACTTGCCGCTTGCTCACTTGCCGCCTGCGAAAGTGACTGCGCAGTCGCACTGACCTGATTGGCCGCTCCGGTCAGCGCGTCGGCGGCGGCACGCACTTCGCTCAGCACGCGCGCTAAATTTTCGGCTGTTGCATTGGCATTGTCCTTAACCTGTCCAAACAAACCTTGGTAGTCACGCACTATGCGCCGCGTAAGATCACCGTCGGCAAATGCAGACAACAAGTCGGCCACGTCCCCCAGGCCCTGTTCGCTGGTGTCCATCAGTTGGTTCATGCCGGTCGACAAGTTGGCAAAAAAACCATGCTTTCCGGTCAGATCCAGGCGTCGACCGAAGTCACCCAGACTTGCCGCCTGCACAATGCTCGCCACCTCCTGCTCCACACCGACTTCAGCTGTGCGATCGGCCCACTCAACCACACTGCCTAATCGCTTGCCTTGCGAATCCAGTATCGGATTCGCCATCAGACTGAAGTGCAAATTACCGACTTGAATTTGGGTTTTATAAGTCGTCTTTAGGGCGGAGAGCAAACCGCGCTGGTGCGCTGGATTTTTGTGGAAGATGTCGATATTCCTGCCAATCAGGTTACGCGCGTCAAACTGCGGCAAGACCTTTCTCAGTTCACTTTCGTTTCGCTGCATCATCGCCGTAACCGTTTCGTTCATGTAGATGATGTTCAAATCATCGTCAGAGATCATCACATTGGTGGTGCATTTATCCAACGCATTGCGAATCCGAATATTCTCACCAATTGACTTAAGTTCCGCTTCGCGTGCCGCAATCTCTGCAGTCTTGTCTTGCCATTCCACGATGGTTCCCAAACGAACTTCAGCCTTGTCAATCACTGGTGTTGCAATCAGGCTAAAAATCCGCCCCCCAACCTTAATTTGCGTTCGGTAGGTATCACGTAGTTTGGCGAGCATATCGCGCTGGTGCGCCGGATTTTTATGAAAGATATCGATATTGCTTCCCAAGATCTTTTCTGTCTGAAAATTCGGGAGATCCTTGCGAATATCACTTTCTGCAGTTGACAGCATGGCCGCTACTGCTCGGTTCATAAATATGACATTGTTGTTGGCGTCGGCGATCATGACATTGCTGTCAACACCCTCCAATGCGATTCGCATCCTCTCATTGAACGCCGCCGCGTTGGCGGCATGGCGCAGCGCGTCCTGGGCATGCCCCATTGCCACCAGCAACTGGCCGGTTTCATCCTTGCCGGTCGCGCCAATTTCTACATCAAACCGCCCCTCCCCTAACGACCGTGCGATATTGACTGCCCTCGCAAGCGGATTGGTAATGCCGCGTACTAAGTAAAAACCAAAAAACAGGGCAAAGAAAGCCCCAAACGCCATGGCTGCTACAGACCCGTTGCGAGCCGTTTCGTATTTCTTGAAATACAGTTCGTAGTCCATTTTGCCGTCGGCATCAATGGCAGCAATTAGGCCTTCGAGATGTGGACGCGTTGCGTCATACAGTGGGTGAATTTGTTCAAGGACAATACGTCTTGCCTCCTTGAGATCATTGGCCCGCATCGCCGCCACGGCGGGCCGTAAGCCCCGCTCAACAAATACTTTTCGATTGTCTGCATAGGACTGTGCCGTTTTGGCCATTTCCGATGGCATGTGGACCACAGTGAATTCTTTCCAAAGTGAGCTGATGGAGGCGATATTGGCCTCAACTTCGGCCGCGGACTTGCCAATACTCTCCGCAGTCGGGTCCAGCAGTGCATTACTGATGACCAATCGGTTGCGGGTCATGAAATAGTTGATTTCGTCCAGCCGGTGGGCTTGCTTCATGTTCTCCTGGTACATCATCTCCATCGACTGGCTGCCATCCCTGAGCCCCAGCAAACCATAGGTCCCAACGGCCACCAGCAATACCATTAACACGCCAATCAGAATGACCAGACGACTTCCAATTTTCATATCGGTCAAATTCATGTTTTTGCTCCAGAAATCCAATTGCCAAACAATTCAAGGTCGCCTAAGCAGGGCAAAGCGTCAATCACTTGCACTTGCACTGGTTCCCATCGCTATCAGGCAATTTCCGTACGGAGCGGATCCTGTAGGCGGGTGTCGTTTGTCAGATCCCCCAATGATGTGACATCCAGAATCAAAGCAACTTCACCGCTGCCCAAGATGGATGATCCAGAGATTCCGCGCAGAGACTTGAACAGGCGCCCCAACGGCTTGATCACAGTCTGATGCTGCCCAAGCAACACCTCCACTTCAATCCCGAACTTGCCACGCGGCGAACTGACCACCACCACACTGACGCGGTCGGGCAGGGATGACTCGACGTTGTAAAGCGACCGCAGGCGCACAACCGGCAAAACCGACCCTCGCAGTTCCAATACATGCCGGCCGGATCCATCTACTTTGGTGCTGGGGTCAGCTGCTTCAATGACTTCGACAACCGACTCAAGTGGCAGTACGAACTTGGACCTTCCTACGCCGACCAGGAATCCATCGATGATCGCCAGGGTGAGTGGCAGTCGAATATCGACCTGGAGTCCAATGCCGGGAACACTGTTGAGGCGGATGGAGCCGCGCAAGGCTTCAATATTGCGGCGTACCACGTCCATACCAACGCCCCGCCCCGACAAGTTGGTAACCTGCTCGGCGGTAGAGAATCCAGGCTCAAATATGAGCATATTGATATCGTTCTCGCTGGGAATCACACCCTGCTCAACCAAACCACGGTTCCAGGCTCGTTGCAGAACCCGTTCGCGGTTGATGCCGCGACCATCATCCTCGATTCGAATCAAGATTGCACCTGTTTCGTGACGTGCACTCAAGGTCAGATGGCCAGCACGCGACTTTCCGGTTGCGAGTCGCTCTTGCGGTGGCTCCAGACCATGATCCAATGAATTGCGGACCAAATGCATCAGTGGGTCGGCGATTTTCTCGACCATAGACTTATCAAGCTCGGCGTCACCCCCGACAATGTCAAAAACCACTTCCTTGCCCAGACTAGCCGCGGTGTCACGCACTACGCGACGAAAACGACTGAATGTTTCACCAACCGGTACCATGCGCAAACCAAGCGTACCGTTGCGAATCTCCTCAATGAGACCGTTCATTTGCAAATTGGTCTCTATCAATGACTCGTGGTGCGTCTCACGCGCAAGCAGGGTTGCTCCCGCACCGGCAATCACCAGCTCTCCGAGCAAATTGATCACTGCGTCAAGTCGGTCGGCTTGGACACGAATATAACGCTCCTCCGACGGTGCGTTCTCGCGCAGTTTTTGTTGCTTGCCCAGGGCAGCCTCAACGACCTCATGTGCGACCCCTGCTTGCGTTTCCAGCAAATTGCCAATTTTGGGCTTTGCCACTGCGGGCATGCCACGTGTCTGCTGCTGGGTCGAAAGAATTTCGTCAAGCTTATTTTGAGACACCGCACCAACCGATACCAGCAAGTCACCCAAACGGGGTGTCTCGGGCATTTCTTCAATAGCACGCGCCATTTTTTGGCCGGCAGTTTCAGGCTCCACAATGTCGACTTCGCAATCGTCAAGTACGAAGCTAAATGCACCCTCAATCTCGTCGCGGCTCGCTCCTGTCTCAAGCTCCATCGCAAAGCTCAAATAGCAGCTTTCCGGATTGAGGTTGATCAACGGAGGAACCGCGTCTGATCCACAGCGCATCGAAACGATGCGCCCCATCCCTCCCAAATAGCGTGCGACTGAAAGCGGATCCATGCCGTTGCGAAAGGTCTCGACACCAAAGCGCGCGGAGATTCGCCAAATCCGCAGGACCGCCACGCCATCAGAACTTGCTGCGCCGCCCATCGCCGGCGCCGCTTCGCTTTGCGTTGGGGTCGTAGCTTCAGTCAACGCGCGCAATTGAACAACAAGGTCGGCGCGCAGATCCCTCTGCTCCGAGGTGTCTGCATCGTCATCGGTTGCAGTATCAACCAGAAACTTGATCTGGTCGTTGCACTGCAGTAATAGAGTGCTTATGTCAGGATTCAGCGCCAGTTCACCATCACGCATCTTGTCGAGCAGTGTTTCGACATGGTGGGTAAATTCGACGACACGGTTAAGTCCAAAGATCCCGGCAGAGCCCTTAACAGTATGAGCACAGCGAAAAAGTGAGTCAAGCAGTTCACGATTGTCGGGTTGCTCTTCCAGCTCCAGCAGCAAGGTCTCGATCGCTTCGATCTGTTCAGCCGCCTCACTAATAAATGCCGGCATTGCGGCCTTGATGAAATCCTGGTCTGCATTGCTGTCGTAACTCATGTTGCCGCCTCACCGTCACCCGATTTAAGATAACGTTTATCAATCCAATGACTCATCCCCATGGTGCGACAAGCTTCCAGGAACACATCGCTGGCAGCTACCAGGCGCCATGATTGCCCCATGTTGGACATCGCCGCAAGCAACTGAAGACCGGCACCGTCGACGCTTTCAACAGCATGGGCGGAAACTTCCAAAAACTCCTTTGCCTCATCTGCCTGTCCAGACACCCAGGCTAGCAGGGCATCACGCACTTCCATCGCACTATATATATTCAACTCAGACGGAAGGTCAAATCGGTCACTCATGAAAAATCCATGTTGGGCGTGCGAATGCGGGAACAGGGTCGGACTAATGGATCAATGCGTCAAACACAAAGTTTGGACACTGCATTGACCAGTTGGGTCGGCGAAAAGGGCTTCACCATCCATGCCTTTGCGCCGGCTGCCTTGCCTTGTTCTTTTTTCTCATCCTGACTCTCCGTTGTGAGCATCAAAATGGGCATGAATTTGTAGGCACCAAGCTGTTTAGCCGCCTTGACGAATTCAATTCCATTCATGATCGGCATGTTGACATCGCACACCGCCATATTTATTTGTCGACCATCCAGCAACGCCAGCGCAGCCTGCCCATCCCCAGCTTCAATCACGTTGTACCCGGCTCCCGTCAGTGCCATACGCACAACCTGACGCAAACTGGCCGAGTCATCAATTACCAATATTGTCTTTGCCATTGCGACCTCTTAAAAAAATGTAGTTTCGTTATTTTGTTCAGATGCACCGATATTGGCAGAATCGCCAACATGTTTCTCATGTTGCTCAGACATGGCGTATTGTGATTCCAGTCTGTCCAACCAGGCCGCAAGGCCCGGTGGTGCAGTGGTTGCACGCAGCGCGTCTTGCAAAAGGGCAATATCACTTTCCAGCAACGCCATCATCTGGCTGATCCGATCCTGGTATTGGAAGCCAATATACATACGCTCCACTTGCTCCGCCACCATTTGCGTTTCATGCTGAAACGGGCGCGCAATTTGCTCAAGCGCGCCCACCGCGTCACGGACCATGCCCAAAACGGATTCCACCGCAGCACGACTCTGGATTGACAATCCGGTATCGCACAAAACGGGAGTCAGTGCATGCTGGCACGCTTCGACCAGACCGGTTACTCCACCAATAGGTTGCGCCAACGCATCATTGATTTGTTGAGACTGTCGTTCGGCCATGTTGATATGTGGTCCGATGTCGGAAAATGCCTGCAACATCTGCGTTACAGCGACTTCTGACTGCGCGCGGGATGTAGAAAGATGACGACCCCAAACTGGCAATAACCCAGCGCACAAGGACAGCAACGCA
The DNA here is from genome assembly GCA_903870065.1 of uncultured beta proteobacterium. Lineage (GTDB taxonomy): Bacteria > Pseudomonadota > Gammaproteobacteria > Burkholderiales > Burkholderiaceae_C > Allorhodoferax. The sequence continues at coordinate 6,723 of CAIQBN010000285.1, read as the reverse complement.
TCCGCTGCGCGGGAAGTTGCTCCATCAGCAGATGCTGGATTCAGTCCGTTTTCCATGGCCGCGAATTACTGAAGAGGAAGGGAGATCGTAACGCGATTTTGCTCAGAAATATGCCCTAAAGAACAATTTGTGGGGCAAACATGGTCAGCGAAAACAGCGTGGGCTACAAGGCGCCAACACCGCTGCATGACACGCTCTCCACACTTCTTACACGATGCCGAAAGATCGGCTGAAATCAAGCCGATCGTGACGGCCGCGCTTTCGTCGGTTCACGACCATTGCGAATTGACGTAGCAACCGCAGCCAACGACATAGTTCTGGTCGATTGGTACCACATAGGACAACTTTGTCTGAATCTCACCGGTCATGGGGTTGGCAATGGAATAGGTTACCCAACCGCCGCCGTCCCTGGCACAGACTGCCCATGCATCTTCGGTTAGCTTAGTCCCCACTTCGCCCAGAAGGTCATCGAGTCTGACACCCACGCGGGCGGGATCGGTGCCGCAAGCCTTGTAAACACCTTCCTGATCAATGACGAAAATGTACAGATCCTTCCAGTTAAATCGACCGGCTTTATCATGAAATTGGTCAATCGCTTCGCGCAGTCCACTCCGCCCGATTTCGACCATGGCGTCAAATACCATCTGTCGCGCCTCGTCGGCCGAGCCCTGGCGCAATTGAATGTGGCTTACAGAAATTTCCAGGCCTGACGCCTGAGCGGTCATTTCGTCAGAATTGGCGCTGGCGCGCACGACCAGAGCCGCATTTTCCTGCGTCAGCACATCGAGGTCACCCACTGCATGTACAACATCCTGAAGAGCTGAACTTTGCCCTGCGCTGCCTTCTGCCATGACGTTGACATTGCTTGCAATCTCGCCAATACCTGCAACCAGACTCTCCATAACCTTGTTGATGCGTTCGATTTGCCCGACCGTATTGTCGACGCGCTCGGAAGACTCACGAATAAGACCTCTAACTTCAGCGGCAGCCATTTGACTACTCTTTGCCAATCGCCGAACCTCTGCCGCGACCACGGCAAAACCGCGGCCCTGCTCCCCAGCGCGAGCGGCCTCCACGGCAGCATTCAAGGCCAATAGATTGGTCTGAAACGCGATGGCGTCAATCGTGCCGACAATCTCGTTCATGCGGCCCGACGTCGCCTGCAGCGGACCCAGACTGCTAACCGTCAGCTTCATCTGATCGCCAGCGCCGGATGCCTCCTTGTGCAGCATGTCGGTCATCAAGCTGATCTCTTGCGAGGCCTCTGCATTGCGCGACACCGTCTCACTGACCCTGCGCACATGCAGGGCTGTCTGAGTCAGATGTTCGCCTTGTGCCTGCGCGCGCTCGGCCAACGAACGTGTGTCATCAACCAACTTTTTGCCAGTGTCGCCTAACTGAACTGCAGCGCTGCGAATGTTCGCAACCATCTCCGACATGCGTCGGGTCACCAACTCAAACTGCCGTCCAAAGTTGCCCATACTATCGATACCCAGGTCACCTGCCGTACCCGTTAAGTCCCCTTCAGTCGCCTGTTTCATTGCATAACTAATTTGCTCCCGGTCAGTATGGTTACTCGAGAAAAAACTCAACACTGCATAGAGCCACAGGAAAACCCCGCCGCACGCGACACCTAGCGTCAGCCAGAATTCCCCATTGAACTGACCTTGACGTGCAGCGGCAGATTCTGCAGTCGCCGCTGAGGAGGTAAGTGAAGCAAGGTGCAAAACCGCAAGAACGAGCACCGATACAAGCAGCGGTGCAGCAATCACCCAAAACTTGCTACCGCCACTCAAGCGCGCCATGATTGCCAGACCCGGCTTCAATAGCGCGTTTACTGGTTCTTTAGTTGCCAAATCATCACCTCGTGCCTACGCGTAAAAAGAGCCAATCCACTTGCGCTCCATTCATGGACAAACTTTAGGCTAAAGCAGCCCTGCACCCACCGACAGGGATGCCAAATAACTTTAGCAGAGATCCAGCGTCGCCAACGCAATTGTTTCGTCGAGTGCGAAACAATTGCGGCAGCACGGTTTCGATCGTTACTGCGACAAGGGAGAAGTTCTTGGTTTGGCTGCAGCACGCTTACGCGGTGCCCCCGAATTCGCAGGTGCTGCCGATGTCGCCAAGCGACGTGGTTTGCCGGCCTTGACATGTTGCTTGGCGCCAACATTGCGCTGCACCAGGGCGAGGTACTCCTGAAAACTATCACGCAAGCACTGAGCCAGGACTTCCGGGTCGGGCAACTGTTCCGCGCACCCAGTGAAAGAGATCACGATCGTCTCGTTGTAGCCAGTAACAGAGAACACCAGTCCCATGCCATCCGATATGGGCATGATGGCTGACAAATAGGTGAGGCGCGCGCCCTGCAAAAAAAGTGGAACGCGTGAGCCAGGCACATTGGTAATCGCACAATTGGCCAATGGGGCCCAATCCCCCAGCAAGGCTGACGCCGATCGCAGCATTTTGCTGGTGGCCGCAATCGCCAGCGACGGCGCGTTTTGTGCCAGGTTGGTTAACTCCCGTGCACCGATCGCCTGCGACATGACCGCTGAGGATGAACTGGACGCCTGTATCGCCTTCAACCGCTCCACCGGATCGGACTTATTGGTAGCAAGCGCCACGCGCACCCAAGAAAACTGGGTCTGCGGGTCAGATTCCAAGTCGCTGTGTACGGCAATCGGCGCGGCGGCAAATAGGGTTTCCTGCGGCAGCTCTTCTTGACGGTTGAGATAGCTCCGCAAGCCCCCTCCACACACAGCCAGTACGACATCATTAACAGTTGCGTTGGGGGCCAGCGTGCGTATGGCCTTGAAATCACCCAGCGCAAAGCGGCGGGTTTCGAACACGCGCTGGGGCGACACCACGGAGTTAAAGCGCGTCATGGGAAACGCATGGGGTTGTCCCATAAATTCCCCGGCAAAGGTTTTTGCGGTTGCCTTGATCGCGGTCCAGCTGCTGCGAAGCGGCTGTGCCATGCGCAGCGGGAACAGTGCCATGTTGATACCCGCCAGCCAAAAAAGTTGAAGATTGCTGGGCGCCGTCTCCGGAAACCATGGCGCTGCCGGCGTGGGGGCCGGCGCGTTGGGCGACAGGTCGTGCAGCAGCTTGGTGATTTCATTTCCATGGGCTACATCGATTGCCGCATGATGAACTTTAAGCAACACGGCAAAGCTTCCGACCGGCAAGTCAAGAAAACTGTCCAGCCCCTCGATTACATACATTTCCCAAAGTGGCCGCTGCAAGTCCAGTGGACGGGCGTGCAAGCGCGATGACTGAATACAAAACTGGCGCCAATCACCCGGTTTAGGCAGGGCGATATGGCGTACATGGTGCTCAATGTTGAAGTTTTCGTCCTCTATCCAATAAGGATAGTCCAGATCCATTGGCACCCGCAAGATGCGCTCACGGAAATTGGGCAGCAAGTCAAGCCGGCTCTCGATGTGAGCTAATATTTGCTTGAAGCGGACCACACCGCCCGGCGCAGTGGACTGGTCGTAAATGTGCAGCAGCGTGACGTTGGAATTCGCATGTGCCGTATCCGAGTAGATAAAAGCGGCGTCGTGTTCACTCAATTGGCGCATGGAAGGATTTCCTGATTCAAGCAATTGCGTGTGGGGTGACCGCTGGTTTAGGGCGCACTGTCATGTTCAGTGCGCGGCCCAGCAAACCCTTTGTGACAAACGGGCTCCAATGGCCTTCCGGTTGCGCCAGCCGGTCAGCCACAATTGCCAAAACGATTCCGTTGAAACCCAAACCAATATGGCTGCCTGGTACCTGAATGTTCTCATGCAAGGCAGGATCACCATCAATTGTGGCCTCCTGTGGTGGAACTACCCCGTCAGAAAGTGAGTACAGGCAACTCGTCGGAACCGCCAGGCGCCGTCGTTCACGCATCGCCTTTGCGCGCGGTTGCATCATGTGTGCCGTCGCCCCGAGCCGGTGCGATACCAAACGATAGAGAGCCTTGACGGCATTGGGAGACTGGCTTCCCGAGGCATCCACACTAACCGGACTGCCCAGCGTGATGATGGAGCGCACACACTCCAATGCATTTTGTGCGCCATACAGCGAAAAGACACCACCCAGACTCCAACCTACCAGGCTGACTTTTTTGCCGGTGATGTGGTGCAAGTAGCGTATTTTTTGTGGCAGGGCATTGGCATGCTTGCTGCGAAATCCAACATTGCGCCCCAGGCCCCAATGGTGGACATCGTAGCCTTTGCTTTGCAGGAACACTTTCAGGGCGATGAGCGACGCCTCGCTGGCCATGAAGCCCGGGACCAACAACACGGGGTGTCCGTCACCGGCTGGGGCCGCCATCAACAAGGGAAACGATGCCGGCAGCATGGCCATTTCCAGCAATCCCCTTGCCTCCAAAATTGAAGTCAGTGCGTGGGGTGCACCCACATGGGCGTGGCGAACAACGGGACGGCGACTAGGCATCAGCAAGCACTCCTGAACTAGGACCAGTAATACATCTATTGCAGTCTAAAGCGATTTCAAGGGATGCTGCTTGACATTCCAGTCTAATGCGATGCATTGGCGACACCTGTGGCTTCAGTCTCAAATAATTGGATCAATACCTATGTCCTGATTGACGGGGGCGGTTTGAGGAAAGCGGATACGCATCACCGTCCCGACACCCAAGGAGGATTCCACTACCAAGCTGCCGCCCATCGTCTTTTTGACCAAATTTTCCACAATTGTCATACCCAACCCGGTACCTCCCCGACCGATCTTGGTACTGAAAAATGGCTGAAAAAGCTGCGACATCAGCTCACTGGACATGCCGGTACCGTTGTCATTGACCTGCACCTCAACCCAGGCGTCTGTGGCGTGCGCAAGGATGCGCACAACCCCGTCCGAGCGTCCCTCAAATGCGTGCAAACAGGCGTTGTTAATCAGATTGATCAGAATTTGCCCCAGCGCGCCGGGAAAACTGTCCATGACAATTCCCTCCGGTATATCGGCGCTGACCCGGTGGGAGTAACGCTTGAGACTTGGGGCCAAAGTGTCCAAAACCTCGCTCACGACACCGGCGAGTTCAAATTGGCGTCGCTGTTCACTGGCTTGGTCAGCAGCGACCTGCTTGAAATTGCGCATCAAATCAACCGCACGGTGCAAGTTGCGCTCGATCAGGTCACTACCCTCCCGAATCTCTGTCACAAAAACCTGGAGATCAGACCGTTTGAGCTGACCTGAATCGACTTGCAGCTGAAAACGCTTGGTCAGATCGACACATGTGCTGGCCGTGATGAGACTGTTTCCCAACGGCGTGGCGAGTTCATGTGTCACGCTCGCCACTAGCGTTCCCAGTGTCGCCTTGGCCGCACTACGCGCCAGCTCTTCCTGGGACTGGTGAAGCTTTTGCATGGTTGCGTTCAGTTCCGCAGAGCGCTGCGCCACCCGACTTTCCAATGTTTCGTTGAGTTCCCGCAATGCCTGCTCAGCGTGCTTGCGTTCGGTGATGTCGAGATGGGCGCCAGCCATCGACAAGGCACGCCCGTCCAGTGTGCGTGCCGAAACCTGTCCGTGCGCCGCCACCCACACCCAGCGCCCGTCCTTGTGCCGCACCCGGTGTTCACAGCGGTAGTAGTCCGTCAGCCCCTTTAAGTGCAGTGCCAGTGCCAAATTAGCTTGCTGCAGATCATCGGGATGGCAGAGTTTGCGCATGGTTTCCAAGTTGACAAACCCCAATTCTTCTACCGTATAGCCAATAATTTGTGACCACCGCGCATTGACCTGCACCTCTCCAGTTGCCAGGTTCATCTCCATTCCTCCGGCGTTGGTGCCCTTGAGTATGTTGTTCAAACGCTCCCGCTCGCGCTTCAGTGCCTCCTCGTTGGCTTTGCGCTCACTGATATCCAGATAGGTTGACACCATGCCACCGTCAGGTGTCGGCATACCCATGATTTCCAACGTCGTTCCATCACCGGGACGGGTTCGCTCAAAGTGGTGTGGCAGACACTTCTTGGCGATTTCGATTCGGGTCTGGGCTAACTCTTGCGGATCCCCAGGGCCGTACTCCCCTCGTCGGGCATTGAAATGGGCAAGCTGCGCAAAATTGACACCCGGGCGGCATAGTTCGGTTGGCAATTGCAACAGTTCACCAAACTTTTGGTTGCACAACTCGATTTGCAGGTCGGCATTGATAAAGCTGATGCCTTGGTTCACATTACTAACGACCAGTTCCAACAGGGCCGCCTTGCGGGCCAATTCAGATTCGCGGCGGCGCAACTCGGCGGTACGTTCTTCGACACGCATCTCGAGTTCAGCTCTGGCCTCACGCAGTGCCTGCTCGCGTTGGCGGGGAATGGTGACGTCTTGGTAAGTTGTCACCATTCCGCCACTTGGCAGTGGCTGACCGGTCACTTCTATGACCGTGCCATCCGGGCGAACCCGCTCGAAGTGATGGCGTAAAAAGCGGCGCGACAAAGCCAGACGCTGCTGCACTTGTTCTTCTATATCGCCCGGTCCATATTCACCCTGGGAGGCGTTATATCGCAACGCGGCTTCCATGGTGGCTCCGGCGCTGCACAGTGCATCGGGAAAGTTCAAGAGTTGTTGAAAGCGTTTGTTCGCTGCCACTAAAACCAGATCGTGGTCGAACACAGTGAATCCGATATCGAGTTGATCCACTGCTTCGGCGAGCATTGTCAACTGATCAATCAGGCCCAGATCAATGGCCATGCCTGCTCCTCAACGGTCTTGTCTTCTTAT
>CAIQBN010000284.1 GCA_903870065.1 uncultured beta proteobacterium | reverse complement strand
GCGCTCAGCCGCCTCCATTGCGAGGCGTGCCGCGTCGTCAAGGCGCCATATTGGGTCAGACTCGCGATGCTCTGCCGCCCTCGCCTTCTCCTGCGTTGCTTGCCTGGCGGGTTGGAAGATTTTGCTTTCAAGGAGTTGGAGCTCGGAGCTGGAAAACTTGTTTGCAAGCTCTGCGGGGAGTGAGACGGAGTCGATGGGAAGACTGCCGGCAAATTGCTGGACTGCGTAGCCGTGGGTGTTGCCGTTGGCGCCCTTGGGGACCCAACTTGAGCGATAGAGCATGGCACGTTTGCTGCGGATTTTGATGTGCATTGTGATGGACCCCGTTTGGTATCAAGTGATACAGGGGTATAGGCACCTGCGGCATTTCAATAGGGTAACAAGCAGCACCCACCTTCTTGGAGGCCAAGTCCAGCATTTAGGACCCCGGTCAACGGCCGTTCGTGGCGACCCGCAAAGTGCCCAAAGCAGAAATCCGCTGTCCTTCTTTCGATTGCATAAAGCTGACATCCAGTAGCGCGGAGCCTTCATCACAGCGATCGACCAAATCCCGTAGGGAGTGAATGTCTTGATAAACGTCTGTTGGCCTACGAAGGCAGGTCAACATGCGCTTGCAACGTACTGTCGAGCAAGAAATTCAGCAACAGCTTCATTGACCGGCTGTGGATGCGTAATTGGCCCCATATGTCCAAGACCCTCAAACTCCCTCACCTCAACCTGTGGCAATGCGTGCGTCAAAAGTCGTGCGACCCCCAAGGCCGACGGAGTCGATTCCTTGCCCACCATGTAGAGCACGGGTATGTCCAGAGTCCTGAACACATCAAGCGCTGTAGGCTCGGTCAACAGTGCATGACCCCAGCGGCGAACATTCACAATCGAGGCGACGATCGGCACTCTGCGTGATTGCGGGGTGTTTTCCCAGCTTGTCGGCTCCATCCAGTAATCGATGAAGTGCTTTGCGGCTTCATCTGCATCGTCTCGATCCAATGCCCTGCCGCTGGCGTGCACTGCCTGGCGGATTCCATCGGCGGCATTGGGTGGCGGTGACTCGGCGTCGATCAACGAGAACAGGGTGGGCTCGAACAAGGCCAGCGCCCGTACGCGCTTCGGATAGGCCAACGCCAGCATGAGGCCGACCGCAGCCCCGTGCGAATGACCGACTATAGAAAACGAATCGCCGGTGGGAAGTACCGGTTCAATGAACGCCACTTCGTCCTGGAGGCTGATGGTTCTGTCGGAGGGCCAGTCAGCGCTTTTCCCCGATCCATACAAGTCTGGCGCTAGGACGCGAAACCGAGGTGCAAGGGACTCCAGCAACTCACGCCACTGGCTGGAACTGCTGGCGTTGCAGTGCAAGCAGACAACGCCGGGGCCGTTACCTGCTTCGCGTGCAAAGGGCATTGGTTTTGTCAAGGAGTCTCCTCGCGTAATGTAGTCGCTGTGGGGTTTTAAACCCGGACTTTACCCGCGACAACAAACCGGGTTGTTACAGGTGGTGGATGGTGCAGTGTCTGTTGCACCACGCAGCATCGCTGCGCCGCCGATTCCAGAATTTCCCGCAGCTTTGGAGGCGTACTTTCATTTACTTCCAGATCAATATCACAGGTCATGGACTGAAACCCAACCGGCACCTCCGCGTCCAGACCCAGTGCGCCACGTACATCCACTTGTGCTGACACACGCACCTCCAGGCTGACGATTTCAACGCCCAAACGATTGGCAACCATTCTGACCGCCGAGTCCTGACAGGCCGCAAGCGCGGCGCACAGCATATCGCCCGGTGTCGGCGCGTCATGCAATCCGCCTACGGCCCGGTGCACCCCCACGGGTACTACGACGCCACATCCGTCCATCGGCTCGACACTAGAGTGAAAGGGATCGGTCGGATCAGCACCACACGTGCGTGCATGATCGGTGACCATGGCTAGCGCAGGTGTATCGCGATAGAGGCTGCGAAGCGGGGCCTGGCCGTCCTGAACGAGGGTTTTCATGGTCTCAGCTTCGCGTAATCACAATTTCCAGGTACTCGCTGGGCACGACCAGCGAGCGGTCTCCCACACGATTCATGCGGTTCAGAAGTTCCGTCAAATCCTTTTCCAAAGCGGCCGCGCTTTCTGCCGGCAGTGCGGCGAACGCTTTGTGGACCGGCCCGTACCACGTGCGAAACACGTCGATGAAATGTGCTGCAGAGCGGTAGCGAAAATTGAACATCATGGGCGTTACCTGAATCGATGTGGCGGACGGTCCGAACCAGGTCTCCATGTTCGACGCTATACCCCAGCGCGAGGGAGGCTGCACGCCTGCCGGCGGCGGCAAGTGTCGTCCCAATGTCTTGAACACCTGCCCGATAAAACCATCCGGGGTCCAGTTGGCCAAACCTATGCGCCCGCCAGGGCGGCACACACGCAGCAGTTCCGCAGCAGCTTTGGTCTGGTCGGGTGTGAACATCACGCCAAAGGTGGAGAGCACCACGTCAAAGCTTGAATCGGCAAAAGGAAGATTTTCAGCATCCGCGACCTGGAATTGCACATCCAGATGGTCTGCACGGGCACGTTCAGCGCCACGCTCCAGCAGTGACCCCACGTAATCGGTGGAAGTCACCTTGCAGCCGCGTCGCGCCGCGGCCAGGCTGGCGTTTCCGTTGCCGGCAGCGGCATCGAGCACCCGCTCGTCACAGCACACGTCGCAGGCCTCAACCAGCGACTCTCCGACGATCTGCAATGTGGTGCCGATCACTGCATAGTCACCGCTGGCCCAGGCGGACTGTTGCTTGCTTTTGATTGCATTGAAGTCAATAGAAGTTTCCACGATGATGTACCTCGAGTTGTGAGGTACGCAGTGTCTTTCGGCGGGGGAAGATCTGTCCTGCCCCATCGTCGCGTTGGCTTGCCCGATCGTCCGTATGTTGTGTTCACATGGCAGAGCAGTTGCCTTGGCGTCCGGATTTACTGCCCATCCATCCTGCGGACCATCCAGATGGGACAGGGTCACTACTTGGAGCGGCCTGAAGCCTCAAAATGTCAGTCTGCGAAATCAACAGGAGTTAAATATGTCACTTCATGACGTTCAAGCCGGTGTCAAGCGGGTTGTGGCCGCATTTCAAAGACGTCCAGAAGTCGCCATCCACGCCGATTCGCCGGCAGTCTCCCGGTGGGAATCTGGAACCAGGGTCGTGACCCACTGTGGCCAGGACCTGTCGGTCGCCACGGATATGCCCAAGGAGCTTGGCGGCACCGGTGACCAGGTCACCCCTGGCTGGCTATTGCGTGCGGGTTTTGCCTCATGTGCGGCGACCTCCATCACACTCGCCGCCGCAAGCGAAGGCATCAAGCTGACAGCCCTTGAGGTGCATGCCGGCAGCCGCTCCGATGCAAGAGGACTCCTTGGGATGTCAGAACCCAATGGCGAGCCGGTTTACGCTGGAATGTTCGACGTGGAGTTGCGAGTCACCATTGCTGCAGATGGATCAAATCCCTTGGCCTTGGAAGGCCTGGTGACGAGGTGCCTGAGCCACTCACCAGTGCCGACTACCCTGACAACAGCCACCCCATATGCCCTGCATGTCACTGTGACGTCCGAGTGATGGACGCCCTGTCAGAAACCCTGCGGGTGGTGCGCCTGATCGGGGCCATCTTCATCAACGGACGGTTCACGGCACCCTGGTGTTACCAGTCGCCGCACGCGGACTATGCAGCTCCTTTTTTGGAGCCTGGCGCGGAGCGCGTGGTGATCTTTCATATGATTACCGAAGGGGAATGTTATGTCGAGATGGTGGGGCAAGCACCTATGCATCTCGTAGCGGGTGACGCGGTGATTTTTCCGCAGGGTGATGCGCATCGCATGGCCTCGGCACCGGGCGTTCCTGCCGCCACGGGCGCCAAACTGGACGTATTGCTCTCACGTCGACCGCGTCAGTTGGACTATGGCGGCGGCGGCGCAGTCACCCGCTTGGTCTGTGGGTACCTGGCTTGTGATGCCCGCCTGGCTCGCATGCTGCTGGCCGGTCTTCCCGCTGTAGTCAAAGTGAATGTGCGCGGCTCCAATGCCGGTGCTTGGCTTGAGGCATCCTTGCGCTACGCACTCAGCGAAGCCAGATCCCCCCGCCCGGGAGGGATGGGCGTACTGGCCAAACTATCCGAAGTGCTATTCATTGAGGTGCTGCGCATCTACATGAACGAACAGCCGCAAGGAACCACAGGCTGGCTGGCGGGAGTTGGGGATCGTATTGTGGGCGCGGCCCTGGGCGCGCTGCACAAAAATCCAGCGCGGGGCTGGACGCTGGAAGATCTAGCGAAAGAAGCTGGTGCATCACGCTCCGTGCTGGCAGAGAAATTCCAGCAAATCGTCGGCATAGCACCGATGCAGTATCTGACGCAATGGCGCATGCTCCTGGCGGCCAACCTGCTGTCGGGCAGCAATGCACCGTTGATTCAGATCGCAGAGGAAGTGGGGTATCAAACCGATACCGCTTTCAGCCGCGCCTTCAACCGGGAGTACGGTGTCCCACCTGCCAAGTGGCGGCGCACGCAAATGAAAAACCTCAACTCGGCAAAAGTGTAGGCATTGTTGCCGACTCGCAGCGGAGAATTCTTCGCGCTGAACCTCCCACCCACAAGTGACCGCTTCTGGGCGGTTCTTGTCCATCACTGTGGAAATTCGGGTGACCGCTCCAAGCCAAATTGCCGACAGTCATTTAGGCGGCCCCTACACCTGCAAAGTGCCCAAAGCGGACAATTTTTGAACTTCTTCGCTGTCTGCAATCAGCCCCTAAGAGTCATCCGCTGCCGGATAGCCAATGGCTCCTTGTTTGCTCACCGACTCCTTGGGGCATCGTGAACGTGGATCCTGCCCATC
>CAIQBN010000283.1 GCA_903870065.1 uncultured beta proteobacterium | reverse complement strand
TGACCCAGACCATTACCGGCTACCGCTACCGCAGTTATGCCAACGGTCACTTTTTGGCGGTTAATGACACCGGTACACCAAGGCTTTATTACCTTGGACCACTCAGCGATAACAAACCGTTTGACTTGGGATTGTTGTCCGGTTGGCTCGCACAGGCCAGTCTGTAGACGGCAAACAACAGGCCGGCAAAGCAGTTTCGGCGGGCAAGCGAATAGGGGTTTTAGGCGCTTGCTTCGTCCAGAGTGGGTTCATCAAGGTGGCGCGTGTCGGCCCAGCCAACCAGTGTCAGACCGTCCGGCGTCCAGAGCAGTCGATTGATGGCGGCATTGCCCAAATCCCACGAACGTGGCGATTCGATGTCTTGTCCGGTGGCCATGCGGTACAGCGCATCCATCACACCGCCATGCGCAACCAGCACAATTTGCTCGTCTAAATGGCGGCTGGCCAGGCTGTTTACGGTGCGTGTGATGCGTTCACGCAGTTGCGTCAATGTCTCGCCGCCTTCAGGCGCAAAGTGCGGGTCACGCTGGCGCCAGCGGCGAGACTCTTCCGGCCAGTCCATGCTGATCTGCGCATAGGTCTGGCCTTCAAAAATGCCAAATCCGCGTTCGCGCAGTCCGATCTCTGGGTGGACTTTGCGCGGTACCGGGCTGGTGGCGTGGTCGGCGATTGCCTGTGCCGTCGCGCGAGCGCGCGACAGGTCGCTGGTGTAAATAACAGCAATATCTTCATCGGCTAGCGCCAGTGCCGCGCGGCGCGCCTGCCACTGCCCATGGGCGTTCAAGCCAACGTCCAAGTGGCCTTGTAGCCGGGTGTCGACATTCCAGGCAGTTTCACCGTGACGAATAGCGATGATGCGGGTTGCACTCATGAGGCAGTTTCCTTGGCTGGTACCTTGACGACCTGGAGGCCGGGCAGGGTGGGTGGTGTGGGGAAGTCATCCTCTTGGTCAAATGCCTTGTCACCGTTTGCGTCAGGTACGCCGGTGATCGTGATATTTTTGAAATCGTGTTTTCGGTGGTCCATCAGGTGCGACGGTACCAAATTGTGCAGCGCGGTGAACATGGTCTCGGTGCGTCCAGGGTATTGCTTTTCCCATTCGCGCAGCATGTTGCCGATCTGTTTTCGCTGAAGATGCTCCTGGCTACCGCACAAGTTGCACGGAATGATCGGGAACTGCCGATGTTCGGCCCAGCGTATCAGGTCTTTCTCGGCCACATTGGCCAAGGGCCGTATGACAATGTGGCCACCGTCATCGCTCACCAGTTTGGGTGGCATGCCTTTGAGCTTGCCACCAAAAAACATATTCAAGAAGAAGGTCTGCAGCATGTCATCGCGGTGGTGACCCAGCGCGATCTTGGTGATCTTCAGTTCATCTGCCACCCGGTACAAAATGCCACGGCGCAGGCGACTGCACAGGCTGCACATGGTCTTTCCCTCCGGCACCACTTTTTTGACAATGCTGTAGGTGTCTTGTGTCTCAATATGAAACGGTACTCCCAGTGTCTTGAGGTATTCGGGCAAGATGTGGTCAGGGAAACCGGGCTGCTTCTGGTCGAGGTTGACGGCAATCAGCTCGAACTTCACAGGAGCCCGGGCCTGTAGTTTGAGCAGGATGTCGAGCATGCCAAAGCTGTCTTTGCCGCCCGACAGGCACACCATGACACGGTCACCCTCTTCAATCATATTGAAATCGATAATGGCTTGGCCAACCTGGCGACACAGGCGTTTTTCCAGTTTATGGGTTT
>CAIQBN010000282.1 GCA_903870065.1 uncultured beta proteobacterium | reverse complement strand
GAGCAGGTTCGCCGATAAGCGCGCGGAGTTGCATCTCAGTGTGAATGATTTGGGATGTGCGAGGGTGTGTTGAAGCTGCGCTCATCAATTTCCTTCCGATTGGTTGTCCTGGCGCCATATTGTTGCGTTGGACGCGGATAACCGTATTCGCCCCACCACACCACCCACCGTGCGGGTCCGCAGTGGGCGGCTCAGCCTAGTTGAATGACAGGTTATAAGAAATTCCTATGTAGGGTTTGAGTCTTTACGAGCCAGCGATTTTTACCGCAAATTTGGCACTCAATTTCGAAAGTCTGCAATGGAGAAGTTTCTAGACCGGCAGCGTGGCGCAACCTGACGCTGACCAGGGACCGGTTCCGGGTAAGCCGGTTTCATGTTTTCTGAGACCGCTCAGCAGCCTTTGCCTCGCGGTTGTCTAGGTGCCCGCTGCGGCAGGGATGCGCTTCCTGCTGACTGCAAAGAGTTTTGACAACCCATGATGCTGCTAATCACCCACTTTTGCGGATCAAACCCAAAAGTCCGGGCACTCCCCTCGGGTTCAACGCTCCAAAACCATGTAATACTTTATCGCTTGCGGGTGAATTTCGTTATATGGTTGCCTGCTGAAAAAATGCGGAATATGCATTGATGTGCAAAGGATTCGGTTGCGTCCTTTATTCGGCCTTGTATGTACGTTGATCGGGGTTAGCGACGGGGCTTTTGGCATCTCGCATTTGATGAGGTTCGGTTATGCTCATTTCTCAAACAAGCGGAGTTTGTGATGCACCAATCGGGTCATAGCACTTACAGCGCCGGTCGGTTGACCACTGCGCTGCGCACATGGGCTGCAGCGCTCTGGGTTGTTACGCTGATAGTTCCCTTCGCCCCTGCCTACGCGGCAACCATCACGCCCATCACCACAGGCCAATTTTTCAATTGGGTGCAGAGCACCTACCCGGCGCTTTTCCCGCCTGGCCCTGCCAGCCAGACCATAGGCACGCCGGCCGCCAGCTATACCGTGCGCAACTACGCCAGCACTGGTATTTACCTGGGCGTTGGCGATCAGGATGGCATTGTTTACGCCGCTGGCGCTTTTAGCAACAACCAGATCGTCACGTTGGGAAAGCTGACCGATTACACCTGTGACGCGACGGGCAATTGTGTGCTGATGGCACCCGACGCGAACGGGAATTTGCTGGCCGCAGGCGTGACCGCTGCCACCGACGTCTCGCTGCGCGCGGGCGCGATTCTGCAATTTCAGGGCCTGGGACCGCAGGACAGCATAATTGAAGTCAACTCTGCCAGCCTGACCTCGACTCAGCTTTGCCAGGATGCCAATCTACCGGCTGGGACCGCACACCCGGTGGTCGCGCAGTCTCCCATACCTACGGGGCACTACGCCGCCAATGCGTTGTCAGGTCCGTACCGCACCTATCCGGCCGGAATCTACCCCATGGCCAACGACAGTGGCGAGTGCGGTTATGTCGAAAAAGCGGTTCCCTGCGTGTCACCAAATGAGTCACAACTCCCCAGCGGCGCGATTGCAAACGCGGAAGGCGGGACCGATTACCTGTGTGCCGTTACACCCTATCTGATGAGCGCGACTGACCCAACACGCCCCGCCAGCAATCCACCACTCGCTAACCCGGCGTGTGTGCGCGGCAAGGCCCTGGAGAGCACTTGGTCCGATCCTGCCGCACAGGGTGTCTTCATCCGACTGTCGTGGCTGGATATCAACCCAGCCTATGGGGTCTACGACTGGACCATTTTGGACCGCGAGTTTGTCAGCGCTGTACGTAACGGGAAAACCGTGATGGTTGGCATTAAGGTTGGCGGCAACTCGATTCCCGAATGGGCTTTCACGACGGGTGATCCAGCGCTGGGCGCAGCCAAAAAAGTGACGCTGAAAGACTGGGGCTCGTCGGGAGACAGCGTTCCCAACACCAATTGCGGATTTGACTACGTGGTTGCTTCGCCCAGTGACGCGGCCTTCAAGGCGTTGTTCAAAAAAGCGCTGGCCGACATGGGTGCGCACATCCGCGCAGACCAGCGCAAGTTCAGTGTGTTGTCCGGCATCAAGGTCACCGGCATGGGCATGGCTACGTTGGAAAACCGCCTGCCCAATCGCTGCAAT
>CAIQBN010000281.1 GCA_903870065.1 uncultured beta proteobacterium | reverse complement strand
GCGTGTGCCAGGCACCCTGGCCGAGGAGGTGGACCGGGTCGGTCAGGCGCTGAACACCATGACTGATGCAGTGGCCCAGCGTGAGCAGCAAATTGTGCGTCTGGCCTACCAGGACTCTCTGACCGGGCTGCCCAATCGCACTGCACTGCTGTCACCGCGTCAGGTGACTGATCCGCCCGGCAATTGCCTTGTCCTTCTGGATCTGGCGCGGCTGAAGGTGATTAACGAGACCCTGGGTTACACCACCGGCGACACTTTGATCCGGGAAATGGCACTGCGCACCGATGCCGTTTTCCAGCAGGCCGCAGCGGCCGGTCTGATCGGTCAGCAGCCACTGGTTTCGCGTCTCTCCGGTGGCACCCTAGCTGCGGCGTTTCAGGTGGCCGGGCGCGACGGCGTAATGGTTTTGCACAGCCAGATCGAGCGCGCCATGGCGGCGCCGGTGGAGTGCAGTGGGCATAGCGTGGACCTGAACGTGGCCTACGGTTTCGCAGATGCCACTGGCCCGGCTGCGCTATCCAACCCGAATACGCTGATGCGCAATGCTGAAGTGGCCTTGCACACGGCCAAACGTGCCGCAGTCGGTTTTGCCTGGTACAGCGAGGCGCAGGAGGCAGCCCGGCTGGAGCACCTGAGCCTGGTGTCTGATCTGCGGGTGGCGGTGGCGACTTCGCAACTGCAAATGTGGCTGCAACCCAAGTTTTCACTCCAAAGCGGGCGTGCCATCGGTGCCGAGGCACTGGTGCGCTGGCAGCATCCGGTGCGCGGCTTTGTCTCGCCGGCCGAATTCATTCCATTTGCCGAGCAAACCGGCTATATCAGCATGGTCACCGACTGGATGCTGGAGCAGGCCTTGGGCACGCTGGCGCGCTGGGCGCCCGCCCAACCTGAGCTGAGTATTGCGGTCAACATGAGCACACGTGATCTATTGGATCCGCGGTTTTGCGACCGCGTGCAGCGCCGTATCGCCGAGCATGGCGTAGACCCCCGCTGTTTGCGTTTGGAAATTGTGGAGAGCGGATTGATGGATGATCCGCAGGCCGCAGTCGCGGTATTGAGCACGCTGCGCGACATGGGCATTGCGTTGTCGATCGATGACTTCGGCACCGGTTATTCGTCGCTGGCCTATTTGCAGAAGTTGCCGGTCAGCGAGCTCAAAATCGATCGCAGCTTTGTGGACGGTATCGATGGCCTGCCGGGAACCCAGCGTCTATTCAAGACGATGGTGGAAATGGGGCATGGCATGGGACTGATGGTGACGGCCGAGGGCGTTGAAACGCAAGCAGAAAAAGACACCATTACTCGCCTGGGTTGCGATGTCATGCAGGGGTATTTTGGTAGCCGCCCGCTGCATGGCGTTGCCTTGCAGAACTGGTTTGACGGCCTCGCTGTTGTCGCCGAAGCAGGTTGACGCCCACTTGTCCACTTTGGGGCTGAAGGCTTTCAGGGCTTTGCGTCAGCCAGATCCAGCCAGCGTTGCCAGGGACTGAATCCGGTAATCAGGGCGCTGGCCAGCAACACCAGCGCACCGCCTGCAAACAGGCCAGTGCCGAGTTTTTCGCCCAGAAACAAATTGCCCCAGGCCACGCCGAAAACCGGAATCATGAAGATCGGGCTCATCGCAGCCACGGGTGAAACGGCGACCAGAATCCGCAAATGCAGCCAGTAGGCGATGCCCGAGGTGACAACACCCATGATGGCGACCGCCATCAGGGCTGCGGGTGTGAATTGCGCACCAGGCCAGCTCCAGGCGGCACCGGGAACCAACATCAGTAATGCGGCTGCGTGCAACCCGCAGGCGATCTGCAAAGGTTGCATCCGGCTCAATGCGCGCTTCATCAGGGGGGTTGATATGCCGTAACAGGCAGATGCCGCCACACAGGCCAGCGCCGCCAGCACCACCTGGGTTGACAATTCCACCGGTCCGAGCCCGACGATCAGGCCAACGCCGGAAAAGCCGAAAACGCATCCCATCAGTTTGCGTGTGGTGATAGTGTCCTCTTTGAACCAGGCCGAGGCCAGCATGCCAAACACCACAGCGGTCGAATTCAGCAAGGCACTGTAGCCCGACGGCAAGTACAGGGCAGCCCAGGCGAATAGCGAGAAGGGCAGGGCCACCGACAGCAGCCCGATCAGCGCCAACTCGCGCCAATGTCCGCGGGGCCAGTTGTGCCGCATCAGGCGCATCAGCGCGGTCAGCGTCAGGGTGGCCATGCCAATGCGCAGCGCAGCCAGCACATTGGGTCCCAAAACCGGGCTGGCGATGCGGATCAACATGAACGAGGCGCCCCACAGGGTGGACAGGGCAACCAGCTGGAAGAAGTGTTTGGCTTTCACGGTGGCGCCATTGTGTCGTGAATCCGGCAAACTAGGCGTCGCGCCGGCGTCTGGCTGAACTAGCGGCCGCGCAGAAACAGCGCATCAAGTTCGCGCATGCTCAATTGGCGCCAGGTGGGGCGACCATGGTTGCATTGGTCACTGCGCTCGGTAGCTTCCATCTGGCGCAGCAGTGCGTTCATTTCATCGATTGTCAGGCGCCGATTGGCGCGCACCGCACCGTGGCAGGCCATGGTGGCCAGCAGTTCGTTTTGCGCACGCTGCACCACGGTGCTGGCTTCATGCTGCGCCAGTTCGGCCAGCACACTGCGTGCCAGTTCGACCGCGTCGCCCTGCGCCAAGGTGGTGGGTACGGCGCGCACCGCCAGGGTTTTTGGCGAAAAAGGACTGATCTCCAGGCCCAGTGTGTGCAGTGTGGAGGCATGGGCCTCGGCGGTGGCAACCTCGTGGGGGGTAGCCGCAAAGGTGGCCGGTATCAGCAGTGGCTGGCTCACCAATTGCGCTACGGTGTTGCTGGAACCCGCAGCCGTTTGCGCCGCCAGCTGGCTTTTCAGCCGCTCGTAGACGATGCGTTCATGGGCGGCGTGCATGTCCACAATCACCAGGCCCTGGGTGTTTTCCGCCAGGATGTAAATGCCTTGTAGCTGAGCGAGTGCGCGGCCCAGGGGCCAGGTTTGGGTGGCGTCCTCGCCGCTGGTGGTGAAGCGGCTGGCCGGCGAAGGGCTCTGCTCCGTGTCCCCCGCCCGCGGTGCGGGCTCCTCCTTTACCTGCGCAAAGCCCTCCGCCATCCAGTCGCCGGTGGCGTTGACGCCTGCGCCGTGCTGCCAGAGCAGGCTGATGTCGCTCACGCGGTGACCAACCGGCTCATCGTGTGCTACAAAAGACATAGCACGCTGCGTATATTTTACGGGGGCTGCAACTGGTTTTTCTTCAAAAATGCTAGGACCATCAGCGGCCGGAGGGTCGCTCTCGGCCCGACCAGCGCGGGGCTTGGCCAGGGTGTCTTCGATGGCATGGCGTATGCCTTGGTGGACCTCGCGGCCGTCACGAAAACGAACCTCAATTTTGGTAGGGTGGACATTGACGTCTACCCGTGTCGGGTCCATGGCCAGGAATAACGCATACACCGGTTGGCGGTGTCCGTGCAGCACGTCTTCATAGGCGCTGCGCGCAGCATGGGTCAACACCTTGTCACGGACAAAGCGGCCGTTGACATAGCAAAACTGCTGATCGGCGCGCGAACGGGCCGCATCCGGAATGCCGACCCGGCCCCACA
Organism: uncultured beta proteobacterium; assembly: GCA_903870065.1. Taxonomy (GTDB): domain Bacteria; phylum Pseudomonadota; class Gammaproteobacteria; order Burkholderiales; family Burkholderiaceae_C; genus Allorhodoferax. Next base: position 4,958 of record CAIQBN010000281.1, on the reverse strand, counting down.
CGCGCAATGCACCCACCGGGGCTGGAGCGCCGGGCAGCTGGGCCGCATGCCAGTTCACGGCGATCGACTGGGTCATGAAGTCGGCGCCCAGCACATCGGCCAGGCGCTGGTCCAGGCTGTGCTGCGGGTCGGGTGTGGCGCAGGCGCGCCACTGTTCCACCAGCTTGCCTTCATGCCAGATCGCAAAACCGACGTCTGGACGCGCCAACGCATGGCGGCGCACGGACTCGATGCAGTGCGCCAGCTCGGTGGCGTCGGTCTTGAGAAATTTGCGCCGGGCCGGAGTGCTAAAAAACAGTTCTTTGACCTCCACCGTGGTGCCCTGGCTGCGCGCCACGGGTTTGAGCTCACCGGTGTTGCCATCCAGGAGATGTGCGGCCAATTGGCCGCTAGCCCTCGATAGTATTGCGCAGTCAGCTATTGAATTGATAGCGGCTAATGCTTCACCACGAAAGCCCATGGTGGCCACGGATTCCAGATCCTGCAAGTTGCCAATCTTGCTGGTGGCATGGCGCTTGAATGCCAGGGGCAGCTCGTCGGCCAGGATGCCTATGCCGTCGTCTTCCACGCTAATGAGTCGCACACCGCCGGCCAACAGTCGCACCGTAACCTGTGTGGCGCCGGCGTCCAACGCGTTGTCAACCAGTTCGCGCACCACCGAGGCGGGGCGTTCCACCACCTCACCCGCTGCGATTTGGCTGATCAAGGCATCCGGGAGCTCACGAATCGGGCGTCGTGCGGCGCCAGTTGTGACCACGGGCGTCACAACTTGCCGTACTGGGTGCCGCCAATCATGATGCCACTGTCCAGCGGTGCCAGGTCAGACTGGTATTCCATTTCGCCAACCCGCATCACCGGTGGTGCCAGACCTTTTTGGAGGGCATCCATGAATGCCTTTGCCTCGTCATCCGACACCGGTTGGTGGGAGTGGCGGGCCAGCGGGGCCTCGCCGGGCTGGCGTGGTGCAGGATGCTGTGCTGCGGCATTGCGTGCCATGGTCGGGTCGACGCCGCCGTGCTGCCGGTCGGCATCCGCGGCACGCGCGTATTGTTCAAACTGCGTTTCGGAGTCACTCACCCGCCAATACGTACCTTCGATCAATATCCCGAAGCGTTTGTAGGTGTTGGATCGCATCAGCTTTTCGATTGCCGAGAAGCTTTTGGTGCGTGCATCGCGCCCGGTCACAAAGGACTTGGCCACGTCGATCATGGCAATGAAGCGGTGGTGGCGCTCGTCCACCGGCATGACCTTGAACTTGTACATGCTGGCGATCACCTCCATGGACAAAAAGGTTTCCCGGATCGACTGGTACAGCATTTCGCGGCGGTAGGCTTTGCGTTCGTCCAGGTCCATGCGTTTGGCAAGTTCCTGTGACGCCACAGCGGTTGCAGCGGCAGCGGGATTTTTGGGTCTAAATAGCGTCAGCATGGGGCGTATGGCAGAAGTTGACTGATTCTAGTCGCGACCTCGCTCCACGCGGGTGTGCCCGCAGGGAAAGTCCCGGTGTCGATGCCTGTCGGCTCTGCTAGCATGCGGCAACTACCCATACTTTTTGATGTTTGCGTTTATTCTTCAGCGCCTGGTTCAGGCGGTGATCGTGATGATTGCCGTAGCTTTCTTTGCGTTCATGCTGTTTCAGTATGTGGGGGATCCCGTGGTGTTTTTGCTCGGGCAGGATGCCAAGCCCGACCAGATTGCCCAGTTGCGCTCCGACCTGGGGCTCGATCAGCCATTTTTTGTGCAGTTTGCCCACTTTTTAGCCAATGCGGTTCAAGGCGAATTCGGACTGAGCCTGCGCCAGGGCGCCAAAGTGTCGCGCCTGATTTCCGAGCGGTTTCCCGCCACGCTGGAGTTGTCGCTGGTGGCGGCATTGCTGGCGCTGGTTATCGGGGTGCCCATGGGCGTGTACGCGGCGCTGCGCCGCGGCAGCTTCACCAGTCAATTGTTTTTAACAATCTCGCTGTTGGGTGTTTCCTTGCCAACGTTTTTGATCGGCATTTTGCTGATCCTGTTCTTTTCGGTCATGCTGGGTTGGTTCCCCAGTTTTGGCCGTGGTGAAGTGCAGACTTTTGGCTGGTGGACGACCGGTTTGCTGAGTGCCGATGGCTGGCACCATATCGTGCTGCCGGCGGTGACGCTGGCAATCTTTCAGCTCACCCTCATCATGCGTCTGGTGCGTTCGGAAATGCTGGAAGTGTTGCGCAGCGATTACATCAAGTTCGCGCGTGCACGGGGCTTGAGTGATCACGCCATTCATTTTGGCCACGCCCTGAAAAACACCCTGGTGCCCGTCATCACCATCATTGGTCTGCAATTGGGCACTCTGATTGCGTTTTCCATCATCACCGAGGCGGTTTTTCAGTGGCCGGGTATGGGCCTGCTTTTTATTCAGGCAGTGACATTTGCGGATGTGCCCGTCATGGCTGCCTATTTGTGCCTGGTGGCGCTAATTTTTGTGGTTATCAATCTGGTGGTTGATTTGTTGTACTTTTTGGTTGACCCGCGTCTGCGCGTGGGCGGCGCGGGAGGCCACTGATGTCGGGTTTTCAATCCAGTCCCACGCTGAAAGTGGGTGGTCGGGCATTTGCACAAATTAGTGCTTTTCATCCCGAACTCACGGCCTTTCGGCGCGATTTGCATACCCATCCGGAGCTGGGCTTTGAAGAGGTCTACACCGCGGCCCGTGTCAAGGAGGCGCTGCAGCAGTGCGGAGTGGATGCCGTGCATACCGGTATTGGCAAGACTGGACTGGTGGCAACAGTTCAGGGTCGCCACGCCGGCAGCGGAAAAATGATTGGTTTGCGAGCCGATATGGACGCGCTGCCGATGACCGAACTCAATGACTTTGCCTGGAAGTCAGCGCGTGCGGGTTTGATGCACGGCTGTGGGCATGACGGGCATACTGCCATGCTGGTGGGGGCAGCCCGCTATCTGGCTGCCACCCGCAACTTTGATGGCACTGCGGTTCTGATTTTTCAGCCCGGCGAAGAGGGCTATGCCGGCGCCAGGGTCATGATTGAGGATGGTCTGTTTGAGCGGTTCCCGGTGCAGGCGGTGTTCGGCATGCACAACTGGCCCGGCTTGCGCCCTGGCACCATCGGACTCAACACCGGACCGATGATGGCGGCGGCCGATCGGATCACGATCGAGATCAGCGGACGCGGCGGGCATGGTGCCCATCCCTACCAGACGGTGGACCCGGTGCTGGTGGCCGCCCACATCATCACCGCCATTCAGAGCATTGTGTCGCGCAACGTGCGCGCCGTCGACAGCGCCGTTATCAGCGTGTGTGCCATGCATGCCGGAGACCCCGGTGCCATGAGCGTGGTGCCGGGCAATGCAACATTGGTCGGCACCGTGCGTACTTTTAATCCGCAGGTGCAGGACATGGTGGAGCGCCGGCTTCATGAATTGTGCAGCGCGGTGGCGCTGGGCTTTGGTGCGACTGCTGTCGTGCACTACGAGCGAATTTATCCGGCCACCGTCAATACGGCGGTTGAAAGCGCTTTTGCCGCCGATGTTGCCGAATCGCTGGTAGGGTCTGCCCAGGTGGTGCGGGACCTCGATCCCAGCATGGGTTCTGAAGACTTTGCTTTCATGCTGCAGGTCAAGCCGGGCGCCTACCTGCGCATTGGCCAGGGAGCAGAAAATGGCGTTGGGAGCTGTGTTCTGCACAATACCCGCTACGACTTCAATGATGACATACTGCCGCTAGGCGCAGCCTTGCACGCAAGCCTGGTTGAGCAGTTCATGCCCATTTTCCCGTAAAGACGCGTTACATCAATCCCAAAGGAGACTTTCATGCATTTAAAGAAGAGTTTTGCGCTGTCCCTCATTGCCGCTGCACTGGCCGCCGCCGCACTGCCGGCGTCAGCGGTCACGCTGCGCATTGGCAATCAGGGCGATGCCCTGTCGATGGACCCGCATTCGCTCAACGAGTCGCTGCAAATTTCGGTCAACGAAAACGTATACGAACCGCTGGTGGTGCGCGACAAGGACTATAAACTCGCGCCGGCACTGGCCACTGCCTGGAAGCAGACGTCTCCCAATGTCTGGCATTTTGATTTGCGCAAGGGCGTACAGTTTCACGATGGCACACCCTTTACAGCCGATGATGTGATTTTCAGCTTTGAGCGCGCCAAGAGTGATGGTTCGGACATGAAGACCTACGTCGGACAGATCAAGGAGATCAAGAAGATTAACGACCACTCGATTGACGTGATCACCAATGCGCCGTTTCCCATCCTGCCCGAGCTGTTCACCCACTGGGACATCATGAGCAAAAAGTGGTGCGAGACCAATCAGGCGACCAAGCCGGTCGACCGGCGCAAGGGCGTTGAAAACTATGCGTCTTTCAAGGCCAATGGAACCGGCCCTTTCCGCCTGCGCGAGCGCCAGCCCAATGTGCGCACCGTGTTTGCACGCAACAACAATTATTGGGGCAAGTTTGAGGGCAATGTTGATGAAGTGATCTTCAATGTGATCGGCAACGACAGCACACGGGTTGCCGCGCTGCTGTCGGGCGAAATTGACGTCATGGAGCCCGTGCCGGTGCAGGACGTGGACCGCCTCAAGGCCATGCCCAATCTCAAGATCATGCAGGGTCCGGAATTGCGCATCATCTTTTTAGGCATGGACCAAAAGCGCGATGAGCTGCTGTTTTCCAATGTCAAGGGCAAGAACCCGTTCAAGGACAAACGGGTCCGTCAGGCCTTCTTCCAGGCTATCGATGTGGATGGAATCAAGCGCACCGTGATGCGCGGTGCATCAACTCCCACCGCGATGATGATTCCGCCCGAAGTCAACGGCTATTCGCCTGACTTGGCCAAGCGTCTACCGTTTGATATTGAAGCCTCCAAGAAGCTGCTGGCCGATGCCGGCTACCCCAATGGTTTTGAAGTGTCGATGAATTGCCCGAACGATCGTTATGTCAACGATGGCCCGATTTGTCAGGCCGT
>CAIQBN010000280.1 GCA_903870065.1 uncultured beta proteobacterium | reverse complement strand
TCCGAGAACAAGACCTCGGCAGGCAATTGCGGCCACTCTCGGCCCAATAAAGTTAACAGCATGATGCGCCAAGCTATCACCAAATTGATGGCGGTTGAGCGCTTTAACCGCTCGGCCGTCTTGTGTTTGAACTTCTCGATGCGGCACCTACTCTTGATCACCCGATGCCAGTCCTCGATACGCCAGCGCAGGCAGTACCAACGCAGAATTTGCTGCGGCTGCTCAGGGGTCGATACCTCGCACGTTGTCAATAAAAACCACTCCACCGGCTCATCATCATGGGGCTGGGTTGTCTCCTGCACATGCACCACGGAGACTCCGATCGGCGCTTTGTCTTTTTGATACGCTCCTGGGCACAACTCAATGTCCAGATAGCGCCATGCCACCGTAGCACTGCGGTGCGCATGCCCGGGCTGAGTTTGAGAACACGTTCATGCATTGTCCGTTACTTGAGCTCAAAATCCTTTCAAGTGACCTTTGAGTCAGTTAGTGAGACTTCAAAACCTCATCTTCAACCCGGTGCCCACTGCCCACGCCGTCGAACGATCGCCGGCAACCAGTGATTGTGGCCAAAAGTGACCGAAAACAATTTCGCCGATTAACCTGTTGTGGAGCACCGGCTGTTCCCAATGCATCTGCAAGCCGTAGTCCGTTAATGGCAGTCCTGAGTTGTGCTTGGCGCTCGCCAGAATCTCCAGGGAGAGCAGCCGCTGTTGCCCCATAGATTTGAAAGCACCTAAGCTGCTATTCCACTCAGCATTGGAGTCGGCTTGGGTCACGGAGACGGTGTTGAGCCAGCGACCCACTAAAGTGGGAGAAAACTGGTGCTGGTAGGAAACGACCGTAGAAGAGCCAACACGGTCCGCCTGTGTAACAAACACTGTCTGGCTGAGTTCGACTGTATCGTCTACGGTAGCCCTCCATTCTTTGCGATAGCGGCCCTGCGCGTAAAGCCTCAATCCACCCTGGAATCCAATGCGCGCATCAAACGAATCGCCCACCCCGAGGCCAAGCCCGGCAAAAAATGAATTGGCCAGCGTGGAGTCGGGCTGCAACAATCGTTGCTTGTCGGCAAAAACGGCGGGTCTGTCCGAAACAACTCCAGCGTTAGTGTCACGCCCGGTAAACACATAGGCGTGCGACTCCAGGTTGGGCAACTTGTACCGTGCGTTGAAGGTGACGGAATAGTCTGCCTTCTGGTCCTGGCGGCTGTAGAACTTGACGTTCAGTTCTCCATCGCTGACCTGACCGCCCTCGCTAAAGGGCTTGCTTCCAAACCAGCTGTCAACTCCGCTTGCCAACCGAACGGCGGTGGATCGTGCCGCCACCCGTGCGGACTCTACGGATGCATCTAAATCCACTTTTTGATCTACCTGAGGCTGAGCCGGAGACTCCTGTACGGCCACAGCATTCTTTACAGAAAAACACGCCAATGCCACTACCGCGCAGGCGGTCGATGTCTGGTTCAACAAATAGGGCAATGGACGCTGAATCATTGATGCTGCTATCTCGCGTAGTGTTGAAGTTTCCATCTGCGTTGAAATTGTTGTAACGCAATTCACGCTCCTGTGAACTATACCCATTTGCGTCGATAGCACCGTGTGGTAACGCACAAATGCAAACACAAAATGCTAAGCATTCGCCAAACCATTTTCTGTCCCCCGAAGTCGCCGAATTCTTACCCCACCAAGTGGATGGATTTCTGGATGGCGGAGTTTTTGCGCTTACGGGCAGCCATCATTGAATCTGATACGGCGACATCCTGTTGGGCATTGCTGCTTGCATAATCTGATTTCCCATTGGGTGGATTCGACACAAACTGATGGGTCCAGCCATGGCAACAGCAATTGAGCCTTGGAAATTCTGAGATCAAAATATTGGACGTCAAGATGAATGAAAAGCAGGTGGCGTTGGTCGTCGGAGCCGGGGACGCAACTGGAGGCGCCATTGCGAAGCGGTTTGCCGCTCAAGGCCTCGTTGCCTGCGCCGTGCGCAGAACTGCCGACAAACTCGAACCCCTCATTGCCGAAATCCGCAATCTGGGCGGCGAAGCGCATGGCTTTGCCTGCGATGCCCGCAAAGAGGAGGACGTGATCAAACTGGTCGAGGATATTGAGCGGGACATTGCGCCTATTGAGGTGCTGGTGTTCAACATTGGTGCCAACGTTCCTTGCAGTATTTTGGAAGAAACAGCACGCAAGTACTTCAAGATTTGGGAGATGGCCTGTTTCAGCGCTTTCCTGGTGGGCCGAGAAGTTGCCAAGAGGATGGTCACACGGGGTCAAGGCACCATCATCTTTACAGGTGCAACAGCGGGCATGCGTGGATCTGCCAACTTTGCAGCGTTTGCCGGAGCCAAGCATGCCCTCCGTGCTCTGGCTCAAAGCATGGCGCGAGAACTCGGACCCAGAAACATCCATGTAGCGCACGTCGTCGTCGATGGTGCGATCGATACAGAATTCATCCGCACCAATTTCCCGGATCGTTACGCACTCAAGTCAGAAGATGGAAT
>CAIQBN010000279.1 GCA_903870065.1 uncultured beta proteobacterium | reverse complement strand
TGCGCTGGTTACTTTCCCGAGAGTTCCTTGAAAAAGGCGTCAGCGGACGGTTTGCGTTGCAAAAAGGCTTCCACCAATACTGCAGGCGGGCGCTGTCCGCCAGTCTCCAAAATTAGCCTGCGGTAACGCGCACCGATTGCCGCGTCCATCACATTGGCACCAAAGGCTGAACGCATATCCAAGGCCATCACTTCCGACCACATATAACCGTAGTAGCCCGCCTGGTAGCCACCCATCACATGGCCAAACGCGGCGGGCGTCAAAGTTTCCACCTCAAAACCCAGTGGGGTCTTGCTCTCCAGGTCAACCCAGGTTTGCATCGGCTCCACTGCGGTTGGCGTGTGGATGGCCATGTCCCATGCCGAATACAGGCGCTGACGTGCGTAAAAGATTCCCTTGCCAAAGGCGCGCGAAGCGTTCATGCGCTCGATGAGCTGGCTGTCGATCGGTTTGCACGTCGGGCACACCCGCGCAAACAGTGCAAGAGACTCCGACCGGCGAGACCACTCCTCATACATCTGCGACGGTGCCTCAACAAAATCGCGTTTGACGCCAGTGCCCGCATTGAGCACATAACGGGTGCGTGACAGAACGCCATGCATGATGTGACCGAATTCGTGGAACAGGGTCTCCAACTCATTTTGGTCAAAACCCTCCCGATTGAAATTGGTCACCAGCACCGAAATGGGTGTGCGTGCGGCGGCAAGCGAACCACTGCGAACCGGGAATGCAGCGGCGTGCTTGTATTTGCCTTCGCGCGGGTACAGGTCCAAATAAAAGCTGGACAAATACTGGCCACTGATGCTGTCAAAAACATCGTAACCGCGCACATCCGACTGCCACACCGGCAGCGTTTTGTTGTACTTGAATTTCACGCCAAGCAGTTGGCTGGTCACCTCCATCATCCAGGCAACGGTCGGGTCCGTCGGGAACTGCGCACGCACCGCGGTCTGGTCCACGCTGTAGCGGGACTTCTTCAGCCGTTGCTGGTAAAACGCCACGTCCCAGCGTTTGAGCTCTGCATCCCGGTCTGCGGTTAAGGCCACCTTCTCTGCGCGCAGCTCGGCCAATTCCTTGCGCTCCAGGGCCTCCACCCTGCCCTGCACATCATCCAAAAAGCGATTGACCGCCAAGGCGGAGCCCGCCATCTTGCGCTTGATGGCCCAGTCGGCGTAGCTGGCATCCCCCATCAACTGCGCCAGCTCCAGGCGCAGCTTGACGGCCTCATCCAGCAACGCCAAATTGGCAGCACCGCCGCGCTGCTGAAACGCCGTCCAGAACGCCTTGCGCGTAGCCTCCACCTGAACATTGTTCATAATGGCGTCGTATTCGGGATAGTCCAGCCCAAACACATAATCGCCTTCGGGTGAGCGCTCGCGCTTGGTCAGCGCCGCCGGCGCAATGCCCTGCAATGCTGACTCTGGAAATGCCAGCTTGGTCGTGACGTCGCGGACATTGCGCGCAAAGTCCTGCGAAAGTTTGTCGATCCGTTCAAAAATCGCCTTGGCTCGCCCGCGCTGTTCTGCCCCCAGATTGACACCGCGCTCCTCAAAGTCATCCAGAATGCTCTG
>CAIQBN010000278.1 GCA_903870065.1 uncultured beta proteobacterium | reverse complement strand
GGCTGCGATGGCTTTCTCGCGATCCAGTGCAATCCGGTTGAGGGTGAAGGCCCAAATTGCCGCACACAGCACCGTGCAGATGAGCAGGGCTATCTGGCCTTGTCGGGAGGTGGCGGCCGCCAAGCGTTGGATGGGGTTCACGTCTGAAGGGTTCCTGTCCAGTGATTATCAACCTGCACAAGGGTCAAAACCGTGCAAGTAGAGAGGCTGTTCCAGAATTGCGCCGCCGACTTGAGACGGATAGATGCGTCAATCCTAAATCGAAGGCTGCACTTGCCGGAATTTAGGGGTCAAAAATGCATGCAGCCCTCGTGGAATATGCGTTAGAAGCTATCAAAGTAGTAGCGCTTATGGCAAGGCGTCTAGCCCGGCTTCGATCCGAGCAATCACCAGATATTTCCTAATGCAATCCTGATGTTGCCAGTGGTACGCTGGTGGCACCATGAAATACCCGTCGACAACCGTCACCCGGTTTTCCGCTCCCCAGAGCTGGGCCCTGGTCGGAATGCTGCTGGCCGTTGCGACTGCCGTCGGCTTCCTGCTGGATCACCATATTTCACTGACTAGCCAAGCCATGATCTATGTGCTGACCGTGGTGGTTGCTTCCTACAAGCTGCGATGGCAACAGTCTGTCGGGTGTGCGCTGGGTGCCGTGACGGCACTGAACTACTTCTTTGTACCGCCACGCTGGACCTTTGAAGTCGAGAGCCAGGAGCATCTCATTGCGCTATTCACCATGCTGCTGGTTGCCTTGGTCATCAGCCATCTGGCGGAAAAGCTGCGGTGGGAAACCGACATCGCGCACCTCAACTTTCGGCGTGCGAGCCAGCTACAGGAGTTGGCCACCGCCCTTTCAAGCGTCACCACACCTGCGGAAGTTGCATCGCTGGGAAACAGCGCGCTCGCCACGGCGTTTGCGGGGCCTTGCATGCTGGCATTGTGTGGCGCAGGCGATGAACTGACATTTGCATCGGACCTACCAAGCTTTGAGGCGGATGGCATGCGCTGCTGCATGCGGGAGATGGCGACGCTGGGGCCAGGCACCGGGCGCTGGCCCGGGCTGGACGCCTGGTTTACTCCGCTTGGCAATACGCCCCACTTTGACGGCGCCGTCTGCATTCGCCCGGCTCCAGCCCGCGACACTGCGGGGCGCGAACACGGGCAGGCGCTGTGCGCGCTGCTGGGGCAGGCCTTGGAGCGTCTGCGTTTGAGCCAGACCATGCAAACCGCCCAGAGCGAGGCACAACGCCAGCAGATTCAGAGTACCTACCTGGCCGCCATTTCCCATGACTTGCGCACACCACTGGCTGCCGTGGTTGGTGCCGCTTCGTCGCTGCAAACCCAAGGCGACAAACTTAACGCTGCAGAGCGTGAACGGCTGCTGGGTAGCATCGTCTCGGAGGCCACCTACCTGAGCCAGGTGACCGAAAACACGCTTCAATTGGTGCACCTCACCAACGCATCCCAGGCGATCCAGCGCGACTGGGAGTCCATGGAAGAAGTCGTGGGCTCCGTCCTGGTGAGAATGCGCCAGCGTGACCCCTCCCGGCGGATCAAGTCCAGCGTCCCGCAAGGCCTTCCACTCATCAGGGCCGACCCGGTGCTGTTGGCGCAAATGCTTGGCAACCTGCTGGACAACGCCTTGAAGTACAGCCCAGACACCGTTGACCTCACGGTTAACGTGGTGCAGCAGACGTTGCAGCTTGCCGTCAAAGACCGCGGCGCTGAGATTCCCGAAGACAAGTACCAAAGCATATTTGAGCCCTACAGCCGCAACGATTTGTCCGGGCAACGCGGTTCCGGGCTGGGATTGGCCTTGTGCCGGGCCATTGCCACAGCGCATGGCGGCAGCCTGACACTGCGCCGGCGCAGCGGTGGCGGCAATAGCTTCACCTTTTCCATGCCGCTGGAGTCCAGCCAGCCACAAGGGGAGCAGCCATGACGCTTAGGGTTCTCGTGGTGGAAGACGACCTGGAAATCCGGGCCTTGATCCAGTCGAGTCTGTCAGTTGAAGGCTATGCCGTCCAGACGGCGGTAACGGTGAGTGAAGCCAGTGCGCTGCTGCGTCATGCGGTACCTGACCTCCTGCTGCTGGATCTAGGGTTGCCCGATGGTGATGGCGCAGTGCTGGTCAAAGAAGTGCGGAAAACGCACACGCTGCCAATTCTGGTGGTTTCTGCCCGACACCAGGAGGCGCAGAAGATTGCGCTTCTGGATGCCGGTGCGGATGACTACCTGACCAAGCCCTTCAGCGTGGCCGAACTCCTGGCCCGCATACGCGTGGCCTTGCGGCATCGGGGCACCGCCGTGGCAGCAGCTGTCACGGTGCATGAACGGGATGATTTG
>CAIQBN010000277.1 GCA_903870065.1 uncultured beta proteobacterium | reverse complement strand
CTCGGTCACTGAGCGTCTGGCAGTCTCGCGCACGCCGGTGCGCCAGGCGCTGGCCAAGCTGCAGCAAGAGGGCTATGTGGAAGTGCTGTTTCGCAGCGGTTGGCGCGTGTTGCCGTTTGACTTTGCCAAATTCGAGCAACTCTACGATTTGCGCATGGTGCTGGAGACCACCGCCGCACACCGGCTGTGCGAAGAAGGCGCGCGCAGCCCCAACCCCGTGAACCGTGAACTGCTGGACGAGCTGATGGCCTTGTGGCTGGTGCCCGTGGCCCAGCGCAGCAGGGACACGGTGCAGGTGAGCCAGTGGGACGAGGCCTTTCACTGCGCGCTGGTGGCGGCTGCCGGCAACCCCGAAATGGCGCGCGTGCACCGCGACGTGACGGACCGCATCCGCATCATCCGCCGGCTCGATTTCACCAAGCAGGCCCGGATTGACGCAACCTATGACGAGCATGGCCAGATCCTCCAAGCCATCCGCGCCCAGCGTGGCGACCAGGCCGCCATGCTGCTGCGTGCCCACATCGAAACCAGCCAGGCCGAGGTGCGCAAGATCACCTTGCACCAGGTGCATCTGGCGCGGCAAAACGCTTGATGGGAAACGACACACAGGCAATGGCACGTTTGGCGCCAAAATCACCGGGCATCACGGCTCCGCAATTCTTGGCGGCTTGGGGTGAAAACGTGCCATCGAGTGGCTGCTGACATATTGGCCATCACGCAGGGCATAACCGTGGTGCGTGCCTTCGATGGTAAAACCAAATTTTCGGTACAGCGCCAGGGCGCGCGTGTTGTCGGTGTAGACGTCGAGTTCCAGGCGCAGAACACCGACCCAGTTGTCGGCGTAATCACACAGCGCCGCCATCAGTGCCGAACCCACACCCTGCCCTTGTGCCTCGGGCAACACCGAGATGCCCAGCATCAGCGCATGACGGCGGCGCAAGGAGTTTCCCGCCGGGTGCAGACCGGCGGTCCCCACGACCGTGCCCGTGCGCTCTGCCACCAGCAACAGGTCGGTCTTGCCGGGTGCACCGGCCTCTGTCAGCCGGGTGCGCCAGATTTCTTCACTGGTGTAGGGCAATTGCATCAGCCCCGGAAAAACGGCAGGGTCTCCCATGATGCGGGTGTAGGCCGCTGCGTCATGCACGCTTGCGCGGCGAACGGTGATGGTCATGGCGCCTCCTGTGGCAATGTGATCTGAAGAACAGACCCTGTTTGTATCAGGAAACGATATAAGCGCCGGCGCCGGTGGACATCAGCTTGCCGTCGGCCCCCAAAAACTCCATGCGGGTGGACGCCACGCGTGAGCCCAGGCGCATGACTTCAGCGCGCAGCTCAAACCGCTCACTGATGCCGGGGCGCAGGTAGTCGATGCGCAGGTCGATGGTGCCGAGCTTGCTGAAGCGGTGCAGGCGCTGCAGGGGCGGCTCGTCCATATGACGCGCACCAATCGCGGCCATGACAGCCAGTCCACCCATGGCATCGAGCCCGGCGCTGATCACACCGCCGTGGATGCGGTTGTAGCTGTAGTGACCCACCAGTTCGGGCTTCATGGCGATCAGCCCAACCACCCGCTGGGGTGTGATGGAGGCAATCTTCAGACCCAGCACGGTATTGAATACGATGGACTCTTCAAATATCTTGGTCAGGCCTTTGATGAACTCGGGCTCAAATTCGACGGTGGTGCCACCCGCTGTGCTGTGTGTTGTTTTGGACATAAGGCAGTATCACAGGCCTAACTGACGTGATGCCAACTCTTTCATGATCTCTTCGGCACCGCCGCCAATCATCATGACCTTGACTTCGCGGTAAATCCGCTCACAGGCGGTGCCACGCATGTAGCCCATTCCGCCCAAGATTTGCACGCCCTGGTCCGCACAAAACTGCATGGTCTGGGTGGCGTGATTTTTCAACAGGCAAACCTGCGCCACCCACTCCGCGCCCTTGGCGGACTTGTCGCCCCGGTCACCTGCATCCGCGCGCGCCGAGACGGCATTGAGCCAAGCCCGCGTGGACTCAATGCGCATCTTCATGTCCATCAGCTTGTGGCGAATCACCTGGTGGTCGACCAACGCGCTGCCAAAGGTCTTACGCTGCTGCGCCCAACTCAGGGCCTCGTCATAGCAGCACTCGGAAAAGCCCAGGGCCATGGCCGCCATGGACAGGCGCTCGCCATTGAAATTGGTCAGGATGATCTTGAAGCCCGAGCCTTCTTCGCCCACCAGGTTGCCGGCGGGTACCCTTACGCCGTCAAATCGGATCTGCGCGGTGTCAGAGCACAACCAGCCCATTTTTTTGAGCGGGCTGCGCGTCAGGCCCACCGCATCACCCGGCACCATCAGCATGGAGATGCCCATGGGGCCTTTGTTCTTGAGGTCGGTGCGCACGGCCACGGTGATCCAGTCGGCACGCACGCCAGAGGTGATGAAGACCTTCTCGCCATCCACCACGTATTCATCGCCTTCCAGACGCGCCGTGGTCTTGAGCGCCGACACATCGGTGCCGCCACCGGGTTCGGTAATCGCCAGTGCGGCAATCTTTTTGCCCGCCAGTACATCGGGAATCACCTTTTGCTGCAGCGCCGCACTGCCATGGCGTACCACGGGAGGCAGGCCGATGTTGTGGCTAAACAGGCTGGCCATCAGGCCACCGCTGCCACCGGTGCGCGCCAGCGCAATGGTCATGGCATTGCGCAATGCCCATGGCGCGGGAGTGCCGCCAAATTGCTCAGGGTAGCCCAGGGCAAGCCAACCCATTTCGGCTGCCCGCAGGTAAAGGCTGCGCGGGAACTCGCCCGCCTCTTCCCATGCCTCCAGATGGGGCTTGACTTCGGTTTGTATGAAACGCCGCGCGGCGTCTTCTACCTGGGTTATGTCTTCCTGATCGATCGTAGCTAGTGACATGTCATACTTTTCTTTTGGCCACGCCCATGGTCTTGGCAATAATGCCCATCATGACTTCGTCCGCACCGCCGCCAATGGAGCCCAGGCGTGCGTCACGGTACATGCGAGAGACCTTGTTTTCCCAGGTGAAGCCCATGCCACCCCAAAACTGCAGGCAGCCGTCGGGCACGAGGCGGCTCAATCGCCCGGCTTTGAGTTTGGCCATGGAGGCCAGTTCCAACACGTCCTGCCCGCCCACATACAACTCGCACGCCCGGTAGGTCAGAGCCCGCAGGGACTCTACCTCGGTCTTCATTTCGGCCAACTTGAACTGAACCCACTGCTGATCCGCCAGGGCTGCGCCGAACATCTTGCGCTCTTGCGCCCACTCCACCGTCCACTCGATGCAATGGTTCAGGCTTTGCAGGCAACTGGCCGCGCACCACAGGCGTTCTTCCTGGAACTGCTGCATTTGGTACACGAAGCCATGACCTTCCTGCCCGATCAGGTTGCGCTGGGGCACGCGGACATCGTCAAAGTAGATCAAGCCGGTGTCGCTGGAGTGCATGCCGATCTTCTTGATCTTGCTGGCCACTTCAATGCCGGGGCGCAACTTGCCGTTCTCGCGCAGCGGCACCATGACCAGGCTCTTGTTCTTGTGCGCGGGGCCGTCACCGGTATTGACCAGCATACACATCCAGTCG
>CAIQBN010000276.1 GCA_903870065.1 uncultured beta proteobacterium | reverse complement strand
CTGTATGCGATTGCAACCAAAGGGCAAATGGCGGAGGCGGAATTGCGGGCTTTGGCGGGGGCGCATTTTGCGTGGTCGGGGTAAACTGAAGTTTTGAACATGTGGAGTGCTCCCTGTGCCGACCATCAGTATGTTTTACGGGATTCTGGTGCTGATGTTCTTTCGGGATAATCGGCGACATCACTTACCGCACATTCACGCAAGGTATCAGAGTGACGAAGCGGCCATTGCCCTAGACGACGGTAGCATTTTGGACGGCAATCTACCGCCAAAGCAACTAAAAATGGTTCAGGCGTGGATCGAAATCCACAAAGAAGAGCTCTTCGTGGACTGGGAACTTGCGGTGAATGGTGATGAGCCGTTTCGAATTGCACCGCTGCAATGAGGAAATGCTATGCCATGTGACGTTATCAGTGTGAGCCCCACACAAGATTTTCAAATCGACCTTGAATATGCAAATGGTGAGCGACGCCGTTTCGATATGCGGCCATTGCTGCAAATGAAACCTTGGAATCGGATTGCGGCACCAGTATTATTTTCCAGAGCCCGCGTTCAGTACGGTACGGTGGTCTGGCCTGGAGAAATAGACATTGCTCCCGAGACCCTTTACGACGACTCGGTAGTGCTGTCGGACACTTCGGCTAAACAGGCTTAGAACGCAAGTAGGCCCATAGAGCATCCAAGCCATTTCCGCCGGTCTCATCCTCCGGTTTCTCCAAGCCCCCATGGCAGCAATGTCTGGGGGCCTTTTTTTTCGTCCATCGTTTCTTCAACACCGAAAGGAGTTCCCTATCTGTATTCCATTCATCACCGCCGCAGCCTTGGCCGGTACGTTCGCAAACATGGGCGCATTGGCAGTCAAAGTCAGCGTGCTTACCGTGGCTCTCCAAGTCACCAGCGCGATGCTGATAGCCGTGGTCAATGGCGCCATTGCACTGCGTATGGACCACCACAGGCAAGCCCGCTAGGCCTCCCAGCGTTGCAAAGTACCCAGCCAAAGGACTGTGGGGCAGAAAGTAACGCCGCCGCCAATCGGCCCCATCGGCAACTGGCAAAAGGACTGGTCCAAAAAAGTCAAACCTTGCTGGCAATGATGGACTAACGCCAAAGCCACACGGCGCTATCAAATTCAGCGTGTCCGTGGAGCAATTCCACCGCCGCAACGATCTCCCATAAAAGCAATAAGCCTATTTGATGACGTTACGTCGGCCAAATACTGGAATCGTCGTCGGCCACCGGTGCAGCCGCAATTAGCCCCAACGCCTTAGTCCGTCCGGCCTGAGGTAACCCAAGCACCCAAGCACTGTCACTCTGGTCGCAAGATCGGAGCGATTGGTCTTGGGTGCTTCTTTTTGGAGAACCCTATGCAAGTCATACGCAATATGGCTGGAACGAAGCAAATCAGCAACCCGGCCATACGCAAGTTAGTAGAGCAACGCATCACTGACCTGATCACCATGTGCGTGCTGTTCTCGGTGATGGCACCGGAAGGCAGCACATGACACCCCACGACATCTTCATCCTGGCCACCTTCGGGTGGTTTTTTGTGCCTGCCAACTGCGCTCGCATCGGTACCTTATTAGATAAGCGACCACTCACTTATCTTGCATCTATTCATTCACAACAAAGGAGTATTCCATGGAAAACGAAACCACAGCAACTAACGAAGAAATCACAGCAGCAGAACCGGAAGTGCGCATCGTCAAGATCGCCGAGTGTGGCTCACTCTCCGGTAGATCGAAGCCGGTCTATCACATTGGAGTCACCCCCAATGGGGATACGGTCCGCCGCATATTTGGGAACTCGGCCCGCGGCTACTACTGCAAAGACTGGGTCTCCTGGGCCTTGATCGATGTGCATCTCAACGATGCACCGTCGTTCACCAGTGGCGATATCCAGTAGCTGCTTTACGAGGTCGGTGAAAGCTCGGTCAATTCAGGAGCATTCGCCATTGCCGCTATACGGAACGAGGGCCTGGTACGCAATGTTCCGGGCAGCCCGCGCTGCTACGAACGGCTGGACCCCACGGCATGGCTAATGGAGGTGCAACAGCTGATCGACTCAGGGGTGGCCCTCTCGGAGAAGCAACTGCCAGTGCCGCCGGTGATACCCGAGAAGCCTGCCAAGAAGTCCGGCAAGAAGCCAAACAAGGGAAAGCCTAGCCGTGAGCCTGTAGCAGCGGCAATCGACACGCAACCCCTGGAGTCCTGATGGGACACATAACCCTGGCGCTGGTGGTGGTCGCCTGCCTGGGCCTTTTGTGGCCGACCACTCGCCAGCTCGGGCTCATCATGTCGACGTGCACCAGGATGCTGATCCTCTTGCGCTACCAATTTAATTTGGCCAAGAAGTGGGGCATACCCGGCGCCGACACCAACCCCACGGTGGGCGTTAAGCCGTACGATGCAGGCAATGGTCGGGAGCGGTACTTGACCGCAGAAGAGTCTTTGCGCCTTCGTGATGCTGTAAATAACAGCAGCATTTCCCAGCTCAAGTTTATCGTGGGATTTGAGATTCTGACCGGCTGCCGCAAGCGTGAAATTTTGGACGCAAAATCCGCTGACTTTGATATTGAGCGAAAAACTTGGCGCATCCCCATGAGTAAGATCGGCAAACCGCGCCATGTGGCCTTGTCCGGGGCAGTGATTGAGTTGCTGGCCCAGGTTCCGCGCTGGGCGGGTTGCCCTTACGTGGTGCCCAACCCCAAGACCAAACTGCCCTTTGTGACCGTGTTTTGCAGTTGGAACACAGCCAGAAAAGTGGCAGGCCTCCCTGATGTGCGCATGCACGACCTGAGGCATTCGTCTGCTAGCAATTTGGTGAACTCCGGCCACAGCCTGTACATCGTGAGCAAGGCTTTGGGCCACAGCCAAATCAAGACCACTAGCCGGTACAGCCATCTATCGCAGGACACACTACTGGCGGCAGCCGATGCAGCTGCCAATGCGACGGGTACCACCTGGGGGGCAGCGCAGGCGGCCAAGACTGGTGACAATTTGGGAGTGAGGTAGCACTATACGCAAAGTGCGTATAATATCGAGATGAAAGCGGTATTCGTTGAATTGCCACCCTTTGAGCGATTGCGTACCAGTTACCTCGATGACGAATCGTATTTTGCGTTGCAAAACGAACTGATGCAAAACCCACTATCAGGGGATGTCATTGAGGGG
>CAIQBN010000275.1 GCA_903870065.1 uncultured beta proteobacterium | reverse complement strand
GCAAATTCTTTGTGGTGTATTGGTTCTGGACGCGTTCAATGCCAGTATGGCGGCGGTGATGCGATCCCACCTGCACACGCGCGAGACGATGCTCAACATTCTGTCGATGCACGCACTGCACATCGCGCTGTGTGTTCCTTTAATGCGCGGGGTTGGGCCGTTTCCCCCGATGGGCATGACCGGCTTCGCCGTTGCACTGGCCGCCAGTCGGATATTTGGACTGGGGGTGCATTTGTGGCTTTGGCGCACGGTTCTTGAGTTAAAGCCCAGCTGGCACGACGCCGTCGCCATTCGCTGGAACAGCCTACGCACATCGGTGGCCATTGGTCTGCCTGGCGCCGCAGAAGCGATTGCGTACCGCATTGCAATTCTGATCTCGGTCACGGTGGTCTCTGCCATGGGAACCACAGAGCTGGCGACACAGGGTTATGCAATGCAAATCATGAACTTTATTGTTCTGTCGACCGTGGCACTTGGCTTTGCCGGTGAAATACTGGTGGGCCACTTGATCGGCGCGGGCGAATTGCGCCAGGCCCTGCAACTGGTGCGCAAGTGCCTTTTTTGGGGGCTGGCCGTATCAACCACCATTGCCTTTGTGACGGCCCTAACCGCTCCCTGGACCCTGCGACTCTTTACCAGTGATGCCACCATCATCGCCAAGGCCACCACCTTGCTGTGGATCACGGTGTTGCTGGAGCCAGGGCGCACTTGCAACATAGTGATCATTACGGCACTGCGCGCTGCAGGCGATGCCCGCTTCCCCGTGGTCGTTGGTTCAGTTTCCATGGTCATCATCATGGGTTTTGGCTCATGGTTTATGGGAACCTATCTGGGTTGGGGTTTGTCCGGCGTCTGGATCGCGTATGCGCTGGACGAATGCGTGCGCGGCGCCATTATGGCCCTGCGCTGGTTCAAGCTGGGTTGGGTGAAGCAGGCCGTCTCGTCGCGCCGACTGGCAAATCGCACAGCAGCTTGAATCCACGCAGAGTGCAAGCATTAATCGGGCATCGCCTATCGCCTCTCGTTCGTCGGCAAGACATGGCGCGCAAAATGCTACGATGGCCACGCAAGTGGCGGCAACGTCACGCACCGTGACCGATTTGACGCCGCGGTTGGCGCGAGAAATCGGATTTTTCAAGCTCGGTTGATACCAGCGTCTACTCTATTGAAATCAAACCTATGAAACGTATCAAAATCTGGGACTTGCCAACGCGAATTTTTCATTGGTCGATGGTGTGCCTCGTCGTGGCGGCATTCGTCAGCGTCCAAATTGGCGGTAATGCGATGGTCTGGCATGGGCGATTTGGAGTCGCATTGTTGGGTCTGCTCGCGTTTCGACTGACTTGGGGCCTGGTCGGCTCCACCTACGCACGCTTTATGACCTTTGTGCGTGGCCCGCAGACGATTCTTGCTTATTTGCGCGGTCAATGGCGGGGGGTGGGGCACAACCCGTTGGGTGCCCTGTCGGTGTTGGGACTGCTCAGCGTTTTAGTAGCACAAGGACTGACCGGCCTGTTTGCCAATGATGACATTGCATTTCAGGGGCCATATGCGGTTTTGGTCAGCACAGATACCAGCACCTGGATCACAGGGCTGCATAAGACGAATGTCTGGTTGCTTGGGTTCTTGATTGCCACACACCTGGGTGCAATTGCGTTTTATGCCCGTGTCAAGCACGACAACTTGGTCAAACCCATGTTGCTGGGCTACAAAGAGGTCGAGGGCGAGGAGTTCAAGTCAGCGGCCGGCGGCGGCTGGTTGGCATTGCTTGTCGCGGTTCTCATTGGACTTGGTGCCTGGTGGCTGGCCAACGGCGGCTTGGCTGAGCGCCTGGCCCCACCGCCGCCAGCAGCTGCCGCTCCGCTTTTCTAGCTTGCGGCAGGATCTGCACCGGCGGGAGTCAGCCCAGGCAGGCCGACTCCGCTTGGGCTGCAGGTTTTATTTCTTTTCGTCAATGCGGAATTTGTCGTGGCAGCCCTTGCAAGCCTTGCCCATTTCACCAAACTGGGCCTGAATGGCCTTTTGGTCGCCGCCAGCCGCCACTTCGGCTAGCTTGTTGGCTTCGCGTACAAATGCGCCAGCAATTTTGCCGATCTCATCCTTGTTGGCGGGATCAAAAAACTCTGGCTTGACGCGGGTCTTCACATCGCCAACGGCTTTGTCGGTACCGGGTCCGTACAGTGCACCCATGCCGGAATTGGCAACGGCCTTGATTGTGTTGGCGGCGTTGGCTGTCAGCGTTTTGTCGAATTTGTCTGCTGCGCCTTCAACCTGCCCTTTGATCTTGCCCATATTCCAGCCCATGGTCTTGTAACCGGCCTGGCGGATCTGGATCATTTCTTCTGGCTTGAGCTGCTGTGCAGCAACGGATCCGGCGACAAGCATGGCTGCCAATGCGAGCAAAGAGGTCTTCAGAGTTTTCTTCACGTGGTATTCCTATAAAGTGAATTAAGGCAAAAAAGCCAGGGGAAATCGGTAAAACAATCGGCAAAAATCGATGCGCCAACAGCCCACAAGAGCAACTGCCGACATCAACCCGCGATAGCCCTGCCAGACGCACCGGCAGGCTTTTTTTTTGCCGCCCACTCAGCCCGTCAGGAAAATTATAGGTCGCAACAGAAATTGATGCTGTTGCGCAAACGGCACCCAATTGAGTTTGCACATTTCCACGCTTCTGCGGTGGGTAACCCGGCCGGCCGCTGCGCGTGTTAAGGTGGCGCCAGCGTCGCAAACTTCTTGCGTCGAATCCTGATCAGGAGACAACGCACCATGAGTCGTTCTATTTTCACACTCTTGTCTGCGGCGCTCTTGCTGTCTCCATTGATGGGTAAGGCCGCGTCGCCGGTAGTCGTCAGCACTGCCAACTCAGACTGTATCTTCAACTGGGCTGAAAAGTCGTATCCGCAGTTTTTTGCACCATCCACCTTGGCGTCTCAAACCGCCGCACCTTACTATTTACGCTACTACTCCGGCACCGGAAATTATCTGGCCACCAACTCGGTGGACGGGCACCTCTGGGTTCTTGGCCAGTCCACCGCGGGCAAGTTGCTGGATCTGGGCCCGGCAAGCGGATTTTTGAGTGCGGCCGCCTGCGCCTCGCTGAGCGGACCGACCGGCGTCGTATTGGCACAGGTCAACCAGAAGACCGTTGGCGGCAGTTCCATTGCTTCGTCGTCTCAAATGCGGGTGAGCTGGACGCCACCCGCAGGAAGTACGACTCTTCAATACTTGATCAGCGCAACCGATGGATTTGATGGCATTCCAATCAGCGTCACCGTCGGTGCCGATGTGAGTGCTGTCACCCTCACCGGGCTGAAGGCTGCAACAGCTTACAGCGTCGTGGTGAGCGCCTGTAGTACCACCGCATGTTCACCGCCCGCAACCGCTGCCGCCTCCGCCGCGGTGACCACAACAACCCCAAGTGAATATTGGCAGCTTCAGGGTAGCGGCAACACAACTGCCGGCCTGAGCCGGATCGTCACTGATGGCAATGCGCGCATTAGCGCCACCCGCTTTGGCCCCGAGGCGGGCAGCGTCACGGCCAACCGGATCCAGCTGTATTACGGGCCAAGTCTGGTGTCTGGTCGGCAAGCGCTGTCCACAGCGCTCACCGCCAGCACCACGAGCGCATCGGTACCTTCAAGCTACCTGAGCTTTGTGAGCAGCGGTGCAAGCACCGGGCTTTTGACCCCGACACCGGCCAGCACCCAGGTCGAAACCGTGGCCACCGGACAGGGTATTCCTTTGTCGGCAGCGATGGGAGCCAAGGTACGGGTGTTTTTTGAGGCACAAGGCGTCGACCGCAAGACGCGGATTTTCAGCATCGACAGCGTCGACGGTTACACCGGTCAGGATTTCAACAGCGACAGCAACTCGACCATCTGCGCAACCACGGCAGACTTTTCTTCCGGTGGCGGATGCGCCTACACGGTGGCCGTCGGGATTGAAGGCGACACTGTGGCGGCCAACGCCAAGATCCTGAACGCCCGTCAGAACAAGATCGGCTACCCAACGCAGACCGACTGGCGCTGGAACGGTGCGCCGGGGACCTTCATGGTGTTCACCAGCGGCAGCGTTGCAGGGTGCAGCACTGCCAACCGGACCCATGGTTACGCGGTCTGGAACGGCAGCACCTGGGACGTGCAGTACGACGCAACGGGGTGCCCTAAACTTTTTACCAATGTGCAGGCGGCGTTTCCAATGCACATTGGCGGCGTGCGTTACAAGCTTTATTACGGTGACACATCCAACACCACAGGACAGTTGTCCAGCTTTTTACCATTCCTTGGCCCCAAGAAATTGCTGTATGCCAACGGAACCAAAACAGGCCTGGCAGACCGGGTCGACTTTGAGGACTGGGAAAACCAGACCCATGCCCGCGATGTCGTTTTCCTCTGGCCCAATGGCGATGTGTTGGACAACACTGCTGAAGGCTATATCGACGACTTCCATTTCTTGACACCCACTGGCAGTCTCGATCTGCAGGTCATGTACCTGGCGATCACCAACGGAACGGCTGTGCCCCTCGGCGCGGCGGCCGTTTTACTAAACCCCTAATCAAATCCGCCGCCAATTTGCTACCCATTCGCGGCAAATTCGCGCCTTGTGCTGTGTTGTGATCAGCCGGCAACCGACTGCCCGTTGCCCGCAGCTTTAGGCTGCGCAGCGCGCGCGCTGCCATTGTTCACGGACCATGGAATCACGGTCGCTTGTTCCATCGGCTTGGCCTTGGTGAACAATGCCTGCCAGAAGAAACCGCTCTGAAACGCAATCACCTCAAACAAGATATAGCTCTGCGAGCTGCTGGAGAGCCACAGGTTGTAGGTGGGGTAAAAAACGATGGGCGACACCAGCAACGGCAACACAATGCGCTCCACCTGCACCGCGTCCAAGCCCTTGCCGAGGTTAAACAAGTCCCAGTAGTAGTTCGAGAACATGCCCATGGTCATCCAGCAGGCCAAATGCCAGACAAACACGATGCCGTGGTTGCGCGCCAGAAGCCCTATCCATGGCACCGAATTTTCGTCGGCGTTCACAATGAGAACCATGAAAGCGCCCGTGGTGATGAACACTACGAAATAGATGAACATCAATAATTTGAGCGCTCTGGACATGAATCCCCC
Organism: uncultured beta proteobacterium; assembly: GCA_903870065.1. Taxonomy (GTDB): domain Bacteria; phylum Pseudomonadota; class Gammaproteobacteria; order Burkholderiales; family Burkholderiaceae_C; genus Allorhodoferax. Next base: position 31,697 of record CAIQBN010000275.1, on the reverse strand, counting down.
GGTTAGTGATTCGCGTCATCTTACCCGGTCATGGGCTTCCAACCGGATGGGGACAAAGCCTGCCGCGCGAGCCTCTGTCCCGCAGGGTTTCAGACTAGCGGAACACCTGTCTTGGATTGCACATCTTCAAGGGTTACGTCCGGTGCCAGTTCAATCAGTTTGAGCCCCAAGGGTGTCACATCCATAACAGCCAGATCCGTGATGATGCGGTCCACCACACCGACACCCGTCAATGGCAAGGTGCATTTGGGAAGAATTTTGAGGTCAATGGTGCCATCCTTTTTCTTGGCCACATGTTCCATCAAGACAATCACGCGCCGCACTCCCGCCACCAGATCCATTGCGCCGCCCATTCCCTTGACCATCTTGCCCGGAATCATCCAATTGGCCAGATCACCCTGCTCGCTAACCTGCATGGCACCCAGAATGGACAAGTTGATCTTGCCGCCGCGGATCATGGCAAAACTCTCGTGGCTGCCAAAAATGGATGAGCCTTTGAGGGTGGTCACCGTCTGCTTACCCGCGTTAATCAGGTCTGCATCCACTTCATCTTCCGTCGGAAACGGGCCAATGCCCAGCATGCCGTTCTCACTTTGCAGCCAGACTTCTTTGTCAGCGGGTACAAAATTGGCAACCAGTGTGGGGATGCCAATACCCAGATTGACATAAAAACCATCTTCCAGTTCCTGCGCGGCACGGGCCGCCATTTGGTCTTGAGTCCAGGCCATGATTAAACTCCTTCCTTGGCACGCACGGTGCGTTTCTCGATCCGCTTTTCGGGGTGGGGGTTGTGCACAATGCGGTGCACATAAATGCCGGGCAAATGCACTTCATCGGGCACCATGTCTCCCACCTCCACGATTTCTTCCACTTCAACTACACAGATCTTGCCAGCCATGGCGGCAGCGGGGTTGAAGTTGCGCGCAGTCAGACGGAACTGCAAATTGCCGGATTTGTCAGCACGGTGTGCTTTGACCAATGCCACCTCGGGCACCAGGGCACGTTCCATGACATAAATTTCACCATCAAACTCACGCAGCTCCTTACCCTCAGCCACAATCGTGCCGACACCGGTCTTGGTGAAGAATGCAGGAATGCCCGCGCCCCCGGCGCGCAGTTTCTCAGCCAGGGTGCCCTGGGGCGTGAACTCCAGTTGCAGTTCACCTGCCAAATATTGGCGCTCAAACTCTTTGTTTTCACCCACGTAGCTCGAAATCATTTTTTTGATTTGCCGTGTTTCCAGCAGTTTGCCCAGACCAAATCCGTCAACACCTGCATTGTTGGATATGACCGTCAGATCCTTGACTCCACTGTCGCGCAGCGCATCAATGAGCGCCTCGGGGATGCCGCACAAACCAAAACCACCGACCGCCAGCAATTGGCCGTCTCTGACAATGCCGTCAAGCGCCGCTACTGCGCTGGGATATAACTTTTTCATTGCACCCATCTCCTGTAAAGAATGAATTGCCATACGATACTACTTATCTGGTTACGTAGTTTTTCGTAAAGCACAACCCTATGGATATTGACTACCGTCTGGCATTTGACCTGGCACCGGTGGGCCTGGCGCTGTCGCGCAACCGCTCCATCATCGACTGCAACCAACGCTTGTGCGAAATGTTTGGCACCACCCGCGAGCAACTCATTGGCCAATCGTTTCAGGTGCTGTATCCGAGCGTGGATGAATTCGAGCGAACAGGCGCACGCATTTCACCCATTTTGAACCGCAGTGGAACCTATGCCGATGATCGCATCATGCGGCGGGTGGAAGGTCGCCTCAAGGGAGAGGCTTTCTGGTGCCACGTGACCGGGCGGGCACTCAATCGGGAGGCACCACATGAGGCTGGCATCTGGTGCTTTGAGGATTTGAGCGCCCGCCGCCCAGTCAAGGCCGAGTTGACGCCACGCGAGCGCGAAGTTGCAGCCCATCTGATGCAAGGCCTGACTTCCAAACAAATCGGCAAGACACTCTCCATCAGCCACCGCACCGTCGAAATTTACCGCGCCCGGTTGATGCGCAAGTACAAGGCCTCCAATGCTGGCGATTTGATCCAGAAACTGATGGCCGGTTAGGGACAATTACCCTATGCCGCGCAGGGTCTAGTTAAATCAAACGTTTGATTTAACCACGCTACAATCGCGCCCCATGACAAAAACCCCGCCTGTGCCCGTTGCCGCAAAGCCTTTGCGCAGTGACGGCTCCGAAGCCCGCAATCGCCTGATTGACGCGGCTTTGGTGCTGTTCGCTGAAAGGGGATATACCAAAACGTCCACCCGCGAGATTGCATTGGCGGCGCAGGCCAATATCGCTTCGATCAGTTATTACTTTGGTGACAAGGCCGGGCTATACCGGGCCGTGTTCACCGACCCGCGTTGCAACCCCAACGTGCCACCGGAGGCCATTGATGACACCGGCATCAGCTTGCAGCAAGCCTTGCACCGCTTGATGCAGTCGTTTCTTGAGCCGCTGAAAAAGGGGCAACAGACGCAACATTGCATGAAGCTGCATTTTCGTGAAATGCTCGAACCAACAGGTATCTGGCAAGAAGAAATTGACTCCAACATCAAACCCGCCCACGATGCATTGGTCAGCGTGTTGTGCCGCCATCTCGGCCTGGGCTGCGCCGACAACGATATCCACACGCTGGCTTTTTCCATTTCCGGGCTGGGTGTGATGCTGCATATCGGCAGTGATGTCATCACCACCATTCGCCCGCAGTTGGTGGCGTCCCACGCCGCGTTAGACCGTTACTGCGACCGGTTGGTGGCCTATGCCATGGCAATGACCGATGCCGAAGCCCAACGCCGTGCCCTCTTGCCGCCCCCAACCCGATCCAACCGCAAAGCCTCCAAATGAATTTCCCATCCACCAGAGCCCTGACCGCTGCGGCGACCCTCCTGGCGCTATCCGCCTGCTCCAGTTTGATGCCACCCACACAGGTGAGCGCAGACTCGCCGCCGCAATGGTATGCGCCACTGCCCCACCAGGGCAGCGTGGAGTCGCTGACCCAGTGGTGGCAACAACAGGGCGACCCCTTGCTCGTCGAACTGATAACTGCGGCGCAAGCCGTCAGCCCCTCGGTTTCGCAAGCGCTGTCTCGCGTAGAGGCCGCGCGCGCGCAGCAAGCAGCGGCCCATGCGGCACTTGTCCCAAGCCTGGGCACCCAGTTCTCGGCCAGCCGCGGCGTGAACCAACCCAACCTGGCCGTCACCACCACCCAGCAAATTGGTATTCAGGCGGCATGGGAGCTCGATCTGGTGGGAGCCAACCGCGCAGTCGACCGCGCCGCTCTGGCCAGTGTTGAAGGCAGTCAGGCCCAATGGCATGACGCCCGTGTATCGGTGGCGGCCGAGGTGGCCGGTCTTTATTACAGTCTGTCGAACTGCACCCTGCAGCTCCCGCTGGTGCGCCGCGATGCGGTGTCACATCAGGAGACTGCTCGCTTGACCGAGATCAACGCAAAGGTCGGCTTTCTGGCTCCGTCCGTGGCAGCCATGGCACGGGCCAGCGCGGCCGACGCCAGTAGTCGGGTGACCCAACAGAACACGCGATGCGAAATGGAAACCAAGGCCATGGTGGCGCTAACCGCCATCGCAGAGCCAAGCCTTAAGGAAAAAATGGCTGTAGCCCTCGTGAAACCTGCACAGTCAGCTACTATTTCAATAGCAAACGTACCTGCCAAAACCATTGCCCAACGACCCGATATATTCAGCGCCGAACGCGACGTCGTGGTCGCGAGTGCCCAGGTAGGAAGCGCGAAGGCACAGCGCTGGCCGCGCCTGACCCTGGCGGGCGCGATAGGCTCCATGCGCCAGACATCAGGAGGTTTGGACCAGGATGGCGCGACCTGGTCCTTCGGCCCATTGGCCGTGAGCCTGCCACTGTTTGACGGTGGCCAACGTGCAGCAGCGGTGACCTCCGCAGAGGCCCATTACCAGGCTGCTGTCGTGGTGTATCGCGCCAAGGTCCGCCAGGCCGTACGCGAAGTAGAAGACGCACTGCTGAACCTTCACAGCACTTCCGCCCGTGAACAAGACGTCAAAACTTCCACTTTGGGCTATGCCCAATCCCTGGCGGCCACCCAGGACCGCTTTGGCCAGGGATTGGCCAGTCTGGTCGAACTCGAAGACGCCCGGCGCAACGCGCTCGCCTCGGAGTTGGCGCAGCTCAATCTCTCGCTGGAGCGCAACCGTGCCTGGGTATCCCTGTACCGCGCCCTGGGCGGTGGTTTTGAACCCCAGGCGGCAACCAATACCGCAACCAACTGAACCACTCCGCACGAAATTCTCCCCATTTATTGATCCGACGCGACACGACCATGAACCTCCAACCCACACCCTCTTTTGCCAGCAAGTTCACTGCAAAACCGCTGACTCTGGCTCTGGCGATGGCCAGCGTGCTGACACTGATCGCCCTCGGTCTGGCAACCACCGGCAGCCACGCCGCCGATGCTGCCAAACCCGGCGTCGCCAAACCCGCGCTAACGGTCGCCCTGACCCAGGCCAGGAGCAGCATGCTCACCATCAAGCTGAGCGCCAATGGCAGTGTGGCGGCCTGGCAGGAGGCCAGTGTTGGTGCCGAGGCCAACGGGCTGCGCGTGGCCGAACTGCACGCCGCCGTGGGCGATGCCGTCAAGCGCGGCCAACTGCTGGCAAGCTTTGCAGCGGAAAGTGTGCAGGCCGACGTGGCGCTGGCGCGTGCAGCACTAACTGAGGCCCAGGCCAACGCCGCTGAGGCCGCTGCGAACGCTGACCGGGCGCGCGCCGTGCAGGGCAGCGGCGCCATCAGCGCCCAACAAGTCAACCAGTACCTGACGCAGGAACAGACGGCCAAGGCACGCGTGGAGTCAGCCAAGGCGCAACTGGACTCACAATTGTTGCGCCTCAAAAACACCCAACTGCTGGCACCGGACAGCGGCGTCATATCGGCCCGTATGGGCACCGTGGGTGCGGTCGTGGGAGCCGGCACAGAGATGTTCAAGCTGATCCGCCAGGGGCGCTTGGAGTGGCGTGGTGAAGTCACGTCCGCAGAACTCGGGCGCATCACCGCCGGCACTACTGTGATGGTCACCGCGCCAAGCGGTGTCCAGATAAAGGGCAAGGTCCGCGCCGTGGCACCTACCGTGGACAACGCCACCCGCAATGGACTGGTGTATGTCGACCTGCCCGGCGCAGCGGTAAACGTCGCGTCCAGTTTCAAGCCAGGAATGTTTGCCCGAGGGGAGTTTGAACTCGGCAGCTCAGGCGCACTCACCGTGCCGCAGACAGCGGTGGTCGTGCGCGACGGCTTCAGCTACGTGGTCCGCGCCGCGCCAGACAGCCGGGTGGCACAAATCAAGGTTCAGACCGGCCGCGTCGTAGGCGACCAGATCGAGATAGTCAGCGGCGTCAAGCCTGAAGACAAATTGGTGGTGAGCGGCGGCGGTTTCCTCAGTGACGGAGACCTGGTCCGGGTGGTGGACCCTGCCAAAACCAGTGACGCAGGACAAAAATCAGCTCCAGCCCTCGTAAAACCTGCGTCGGCCGCTAGCAAATAAGGAGCAAATCCAATGAATGTATCTGCTTGGTCGATCAAGAACCCTATTCCGGCGGTCATGCTGTTTGTGCTGCTGACGTTGGCCGGGCTCATGTCCTTCAACGCCATGAAGGTGCAGCAGTTCCCTGATCTGGAGCTGCCCACCGTCACCGTTTCGGCCAGTCTGCCCGGTGCCGCACCAGCCCAACTGGAAACCGAAGTGGCCCGCAAGCTGGAAAACGCCATTGCCTCACTACAGGGCTTGAAAAATATTTACACCAATGTGCAAGATGGCAGCGTCACCGTGACGGCCGAGTTCCGCCTGGAAAAGCCCACGCAAGAGGCGGTGGACGATGTGCGCAGCGCCGTGCAGCAAGTGCGCAGTGATTTACCCGGTGATTTACGCGACCCGGTTGTCAGCAAGATGAATCTGTCGGGCGCACCGATTCTGGCCTTTACCGTTCGATCCAACAACCTTGACGACGAAGGTTTGAGCTGGTTTGTTGACAACACCGTCTCCCGTGCACTCCTGGGTGTGCGCGGCGTTGGGTCGGTGGTTCGGGTGGGCGGCGTAACCCGCGAGGTACAGGTGGCGCTAGACCCGCTCAAATTACAAAGCCTGGGCGCCAGCGCTGCCGACGTTTCACGCCAGCTCAAGCAGGTTCAAACCGAGAGCGCCGGGGGCCGCGCCGATCTGGGCGGCTCGGAACAACCGATGCGCACCCTGGCCACCGTGGCCACCGTCGAAGAACTGGCCCGGCTGGAGCTAACCCTCTCCAGTGGCAAGCGGGTGCGGCTCGATGAAATTGCCAGTGTGAAGGACACCGTGGCTGAGCAGCGCAGCTTTGCCACCCTCAACGGCAAACCGGTGGTGGGCTTCGAGATCACCCGCAGCAAGGGAGCCAGTGAGGTGGAAGTGGGGGCGGCGGTGCAAAAGGCACTAGCCGAACTCAAGACCAAACACCCCGATCTGGAGCTGACACAGGCGTTTGACTTTGTAACTCCGGTGCAAGAGGAGTTCGACGCGTCCATGACCATGCTGTATGAAGGCGCCGTGCTGGCGGTCATTGTGGTCTGGTTCTTTCTACGCAACTGGCGCGCGACACTGGTGTCTGCCGTCGCGCTGCCGCTGTCGGCCATCCCGGCGTTCATTGGCATGCACTACCTGGGCTTCACCACCAATGTCGTCACACTATTGGCCTTGTCGCTGGTGATCGGCATTTTGGTAGACGATGCGATCGTAGAAGTGGAGAACATCGAGCGCCACCTGCGCATGGGCAAGTCGCCCTACCAAGCCGCCATGGAAGCGGCTGATGAAATCGGGCTGGCCGTGATAGCCACCACCCTTGCGCTGATTGCCGTATTTTTGCCCACCGCTTTCATGAGCGGTGTGGTCGGCAAGTTCTTCAAGCAGTTCGGCTGGACCGCCGTGTTCGCGATATTTGCCTCCCTGATGGTGGCCCGCTTGCTAACACCCATGATGGCGGCGTACATCATGAAGCCGTCCACTCACGTGCACGAGGAGCCGGTGTGGATGCCGCTGTACCTGAGAATCACGCGATGGACGCTGCATCACCGCTGGATCACCATGTTCTCGGCCATTGGCTTCTTCGTTGGCTCACTGTTTCTGGTGCCTCTGATTCCCAGTGGTTTCATTCCGCCGGACGATAACTCCCAGACCCAGGTGTATCTGGAGCTGCCTCCGGGCACCACCCTGGCGCAAACCCGCGTGGCGGCCGAGCAGGCCCGCAACATTGTCGGCCAGGTACCGCATGTGCAAAGCGTCTACACCACCGCCGGTGGCGGCAGCGTGGGCTCGGACCCCTTCATGGGTGGCGCCAGCACCGAGGTTCGCAAGGCGACGCTGACCGTATTGCTGGACGAACGCGGCCAGCGGCCCCGCAAGCAGGTGATCGAGAGTGACATGCGCACGGCGCTTTCCGAACTCCCGGGCGCGCGCTTCAAGGTCGGCCTGGGTGGGTCCGGCGAAAAGTACATGCTTGCCTTGAAGGGTGAAGACCCTGTGGCGTTGGCACAGGCGGCAGCAGCCGTGGAGAAGGACTTGCGCACCATTCCTGGGCTGGGCAATATTTCATCCAGTGCCAGCCTGACGCGCGCCGAGGTTGCCATTCGGCCCGACTTTGCCAAGGCCGCTGACTTGGGCGTGACCAGTGCGGCAATCGCGGAAACCCTGCGCATTGCCACTGCGGGTGACTACGAAGCCGCGTTGCCCAAGCTAAACTTGAGCCAGCGCCAGGTGCCCATCGTGGTCAAGCTCAAGACCGATGCGCGCAAGGATCTGGAGGTGCTCGGTCGACTGTTGGTGCCTGGAGTCAAAGGCCCGGTCATGCTAAGCCAGGTTGCCACGTTCGAGATGTCGGGCGGGCCGGCCGTGGTCAGCCGACTCAACCGCGTACGCAATGTCAACTTCGAAGTGGAATTGTCGGGCGTGCCCCTGGGGGACGTCACCGATGCCGTGGCCAAATTACCCAGCATTCAAAATCTTCCAGCGGGCGTGCAACAAGTCGAGATCGGTGACGCCGAGGTGCAGGCCGAGATGGTGGCCGGGTTTGGCATGGCCATGATGACCGGTGTGCTGTGCATCTACATCGTGCTGGTGCTGCTGTTCAAGGACTTCCTGCACCCCATCTCGATATTGCCGTCGGTCATCCTGTCCTTTGGTGGCGCTTTTATTGGTTTGCTGGTCAGCGGAAAGATGCTGTCCATGCCTTCCTTTATCGGCCTGGTGATGCTAATCGGCGTTTCCACCAAGAACTCCATCCTGCTGGTGGACTATGCCATCATGGCCCGCCGCGACCACGGCCTGTCCCGCTTCGACGCCTTGATAGACGCCTGCCACAAACGAGCCCGCCCCATCATCATGACAACCATCGCCATGGTGGCGGGCATGTTGCCGCTGGTGGTCGGCCTCGGCAATGCGGACAACAGTTTTCGCGCACCCATGGCTGCCGCCGTGATTGGCGGTTTGATCACCTCCACCCTGCTAAGCCTGCTGGTAACGCCGAGCTTCTTCTCCATTGTGGACGACATTGAGCACTTTGTAGGGCGTGCCAAGCGCCGGCTGCTGCGCCAAAAGGAGAGCCCTGTTGTGGTACCCGCTGCCGTTGGGGAAGTGCCATAAAGGCAGTGAGCACTTGATCAGAAGCGTTGGCACCCCATCAGCCGCCCGGTTTGGCGATGTGGTGATCTGTCGAGTCGTTGATTGGTTGGTGAGTCGTTTACACTGAATCGAACGAACCAGCCGACACCAACCGGAGCAGCGGATGTTTGAATTTCTTGGCCGTGGCAAACACAAGTCTGACAAAACCAGACGAGACAGCGGCCCGTCAACCGTTCTGCAAACGGTGCAGCTCAGTGCAACCCAGCGTGAAATGGCGCGGCTCACCCTTCACGGAGTGCTCAAGCTTCATGGAATCCCTGGCCATTGGATTTCCGGTGAAGTCATTCCGGTGCGCATGCCGGGACAGGGCGAAGCCATTTTGTTGCAGCTTGAGATCATGCACTGGCACGACACACTCGTCTTGCATGCGCCAGCGCTTCAGCGGGAGTTGCTGCAGGGCCTCAAACGTTTTGACCCGTTGGCAGACCGAACCCGCTACTTGTTCAGCTGGAAGTTCTCGCCGGACTGCCATTGCCCCCACACCGAACTGCCGGGGCCCGAATTCTGGAACGCAACGGCACCGATACCGTTGGGGCCAAATGCGGCCGCAACGCCGACCCCTACGACATCAGCAAAATCGACCGCCGAAACATTCGAAATCCCCTCGCCCGCCGCCGCCGACGATGTGGATGACGATGATCACGGCTTTGCCCCAACCCAGATTCGCGACACGCGCTAATTAGTTGTCGGGCTTGGCAGATACCACTTCGTTTGCGCTGCGAAAAGCCTCCACGGCCGCAGGCACGCCGCAGTAAATAGCCGCGTGCAGCAATACTTCCTGCAATTCCTCGACGCTCGCGCCGTTGTTGAGCGCACCACGGATATGCCCCTTCAGCTCATGCTGCTTGCCCAATGCGGTCAGCATGGCCACGGTGATCAGGCTGCGGGTCTTTAGTTCCAGACCCGGGCGCTGCCAGACATCTCCCCAGGCGGCGCGTGTGATGTGATCCTGAATGGGTTGGGTAAATGGCGTGGCGTTGGCAAATGCTGCGGCAACAAACTCATCTCCCATTACTGCTTTGCGTGTGGCCAGCCCCTGCTCAAATGGCGTTGTCATATTGATTTCCGCTGAAATAGTAAAGCCCGAAGGATAATGGTTTCGAACCCACTACAGGAGACGCACAGTGACCCGTTTTCCCATGCCAGAACTCAATCATTTGCCTGCTGACATTCAGACCAAGATTCTGGAAGTGCAGGAAAAGTCCGGATTTGTACCCAACGTATTCTTGGCCTTGGCACGCCGACCCGCCGAATGGCGCGCCTTCTTTGCCTACCATGATGCGCTGATGCTTCGCGAGGGCTCCGGCCTCTCCAAAGGAGATCGTGAAATGATTGTGACCACCACCAGCGCTGCCAACCACTGCCTGTATTGTGTTGTCGCCCATGGCGCAATTCTGCGCATTTACGAAAAGAAACCGATGGTTGCCGACCAGGTTGCCACCAACTACCGCAAGGCCGATATCACCGAGCGCCAGCGTGCAATGCTGGACTTTGCCATGAAAATTTGCATGCGCTCCCATGAAGTTGATGAAAGCGACTTCAATGCCTTGCAGGCCCATGGGTTCAGCGATGAAGACATTTGGGACATCGGCGCCATCACGGCTTTTTTTGGTCTGTCCAACCGCATGGCAAATATGTCTGGAATGTTGCCCAACCCCGAGTTCTACCTGATGGGACGTGTACCCAAACAAAAGTAGTGAGGCAATCCATGTTGAGGCACGATGACTTATTGGCCCGCCGAACTCTCTGCCCGTCAAAACGGTGGATAGTGAGCTTTGTCGCTTGCTGCGGATTAGCCGGCTGCGGCACACCTGCCAATGTCACCGACGCACCCATGTCGCCAGAGGGCGCAACTGGCTCATCCGAGAAATCTGGTTGGGCCACACGCACTTACAGTGTTGCTGCGGCCAATCCGCTGGCCACTGAGGCTGGGCTGCAGATGTTGCGCGCCGGTGGCAGTGCAATTGATGCGGCCATCGCCATCCAAATGGTGCTTTCCCTGGTTGAGCCTCAATCCAGCGGCATTGGTGGTGGCGCCTTTTTGGTGCATTTTGACGGTAAGCGAACACAGGCCTTTGATGGCCGCGAAACTGCACCGGCAGCGGCGACTTCCGAGTTGTTTCTCGGTCCGGATGGCAAACCAGTCAAGTTCGCCGATGCTGCGGTGGGCGGGCGCGCCGTCGGAATTCCAGGCGCAGTGAGTATGTTGGCACTTGCGCACCAGCAGCATGGTCGCTTGCCGTGGAGCGACTTATTTGCGCCTGCCATTGGCCTGGCAAACCAGGGTTTTCGTATCAGCCCGCGCATGGCGACGCTGCTGGCCAACGATCCGCATCTCAAGAAGGACCCGGTGGCAGCCGACTATTTCTTTGACAGCCAGGGTCAGCCGTGGCCACAAGGGCATCTGCTTCGCAACCCGGAGTTAGCAAGCCTTCTGCAGCGAATAGCCACAGAAGGGCCGAGCGCGTTGATGATGGGTGACACGGCGCATGCCATCGAAACCAAGGTGAAGAAACATGCAAGCAATCCTGGAACCCTGTCAGTTCGGGACTTGGCAGACTACCGCCCTGTCGTGCGCGAGCCGCTGTGTTTTGACCATAGCGCACAACCAGCGCCATCAGCATCATTGGAACCCGTCGCCACGAGCGTCTATCGGGTGTGCGGTATGCCGCCACCGAGCTCAGGCGCTTTGGCGATTGGCCAAATTTTAGGTATTCTGCAAAATTTGCCAACGACCGGTCTGCCATTGCGGGACGGTCTGCCGCAGTCGGACTGGTTGCACGCCTACGGCGAGGCATCTCGCCTGGCGTTTGCCGACCGCGCGCAGTATGTGGCCGACCCATCTTACGTCCAGGCACCAGGGCGCGATTGGGCCAGTATGCTGGCACCGGCCTATTTGGCAGAGCGCGCCCGTCTGGTTGACACCAGCCCCAGCGGTAAAAGTAGGGGCAGCGTCAAGCCCGGCGTTCCCGGCGCAACCGTGGTCAGCTACGCATCCATGCCCGACCAGATCGAAAAGGGAACCTCCCACATTTCCGTGGTGGATGCCTTCGGCAATGCGCTGGCCATGACCACATCCATCGAGGACGTCTGGGGGTCGCGTCAGATGGTGAACCGAGGTGTCGGTCTGAACGGAGGCTTCTTGCTCAACAACCAGTTGACCGATTTCAGCTTCATCCCAAAGGATGAAGCAGGCCGGCCGGTGGCCAACCGTCTGGAACCCGGCAAACGCCCCCGTTCATCGATGGCGCCAACCCTGGTGTTTGATAAGGCCACCGGGCAACTGGTTCTGAGTGGTGGCAGCCCCGGCGGACCCTTGATCATTCACTTCACTGCCAAGACGCTATTGGGTGTGCTGAACTGGGGCCTCAACCCACAGATGGCCATCAACCTACCCAATTTTGGGTCGTTGGGCGGCCCCATGCTGCTGGAAGATAAACGTTTTCCGCGTGCAACTGTGCTGGCACTGCAAGCGCGTGGTCATACCGTCGTGGAGGCAGCGCTACCAAGTGGACTACAGGCCATTCATCGAACGGGCACAGGCTATTTTGGTGGAGCCGATCCACGGCGCGAAGGCGTTGTGATGGGCGATTGAACGATGGCGATCCCACAAACATTCATTCAGGAGTTGCTGGCTCGTGCCGACGTGGTGGAAATCGTTGGTCGTTATGTCCAACTAAAAAAGGGTGGCGCCAACTTCATGGGCTTGTGCCCTTTCCATGGTGAAAAGTCACCATCGTTTTCAGTCAGCCCGGCCAAGCAGTTCTACCACTGCTTTGGCTGCGGCAAGAACGGCAATGCAGTCAGCTTCCTCATGGATCACGCTGGCATGAGCTTTATCGAAGCCGTCAAGGATCTGGCCCAGCAATACGGGATGCAAATACCCGAGGACGAGGCATCGCCCCAAGACCGGGCACGCGCATTGGAGCAACGTGAAAAACAACACTCGCTAACCGACGTGCTGGAAAAGGCTGGCGACGCCTACCGCCGCCACCTCAAGGAATCACCCCGTGCAATCGCTTACTTCAAGGCGCGCGGCTTGTCAGGCGAAGTTGCCAGGCAGTTTGGACTGGGATACGCCCCGGAGGGCTGGCGCAGCCTGGCCAGCGTTTTTGCACGTTATGACGATCCACTGCTGGTGGAGTCCGGTCTAGTCATTGTCAATGCGGAGGAAGGAAGCAGCGAAGAAAAACGCTACGACCGATTTCGTGATCGGGTAATGTTCCCCATACGTAACATCAAGGGCGAATGCATTGGCTTTGGCGGTCGGGTGTTAGGCGATGACAAACCCAAATACCTCAACTCCCCGGAGACGCCGGTGTTCAGCAAGGGGCGGGAGCTGTATGGCCTGTTTGAAGCGCGCAATGCGCTGCGTGAGCATGGCTACGCGCTGGTCACTGAAGGTTACATGGATGTGGTTGCGTTGGCACAACTGGGCTTTCCCAACTGCGTAGCCACACTAGGGACAGCGTGCACCGCCGAACATGTGCACAAGCTGTTTCGGTTCACTGATGCGGTGGTATTTAGCTTTGACGGGGACTCCGCGGGCCGGCGGGCCGCGCGCAAGGCGCTTGATGCTGCACTGCCCTATGCAACCGATGTGCGCAGCGTCAAGTTTCTGTTTTTGCCGCAAGAGCACGACCCCGATAGTTTCATTCGGGCCAATGGGAGTGATGCCTTTGCACAGTGCGTCAGTTCCGCCACCCCGTTAAGCCGCTTTCTGGTCGAAGCGGCACGTGATGGCTGCGACCTCGCAACTGCCGAGGGCCGTGCGCACATGCTCAGCAATGCCCGACCGCTGTGGTTGCTGCTACCGGAAGGCGCATTGAAAATCCAGCTCCTGGCCGAACTGGCAACACAATCACTCATGGGCAATGCAGAACTAACTGCGCTGTGGGCGTCCGCTGCGGTTAACCCGCGTTCAGAAACTTCTCCACGCCGCAATGAGTCCGTTTCCACAACGGATGACGCGTCATTCAGGCGTAAACCTGCCTGGGATGCGCAATCTGGCTACCGCGCCCGCAGCAGCCGAGCACCCGGGCGGGCTCAGCCTTCTAGCCGCGCGGATCATGCCACACGCATCCTGTTGGGACACAGCGAACTGTGGGAAACGCTGTCTGGTGAGGACCACGGTTTGCTATGCGATTTACCTGCTCCCCACGGTCCATTACTGGCCTGGCTTGAGGCGCAGTTACATGAGCACGGACCTCTGGTCTGGAGCGCGCTTAGCGAAGAACTGCAGGGACATGAAGCGCAACCACTGGCCATGCGTTTGATGGCTGATGCGGCCCTCATGTCGGATTCCCCCTCGGAGTCCGATAGCGAATCCGGTATCGAACTGCGCGACTTGCTCAACCGTATGCTGGTTGAGCGAATCAAGGATCAGGAGACCCAAGCCATCGTGCAAGCCCAGTCTGACCCGCAAGCTTTGGTGCGCTACCGTGAACTGCATGCGCGCCGCCAACAATTGGAAATGGCGATGCGCCCGCCACCCTGACCCGAAACTACGAGCAACCTCGCGGGCTGCGACATACACCCTTGCGATGGCGCCATGACCCAATTAATTAGCCAATTCGGTCATCAAAAATTGTTATGCTATAATGCTCGGTTGTTTCGGCAAGAGCGACAGCAGTACCTCCGGGCCAGGCCAAGCGTTGACAAGATCACAACCGGCCACCTTACCGCAAGGACTGCATCCCAAATGTTCGCCCGCACATCTTGCCGTTAAGGGATCGCTACTCCCTTTCCCGCCCGCAGCGCCCTTTAATTCGGGGACGCAAGAAGCATCTGTTTTGTCTGTCTGCCCGTTTTTTTTGATGATTCGAGGTTTTCGCATGCCTACTCAAAAATCTGCCAAAGCTGTCCCGCCACCCACGAAGTCCGAGAAGAAAGCCACACCAGTGCCCGCAACCAAAGCCAAATCCCTGCCAGCAACCAAGTCGACTGTCGTCGAAGCAGAAGCAACGCTCAAAAAGAAACCTGGACGTCCCCCAAAAGCAAGCGCTGAAGACGACGGCAACGCAGCCGCTGGCGGCGCAAAGCGCGGACGCAAACCCAAGGCGGCGGCAGAGCCCGTTGGAGACGACTTGGACATGTCTGACATTGAAGCCGATCTGGTTGGTGAGCCAACAACCGTCACCACAGCGACAGGGGAAAAGGTCAAACCCCTTCGCATGAAGATCAGCAAGGCCAAGGAACGCGCGTTAATGAAGGAGTTCGGTCTGGACGAGACCGTTCTGTCAGAAGAAGATATCGCAAAACGACGTCTGCGTCTGAAAGCGCTGATTAAGCTTGGCAAGAGTCGCGGTTACCTGACGCACGGTGAAATTTCCGACCACCTGCCCGACAAGCTGGTTGACGCGGAGACTCTGGAAGTCGTGATCTCAATGCTCAACGACATGGGCGTGGCCGTTTACGAGCAAACTCCTGACGCAGAAACTCTTCTCCTGAACAACAATGGCCCCACCGCGGCCACGGAAGAAGAAGCCGAAGAAGAAGCTGAAGCTGCGCTATCGACTGTTGATAGCGAATTTGGTCGCACCACGGATCCCGTGCGCATGTACATGCGGGAAATGGGCACAGTTGAACTGCTGACCCGTGAGGGCGAAATCGAAATTGCCAAGCGCATTGAAGGCGGGCTGATGGCCATGATGGAGGCGATCAGCGCATCGCCTGCGACCATTGCGGAAATTTTGCGATTGGGAGAGGACATCCGTGAAGGCAAAGTCGTCATCACCACCATCGTGGATGGATTCTCCAACCCCAATGAAGCAGACGACTATGTCGCCGAAGAAGATTTCGACGAATTTGACGCGGATGATGACGACGACGGCAAGGGCGGCTCAAAGGCGCTGACCAAAAAACTCGAAGAACTCAAAAAAGAGGCACTGTCACGTTTTGACCGCCTGCGCGAGTTGTTCGAAAAAGTACATAAGGTCTACGACAAGGAAGGCTATGGAACGCCCCACTACGTCACGGCTCAGCGCGCACTCAGTGAAGAGTTGATGTCCATTCGGTTTACCGCCAAGGCCATCGAAAAATTGTGTGACATGGTGCGTGCCCAGGTCGATGACATCCGCAAGAAAGAGCGTGAGTTGCGCCGAATCATTGTGGACAAGTGTGGTTATCCGCAAGAAAACTTTATTGCTGATTTCAGCGGACGCGACAAAAACGGCAACAAGGTTCCCTCGCAGTTACTCAATCTGAAGTGGATCGAAAAACAGGCTGCTGCTGGCAAGTCCTGGAGCGCGGTGATGGGCCGCAACATCCCACCAGTTCAAGATTTGCAGCAAAAACTCACTGACTTGCAAGCCAAGGTCGTGGTGCCGCTGGACCAGCTCAAGGACATCAATAAGCGGATGAATGCCGGTGAGTACGCATCGCGGGCGGCCAAGAAAGAAATGATTGAGGCCAATTTGCGGCTGGTCATTTCGATTGCCAAAAAATACACCAACCGCGGGTTGCAATTCCTGGATCTGATCCAGGAGGGCAACATCGGTTTGATGAAAGCGGTGGACAAGTTCGAATACCGTCGCGGCTACAAGTTTTCGACTTATGCCACTTGGTGGATTCGTCAGGCCATTACCCGCTCCATTGCGGACCAGGCGCGCACCATCCGGATTCCGGTGCACATGATTGAAACCATCAACAAGATGAACCGCATCAGTCGCCAGCATTTGCAGGAATTTGGCTTTGAGCCCGATGCCAGCGTGTTGGCCGAGCGCATGGAAATTCCGGAAGACAAAATCCGCAAAATCATGAAGATCGCCAAAGAGCCGATCTCCATGGAGACACCGATTGGCGACGACGATGATTCGCATTTGGGCGACTTCATTGAAGACGGTGCCAACACCGCCCCCATGGAAGCTGCGATGCAGGCCGGCCTGCGCGATGTTGTCAAAGATATTCTGGATAGCCTGACGCCACGCGAGGCCAAGGTACTGCGCATGCGTTTTGGTATTGAGATGACCAGCGACCACACACTTGAAGAAGTCGGCAAACAGTTTGATGTGACGCGTGAGCGAATTCGCCAAATAGAAGCCAAGGCGTTGCGTAAACTCAAACACCCCAGCCGCTCGGACAAACTGCGCAGCTTCACCGACAACCTTTAGTCGGGGTCAAAACAGTTGGGTGCTGCAAACAACTACAAACTCGCCGGCGTCATGGGCTGGCCGGTGGCGCATTCGCGCTCTCCTGTCATCCACAACCACTGGATAACCCGATACAGCTTGACGGGCGCCTATGTGTTGCTGCCGGTCCGTCCGGAGCACCTGGCAACTGCATTGCGCGGTCTGCCGGTACTTGGATTTGCCGGCTGTAACCTGACAATTCCTCATAAAGTCGATGCTTTGAATCTGGTGGACCGACTTGACCCGCTGGCCATGCGCATTGGTGCCGTGAATACGATTGTGGTCGAGTCCGATGGTTCCTTGACAGGCCGCAATACCGATGCATTTGGCTATATCCAGAGCCTGCGTGACGCTCAGCCGCATTGGCGTGCCGATGCAGGTCCGATCGTCGTCGTCGGCGCGGGCGGCGCGGCGCGTGCCGTCATCGTCAGTCTGATTGACCAAGGTGCAACCGAGATTCGACTGACCAACCGGAACAACGCCAGAGCACGCGATATGGCGCAGGAGTTTGGTATACCAGTGAAAGATATGGCGTGGGACGATCGGCATGAAATCCTGTCCGGCGCCAATCTTCTGGTGAACACAACCAGTCAAGGCATGCAGGGCGAAACTGCCCTGGACCTCCGACTCGATTGCCTGCCACTGCGCGCCCTGGTTTCGGACATCATCTATATCCCGATTGAAACGCACTTGCTCGCCGCGGCGCGCGAGCGGGGGAATGCCACCGTGAACGGTTTAGGAATGTTAATCAACCAGGCGCGCCCTGCGTTTGAGGCTTGGTTTGGTGTGTCGCCCAGCATCACTGCAAATTTGCTGAGCGAAGTACGCGCAACTCTTTAACGCACAGACTTGGTCGCCCGTTCCAAAACAAATCCGAAGGCAAACTGCAGCACCTCTTCCAGCGACAATTCAATTGCGTGGCGTTCCTGCTCCGTCAAATAAAACATCATGTCCACATCATGGCGAACATAGCGTGCTGGCAAACGGTTCAATGCGACGCAGGCCACATCACCCAACATATCTGAGCTGAACTCTGGATGCGCCTCGGAACGGCGTGCGACCTCCTCAAAGACCAGACGTTCGTAATAGTTGTGAACCTGCTCAAAATTAAATACCATGAAAATCTCCAGAACACTGCACCAAAAGACGGTTACTTGCGCAACCTTAGCATCTCCATCGCTTGCTGACAAGCAAGCGCCAGAGCAACCCAACAACCCTGTCATAGGCGGCTACGACATTAACCAGCTATGAATCTTGTAGCAAGCGGAAAACTGGGATATAGTTTGACCTTATTGAGGAACGGCCGGCACCGGACGGCCACCGCGCCAGTGGCAGCGAAGTGGTTGCTTGGCAAGAACTGAATCGAGGAGAGGATACGTTAATGAGTTCGAAAGAATCGGTGGCCATCGGCCAGTTGCTGAGCTTGTTGGAGTCGCGCTATGCGATTCGCGTTATGTGGGCGTTGCGTGACGGGCATGCACAGACATTTCGTTTACTGCAAGACAGCGTTGGAGGCATTACCCCCAACACCTTGAACACCCGGATTAAAGAACTGCGCGAAGCCGGTCTGATGACCCATGGCAGCGATGGTTATGCAGTCACCCCAATGGGGGCAGACTTGCTCAAGCGTCTGGGTGATTTACAAGCCTTTGCCGGCAAATGGGCAATTAGCCAAGCCAAGAAGACGACTTAGTACAGTCGGTTGCCCGATTAGACAAAAAAGACAGGCTGTCCTGTCTTTTTTTGTCTGCGGCATAATTTGCTCCCTTGCGCAAATGGTGGTGACGTGAATCACGCACACAAACTACGACGCAACATTGTCAGAATTTCAACACGAGGATTTTTTATGCCTACAACCCCCAGTGGTCTGCAGTACGAAGATACGAAGGAAGGTACCGGAGCCGTCGCTGTCAAGGGACAAAGTGTCACGGTGCACTACACCGGTTGGCTTTATAACGATGACACCCAAGGTGCCAAGTTTGACTCCAGCAAAGACCGCAATGATCCGTTTGTTTTTCATCTGGGCGCGGGCATGGTGATCCGTGGGTGGGACGAAGGAGTCGCCGGCATGAAGGTGGGAGGCGCGCGAACCCTCATTATTCCAGCGGCGTTGGGATATGGAACTCGCGGTGCAGGCGGCGTGATTCCGCCCAATGCAACCTTGAAATTTGATGTGGAATTACTGGGTACATCGGGCTAGTGCTTGGGTCATTCGCTCTTTGTGGTGACAAAGAGCAATCTGGGCCCTTGAAATGCAGGGCTGAGCCCCCACGTCTAGGCTCATAATTTTGTAACTGGAAGTATTTACTTCACTTATTGCATGTCTGAATCGCCCACCACACCCCATCCCGAATCCCTCGACGCGAGCTACCAGAGCACTGAAGATCTGGTCGCATCCCTGGCCTCTTCTGACGCTGAAGCGCTGGCCCAGTTACGAGCAGAGTTGGCAGCGCTGCAAGCCAAAAGCGGTGAGCTGGCTGACCAGTATCTTCGCGCCAAAGCCGATGCGGAAAACTCCCGTCGCCGTGCTGAGGATGAGATTTCCAAAGCCCGGAAATTTGCAGTCGAAAGCTTTGCGGAGAGTCTGTTGCCGGTGGCAGATAGCCTCGAAGCTGGCTTGGTCATCAAGGATGCTACGGCAGAGCAAATTCGTGAGGGTGCCCAAGCTACGTTGCGCCAGTTGATTGCCGCTTTGGAACGCAACAAAGTAGTGGGCATCGCCCCGGCACCCGGAACCAAGTTTGATCCGCACCAACACCAGGCTATCAGTGTGGTTCCCTCCGAGCAAGACGCAAATACGGTCGTTGGCTTGCTGCAAAAAGGTTACTCGATCGCCGAGCGCGTTTTACGCCCTGCGCTGGTGACAGTTTCCGCCCCGAAATAGCGACTGCACAACAGTCTGGTCTGGTCCAGCTACGGCATTTGGACCAGACAAAGCGCAATAACTGGACTTGAATTCTTAAAAACTGGCTTCAAGTGTCCCCCATCTGAATTTTCAAAATTGTAGGAGTAGACCATGGGAAGAATTATCGGCATTGACCTCGGCACAACCAACTCGTGTGTTGCCATCATGGAGGGCAATACGCCCAAGGTTATTGAAAATGCGGAAGGCGCGCGCACCACGCCCTCCATCATTGCCTACCAAGAAGATGGTGAGGTATTGGTTGGCGCGTCGGCCAAGCGCCAGTCCGTCACCAATCCCAAGAACACCCTGTATGCGGTCAAACGCCTGATCGGTCGCAAATTTTCCGAGAAGGAAGTGCAAAAGGACATCGACTTGATGCCCTACAAAATTGCCGCTGCCGACAATGGC
This sequence comes from uncultured beta proteobacterium, assembly GCA_903870065.1. Lineage (GTDB taxonomy): Bacteria > Pseudomonadota > Gammaproteobacteria > Burkholderiales > Burkholderiaceae_C > Allorhodoferax. The sequence continues at coordinate 11,559 of CAIQBN010000275.1, read as the reverse complement.
GATGCATGGGTTGAAGTGCGGGGCAACCGAATGGCGCCTCAGCAAGTGAGCGCTGACATTCTTCGCAAGATGAAGAAAACAGCGGAAGACTACCTCGGCGAAGAAGTGACCGACGCCGTGATCACGGTGCCCGCTTATTTCAATGATGCACAACGCCAGGCCACCAAGGACGCGGGGCGCATTGCTGGTCTGGATGTCAAACGCATTATCAATGAGCCAACCGCTGCGGCACTGGCTTTTGGTCTGGACAAAAACGAAAAGGGCGACCGCAAGATTGCTGTGTACGACTTGGGTGGCGGCACGTTCGACATCTCCATCATTGAAATCGCCGATGTTGATGGCGAAAAGCAATTCGAAGTACTCTCCACCAACGGCGACACGTTCCTGGGTGGTGAGGACTTCGACCAGCGCATCATCGACTACATCATTGCCGAATTCAAGAAAGAACAAGGCGTGGACCTTGGCAAGGATGTGCTGGCCTTGCAGCGCCTGAAGGAAGCTGCTGAAAAAGCAAAAATCGAACTCTCCAGTAGCGCACAAACCGACATCAATTTGCCCTATGTGACCGCCGATGCATCTGGCCCCAAGCACCTGAACATCAAACTGACCCGCGCCAAGCTGGAAAGTCTGGTCGAAGAGTTGATCGAGCGCACCATCTCGCCTTGCCGCACCGCCATCAAAGACGCTGGCGTCAAGGTCTCCGACATCCATGACGTGATTTTGGTAGGCGGCATGACACGCATGCCCAAGGTGCAGGAAAAAGTGAAGGAGTTGTTCGGCAAGGAGCCGCGCAAGGACGTCAATCCTGATGAAGCCGTTGCAGTGGGCGCCGCCATTCAAGGACAGGTTCTGTCCGGTGACCGCAAGGACGTGTTGTTGCTCGATGTGACGCCATTGTCTTTGGGCATTGAGACCATGGGTGGAGTGATGACCAAGATGATCACCAAGAACACTACCATCCCGACCAAGTTTGCGCAGACTTTCTCGACTGCGGAAGACAACCAGCCGGCCGTGACCATCAAGGTGTTCCAGGGCGAGCGCGACATCGCTGCGGGCAACAAGATGCTGGGCGAGTTCAATCTTGAAGGCATTCCGCCAGCGACGCGCGGTACGCCGCAAATTGAAGTGTCTTTCGACATCGACGCCAATGGCATTTTGCATGTTGGCGCAAAGGACAAGGGCACGGGTAAAGAAAACAAAATTACGATCAAGGCCAATTCTGGATTGTCGGAGGCTGAAATTCAACAAATGGTCAAGGATGCAGAACTCAATGCTGCCGACGACAAGAAAAAGGTTGATCTGGTCCAGTCCAAAAATCAGGCCGACTCTAGCGTTCACAGCGTGCGCAAGAGTCTGACTGAATACGGTGACAAGCTTGAGGCCAGCGAGAAGGAGAAAATTGAGGCTGCAATCAAGGACCTCGAAGAAGCGATCAAGGGCGACGATAAAGCGGCGATTGATGAAAAGAACACGGCGCTGATGACTGCCAGTCAGAAGCTAGGCGAAAAGATGTACGCTGACATGCAGGCCAAGCAAGGCGCGGAAGGCGCGCAACCATCGGCCGGTGCTGATCAGGCGGCTGCCGCTGCAGGTGCTAATGCCTCGGGTACACATGCGACCGATGACAATGTCGTGGACGCTGAGGTTAAGGAAGTCAAGAAGGGCTAAACCACACTCACTGCGTGCAGTGTGTGCCCGCCGCGTCCGGTGAATTCATCAAGAATCATCGGCGCGGCTTTTTGCATCAAGTTTGCACAATAGATCAGAGACCAACATTGTCTGGCAACCATGGCTAAAAGAGACTTTTACGAAATTCTGGGTGTTCCGAAAAACGCTTCCGACGAAGACATCAAAAAGTCTTATCGCAAGCTCGCGATGAAGCATCACCCTGACCGTAACCAGGGCGATTCGGGGAAAGTCGCAGAAGAAAAATTCAAGGAGGCCAAGGAAGCCTACGAGATGCTGTCGGACCCGCAAAAACGTGCCGCGTATGACCAGCACGGACACGCCGGCGTTGACCCGAATATGCGGGGGCCGGGGGGTGAAGGCTACGGTGGTTTCGCAGAGGCATTTGGCGATATTTTTGGGGATATGTTTGGCCAGCAGCGCGGTGGACGCGCCGGCGGCGGGCGTCAAGTGTTTCGCGGCAGCGACCTCAGTTATGCGATGGAAGTCACCCTGGAAGAGGCCGCGCGTGGCAAGGATGCGCAAATTCGCATACCCAGCTGGGAATCATGCGAGGTCTGCAAAGGTAGCGGGGCAAAGCCCGGCACTCAGGTCAAAACCTGCGGAACCTGCAGCGGCTCCGGATCGGTGCAAATGCGCCAGGGCTTTTTCAGTGTCCAGCAAACCTGCCCGACCTGTCGCGGCACCGGCAAGGTCATTCCAGAACCCTGCAATGCCTGCCACGGACAAGGCAAAGTCAAGAAACAGAAGACTCTGGAAGTAAAAATACCCGCGGGAATCGACGGCGGCATGCGTATTCGCAGCACCGGCAACGGCGAACCGGGAACCAATGGTGGGCCAGCTGGTGACCTGTATATTGAAATACGGCTGAAGAAGCACGATATTTTTGAGCGCGATGGCGACGACCTGCATTGCTCTGTGCCCATCAGCATGGCAACCGCTGCGCTCGGCGGTGAAATTGACGTGCCAACATTGGCAGGCAAAGCCGCCATTGATATTCCGGAAGGCACGCAAACTGGCAAGCAATTCCGACTGCGTGGCAAAGGCATCAAGGGCGTGCGCGCCAGTTATCCAGGCGATTTGTATTGCCACATCGCGGTGGAAACACCCGTTAAGCTCAGCGAGCACCAGCGCCGTTTGTTGCGCGAACTTGATGAATCCCTAAAAAAGGGCGGCAACAAGCATTCGCCCACGGGCGACAGTTGGACTGACCGGCTGAAGAGTTTTTTCAGTTGATAAACATCAATAACTGCCGGTAGTCACACCCACACACATGCCGCCCGGTCTATAAAGGACCCGGTGGCATTTTTTTTGGGTTGTTCTACCTGAACGTGCTGCGCAATGGGGATCCATCCAATGGGCGTCAACATCACATTCCTTGGTGGGGCAGACACCGTCACAGGCTCCAAATACCTGGTGCGACACGCAGGGCGAAGTCTTCTGATTGACTGCGGACTTTTCCAGGGTTACAAACAACTTCGCCTGCGCAACTGGTCACCGTTGCCGATTGCCCCGGATGCAGTGGATGCGGTCGTTCTGACCCATGCCCACCTGGACCACAGCGGTTACCTGCCATTGCTGATCAAGGAAGGTTTTTCGGGCAAGGTATACGCCTCATCGGGCACCCAGGCACTGTGCAAAATCCTGCTACCAGATAGCGGGCATATTCAGGAAGAGGATGCCGCGTTTGCCAACCGGCATGGGCTGTCCAAACACACGCCGGCCTTACCCCTCTACACCCGACAGGACGCACTCGATTGCCTGCCACGCATCAAGTCGGTGAACATGGGCAAAGCCTTTACGCCTTTGCCGGGCTGGCGGGTCACATTCAGTTCTGCCGGACACATCCTGGGTGCGTCCAGCGTGCTGCTGGAAGTGGCGGGCAGGCGCATCTTGTTCTCGGGTGACCTGGGGCGTCCGGATGATTCCATCATGATGCCTCCGGACAAGCCACCGGCTGCGGACACGGTGTTGATCGAGTCAACCTATGGAGACCGGCAGCATCCCATCGATAATCTGGTCTCCGAGCTCGGCCCCGCACTGCACCGCCTGGCCGCTCGCGGTGGGGTGGCGGTGGTGCCGGTATTTGCCGTCGGCCGTGCCCAGGCCGTGCTCCACGCGATCGCTCAGCTCAAGGCGCGCGGAGAGGTACAGCACGCCCTGCCAGTCTTCCTGGACAGCCCCATGGCCGTCCACACCACCCACCTCTTTGAGAAACATCTGGGTGAGCACCGACTGAACGCACATGATGCCCATGCCCTAACCAACACGGCAACCATGATTACCAGCACCGACGAGTCCAAGGCATTGGCCGCACGCCACGGACCCATGGTCATCTTGTCTGCCAGCGGCATGGCCACGGGTGGACGCGTCTTGCACCACTTGGAACACCGCGCTGGCAACCACAGAAACATGATCATTCTCACTGGATACCAGGCACCCGGGACGCGCGGGGAAAAACTCGCCAGCGGCGCCAAAACAGTGCGAATCCACGGCCATGACGTTGCGGTGAATGCAGAGGTGGTGCAACTGCAATCGGCGTCAGCACATGCTGATGCAGGTCAGTTGCTGCAATGGCTGCGCAACATGCCCAACCGCCCGGAACAGGTCTACGTAGTGCACGGGGAACGGCCAGCGTCGGACGCGCTTCGCAACCGCATCGAACATGAATTGGGCTGGCGCGCCCTGGTGCCCGAGCACGGGTCGACCTGGCCAAGTTAGCGAACCGTCTGCAACTGCCCTGCCGCCGCCTCCAACGCCAACACCAGCGCATCGCGCAGCGGATGCGGCGTGGCCACGTCGGGCAATAGCAGGCTGACGCTAAAGGCAATTTCCTCCTGCAAGGGGCGCACTTCCAGATCGGGCCCGGCCATGGCGGTAGCAGTCAATGGGTTGACGATGGCCAGGCCCAGTCCCTGCGCGACCAAGGCACAAACGGCCACCGCGCTGGCTATCTCCAGCAGGGTGATGCGCTCCACCCCGGCGCGCGCAAACAGCGCGTCTATTGCATGGCGATAGGGGTCGCCTTCAGCCAGGCTGATGAAACGTTCGCCAGCAAAGTCACTGGCTTCTAGAAGCGCTTTGGCGCACAGCCGGTGGCCGCGTGGCAGCACCGCTACTTCCCGCGCACGCATCAAGGGGCGCAAGACCACCCCCGCGGGGGAGTCGATCGTTTCACCCAGTCCCAGATCAAAGCGTTGCTCAGCCAGGGCCTGTTCCAGCCAGGGCGACTCCAGCGGAACCACACTAACGCTGCCCTGCGGCACCGTGTCGGAAAAGTGCACCAGCGCCTTGGGCACCAGCGCATGGGCCAGCGCGGGCAAGCAGGCCAGGCGCAAGCGTCCGGTGGACAGCGTGCGCAACTCCTGCGCGCGCCGCGCGATGTGGTCCAAGCCGACGAACGAGCGTTCCACCTCCTGTAGCAACGCCAACGCGCGCGCCGTAGGGCGCAGGCGCCCACGCACACGGTCGAACAGATCAAACCCCAGCACCTGCTCCAGCCGCGCCAGCTCCCGGCTCAGAGTGGGTTGCGATGTCCCGACGTCCTGCGCTGCGCGGCTCAAGTTACCCTGCAACATGATGGCGCGAAACAGGGTCAGCTGGCGGTGCGTCGGTGCAAGAAATCCAGGGGTCAATGGGTGTTTCACTGACCAAACTATATCCAATTTGAATGGTTAGCAAACGAATTTGGCATTGCTTGAATAGATTTCTGTTGGCATCATCGGCCCATGAACCCTTTCGCCCCCACCACCCTGGCCGCTTTGGCCCACGAACACGGCACTCCTTTGTGGGTGTATGACGCAGCCACCATCGAACGGCAAATTACCGCGCTGAGGTCATTTGATGTTGTTCGCTTTGCCCAAAAAGCCAATTCCAACACCCATATCCTGCGCCTGATGAAGCGCCAAGGGGTCGTGGTGGACTCGGTGTCTCTGGGCGAGATCGAGCGGGCGCTGGCCGCAGGCTTTACCCCTGATGTGCACCAGGGCCATGCCGAGATTGTGTTCACCGCCGACCTGCTGGACCACGCCACGCTGGCGCGGGTGACGGCACTGGGCATACCCGTGAACTGTGGCTCCACGGATATGCTGGACCAGTTGGGCGCGACCAGCCCCGGCCACCCGGTCTGGCTGCGTATCAATCCTGGTTTTGGCCACGGCCACTCCAACAAGACCAACACCGGCGGCGAGCACAGCAAGCACGGCATCTGGCACACCGAATTGCCCCAGGCGCTGGCGCGGGTGCGCGCCAATGGCCTGAACCTGCAAGGCCTGCACATGCACATTGGTTCGGGTGTGGACTACACCCATCTGCAGGAAGTATGCGGCGCCATGGTGGCGCTGGTGGAAACAGTCCAAGCACAGGGCATGGACCTGCGCGCCATCTCTGCGGGCGGCGGCTTGTCCATCCCCTACCAGAACGATGAGCCCACAATCGACACGGCGCACTACTTCTCGCTGTGGGACGCGGCACGTCAGCGCATCGCCGCGCTGCTGGGTCACCCGGTTGCGTTGGAGATTGAGCCCGGCCGCTACCTGGTGGCTGAAGCCGGTGTACTGGTGGCTGAAGTGCGCGCCTGCAAGCACCAGGGCGAGCAGCGCTTTGTGCTGGTGGATGCGGGTTTCAACGACCTGGTGCGCCCGGCCATGTATGCCAGCCACCACGGCATGGAGCTGCTGCGCGCCGACGGCACTCCAGCAGGCGGGCCACTGCTGCCCACGGTGGTCGCCGGGCCGCTGTGCGAGTCAGGCGACGTGTTTACCCAGGGTGAAGGCGGCGTGATGCTGCAGCGCGCCCTGCCCGCGGCGCAGGTCGGCGACTGGCTGGTGCTTCACGACACCGGAGCGTACGGTGCGTCGATGTCCTCCAATTACAACACCCGCCCGCTCATTGCCGAAGTGTTGCTGGAGAACGGCCAAACGCGGCTCATTCGCCGTCGCCAAACCGTAGCAGAACTCATCGCACTCGAATCATGAGTCTGTGCGTTGCATTCGCCGCAGGCGCAGGCACAATGCCGCCATGCTAGGCAATCCCCATACCCACACAGCACCTCAAACCATGACCCAACAGGGTTCGAGTCCCTACCTGACCGCAGCCTTCTACAAGTTTGTCGCCCTGACCAACCTTGCCCCGCGCAAGGAGGCGTTGCTGGCCTTGTGCGCGCAGCACCAGATCAAGGGCACCATTTTGCTGGCGCCCGAGGGTATCAACAGCACCATTGCCGGCCCACCCGATGGCGTGCGCGCCTTGCTGGCCTATCTGCGCGACGACCCGCTCCTGACGGACCTGCAGCACAAGGAGTCGTGGGCCGAGGCGGCGCCGTTTCGCCGCATGAAAGTGCACCTCAAGCGCGAGATCGTCACCATGGGCGTGCCCAGCGTAGACCCGACTCGCCTGGTGGGCACCTACGTCAAACCCGAGGACTGGAACGCGCTGATCTCGGACCCGGCCGTGGTGCTGGTCGACACCCGCAACGACTACGAGGTGGCCATTGGCACATTCAAGGGCGCCATCGACCCGCACATCCGCACCTTTGGCGAACTGCCCGCCTGGGTGGAGCAGGCCCAGCCACTGCAGGCGCGCAACGGCAAAATGCCCAAGGTGGCCATGTTTTGCACCGGTGGTATACGCTGCGAAAAGTCCACCGCACTGATGCGCGCCAAAGGCTATGACGAGGTCTATCACCTGGACGGCGGCATCCTGAAATACCTGGAGACCGTTGCCCCCGAGCAGAGCCTGTGGGCTGGCACCTGCTTCGTGTTCGATGAACGCGTGTCGGTGGACCACGGCGTGGTGCCCGGCACACACAAGCTGTGCCGCGGTTGCCGCATGCCGCTGGAAGACCGCGCCATGGAGTCCCCCCTGTTTGAACTGGGCGTGAGTTGCCCGCGCTGCCATGCCAGCACCAGCGAGGTGCAGAAGAACCGGGCCAGAGAGCGCCAACGCCAGTGGGAACTGGCCAAAGCACGCGCGGCGTTGACCGGCGATGACCCTGGCAGAGTCCAGCAGTGAAGGCCGACGCGCTGCCTGTCTTGTATTCATTTCGCCGCTGCCCGTATGCCATGCGTGCGCGACTGGCGCTGATGGCCAGCGGCACGGTTTGTGAACTGCGCGAGGTGGTCCTGGCCCGCAAGCCGCCCGCGCTGCTACTGGCCTCAGCCAAGGGCACGGTTCCGGTACTGGTGCTTCCCGACGGACTGGTGTTGGAGCAAAGCCTGGACATCATGCGGTGGGCGCTGCAGTGCAACGATCCACAGCATTGGCTGCCACCTTCCACCGTGGAGATGGAACTGGCGCTGGCCTTGATCGCGCAGTGTGATGGCGACTTCAAGTCGCAGTTGGACCGCTACAAATACCCCACGCGCTACGACCTGCCGAACGGGCTGGCCCACCGCGCGATGGGCGCGCAATTCCTGCTCATACTCAACACGCGGCTGCAAACACACAGATATCTGCACGGTGACCACTTTGGTCTGGCCGACGCCGCCATCGCCCCCTTCGTGCGCCAGTTCGCCCACACTGACCCCACCTGGTTCGCCGTGCAGCCCTGGTCGGACTTGCAGCGCTGGATGGCGGCATTTGAGGCAGCTGACACCTACCTGCAGGTGATGGTCAAGACGCCTGCCTGGCAAGCGGGCCAAACACCCGCGCGGTTTCCTGCGTTTTAGTCGCTATATTATTGGTAGCTTTCTACGCATATTTCGCGAGGGCTAGAGGCCGAAAGCCTATAAATTTTTCGGGTCCAGCGGTCCGTAGATGCGCAACCGGCGCCGACCCACTATTCGGTCTCATCAGTCCTTCAACGCGCAGACGCACTGCGCACCTATTTCTCACCGGATGGGCTAGGATTTTCTTTGACGCAGCGCCAGCAAACCCAGGAGCATCAATGGCAGTGTGCCGGGTGTCGGGCACACAGCGGGAGCGCCTACATTGCAGGGCGGCAAGATGCTGTCAAACACGACATCGGTGGCAGCAACATGGAAAATTGACGTCGCGGTGTTGTCAATGTTAAAGAACATGCCGCCTGTGCCGCCAAACGACACCAAGTGTTTGGCCACCCAGGACCAGTGGCCAACCGGCACGCCGTTCTGAAGGGAAAAGTCAATAACACCACTGCCGAGAGACATCTCGGTGGAGATGGGAAGGAATGGGTCAAACAGGGTGAAAGACGGAGGCGTTGGGCCGTTGGGTCCGTCCTGGTCGGAAAAGCTGTATTGGGTGCCCATAACGTAGCCGTCGGGCACGCCGATGGCACCGCTGACGATTCCGTTGACAGCGGCGCAGCCACCAACATCCGCTGCGCCAGGTCCGGCTAAAAACCGGTCAACACAAGTGCCGTGCCACGGGTACACAACCGCGCTTTGCGCACCCGATCCCAATATGACACACAGCAGTGCCGGCAACGTCTTGAATAGTGAAATGGTCATATCGTCTCCGCAAGATGGGTGGTGGAGAGCGAGGCACAGCACGTTCCATGCCGCCGCTGGAAGTGCTTGATTTTTAAGAGAAACTTCTCAAATCAGCTGCAAAACGGTGCAAGGCTGTCAAAGAATTCGACAGGGCCGTCCCGCCAGTGAGTATCGCGGCCGACCAGGCCTCGGCTGACACTACGCTACATGAGCCTACAGCGCCAGCCGTTGGCGGGCTGCGGCGTATTCGCGTTTGAGTTGCGCCACATAGTCTGCCGTGGACTGAACCGCGTTGATAGCTCCAATGCCCTGGCCGCAGCCCCAGATGTCTTTCCAGGCCTTGCTCTTGTCGCCACCAAAATTCATTTTGCTCGGGTCACTTTGCGGCAAATTGTCTGGATCGAGGCCGGCAGCCCGGATGCTCGGAGCTAGGTAGTTGCCATGCACTCCGGTAAACAAATTGCTGTAGACAATGTCATCGGAGTTGCTCTCCACAATGGCTTGTTTGTAGCCCTCTGCCGCGCGAGCTTCTTCCGTTGCTATGAAGGCAGAGCCAATATACGCAAAGTCGGCACCCATGGCCTGCGCTGCCAGTACCGCGTCGCCGGTGGCGATGGCGCCGCTCAGGGCCAGCGGGCCGTCAAACCACTGCCGGATTTCCTGCACCAACGCAAACGGGCTCTTGAGCCCGGCATGGCCACCAGCGCCTGCCGCCACTGCGATCAAACCGTCAGCACCTTTTTCAATGGCCTTGCGGGCATGCTTGTTGTTGATGACATCGTGCAGCACAACACCGCCATAGCTGTGGGCTGCGGCATTGATGTCCTCGCGCGCACCCAAACTGGTAATGATGATTGGCACTTTGTATTTCACACACATCGCCATGTCATGTTCAAGCCGGTCGTTACTCTTGTGCACGATCTGGTTGATGGCAAAGGGTGCGGCCGGCTTGTCGGGATTGGCCCTGTTGTGGGCCGCCAGCGCCTCGGTAATTTCGATCAGCCATTCCTCCAGTTGCTCGGCCGGTCGTGCATTGAGTGCGGGCATGGAGCCCACCACACCGGCCGTGCACTGGGCAATCACCAGCTTGGGGTTGCTGATAATGAACAACGGCGAGCCGATCACGGGAAACGGCAGACGATCAAGTGGCGCTGGGAGCTTGGACATGGCGTTTCCCGTCGAAGACAAAGTTGTTTAATAAAAAGCGGCTCTAGCCCTCGTCGCTATTGCAGTAGAAGCTACTACTTTAATAGCAAAAAGGGTAGTTTCAATTCACTCAGAAGGCATCCAGCGCCAGCGCTGTGACGCACTCTGCGCCTTCAACAATGCTGTCGCGCAGGCCGGGCACCTTGACCAAGATATGGTCGGCGTAGAAACGCGCAGTGACCACTTTGGCCTGCATGAAACCGACGTCGGTGCCCGCACCAATTTGCTCCTGCGCCACCAACAGCGCCCGACCCATTTGCCAGCCGGACATGAGGTTTCCAGCGAGCATCAAGTAGGGCACGCTGCCGGCAAACACGGCATTGGGGCTGGCCTTGGTGTTGCCAGCCACGAAGTTCACCACCTCGACAAATGCCTCGCGTGCGGCCTTCAGCCTCCGGGCAAAAGCCAGCGCGTCAGGTGTGCCGGACTTGAGCAACTCAGCCTCAGTGCCTTCAATTTGAACCGCCAGCGCCTTGGCGCTCTGGCCACCGTCGCGTGAGGTTTTGCGACCCACGAGATCATTGGCCTGAATCGCGGTGGTGCCTTCGTAAATGGTCAAAATCTTGGCATCACGGTAGTACTGGGCCACACCGGTTTCTTCGATATAGCCCATACCACCGTGCACCTGCACTGCCAGTGAAGTGACTTCCAGGCTCATCTCGGTGCTGAAACCCTTGACCAGCGGCACCATGAATTCATAAAAGGTCTGGTTAACCTTGCGCACGTCGGCATCGGGGTGGTTGTGCGCAGCGTCGTACGCTGATGCGGCCACGCTGGCCATGGCACGGCAGCCTTCCACATAGGCGCGCATGGTCATGAGCATGCGGCGGACGTCGGGGTGGTGAATGATGGGCGCACCGGCGGCAACCGTGCCATCCACCGGTCGGCTTTGCACGCGTTCGCGTGAAAAGCGAGCCGCCGTCTGGTAGGCACGCTCGGCAATGGCAATGCCCTGCACACCCACGCCGTAGCGGGCTGCGTTCATCATGATGAACATGTACTCTAGGCCCCGGTTTTCCTGGCCAACAAGATAGCCGATAGCGGCACCGTTGTCGCCAAATTGAAGCACCGCCGTGGGGCTGGCCTTGATGCCCATCTTGTGCTCGATGCTGACGCAGTGCACATCGTTGCGTGCCCCAATCGAACCATCCGGGTTGACCATGAACTTGGGCACCACAAAGAGGCTGATGACCTTGACGCCTTCTGGCGCGCCCTGCACGCGGGCCAGCACCAGATGGACGATGTTCTCGGCCATGTC
>CAIQBN010000274.1 GCA_903870065.1 uncultured beta proteobacterium | reverse complement strand
GGGCATTGTGCTGGATGACGACGCCCTCACCGGACGGGTACTGGCACGCATCCGCGACCACGCAATGTGCGTCAAACAAGAGGCGACGCCAGACGAACTGCGAAGCTTTTTACTTGCATCCCTGGAGCTGCCCACCACCCACCTTGGCGCCTTGGTGGCATGAGGCCCGACATGAATGCCAACGAAACTGTAACCCTTGGAGTAGCCACAATGGAATCATTTCTTCAACAGCTCAAGGCGCTGTCCTCAGCCGAGGACTTCTTGCAGTACTTCGGCATTCCATTTGACCAGCAGGTGGTCAACGTGAGCCGCCTGCACATTCTTAAGCGCTTCTTTCAGTACATCCGCCAGGAAAATTTACTGGCGCAGTCCGACGAAATTGGCCTGTTTACCCAATACCGCGAGCAACTTGCCAAGGCCTACGGTGATTTCGTCGCATCGACACCCGCACAGGAAAAGGTGTTCAAGGTGTTTCAGGACGTCAATGGCCGCCAGCACGTGTCGTTGGACAGCCTCAAGGCATCCCTGCCGCATCGCGTTGCCGCATGACGCCCCTGAGCCGTTATGCGCCTTCCTAGCGCCATCGCCCATTCAAGTCCACAGAAAGGATTTCTCTATGCACATCGTCGTTTGTATCAAGCAGGTTCCCGACTCGGCGCAGATTCGCGTCCATCCGGTCACCAACACCATCATGCGCCAGGGGGTACCGGCCATCGTCAACCCTTATGACCTGTTTTCGCTGGAAGAGGCGTTGCGCCTCAAAGACAAGTTTGGCGGCAAGGTCACCATGCTGTGCATGGGACCACCACAAGCCGAAGAAGCGCTGCGCAAATGCATCAGCTTTGGGGCGGACGACGCGGTGCTGGTAACGGACCGCGCGTTTGCTGGTGCCGACACGCTGGCCACATCCTATGCACTGTCCGCTGGTGTACGCCAGATTGCCAAAGAGCAGGCAGTAGACATTGTGTTCACCGGCAAACAGACCATTGACGGCGACACCGCGCAGGTTGGCCCTGGTATCGCCAAGCGCATGGGCTTGCAGTTGCTGACCTACGTGTCGCGCATTGTTGAAGTCGATGAGGAGAGCCGCACCATCACGGTAGAGCGGCGTGCCGAAGGTGGTGTACAGGTCTTAAAGACCTCTCTGCCCTGCCTGATCACCATGCTGGAGAACACCAATGAGATGCGGTTTGCCGCACTGCCCGCCATGATCCACGCCGCCGCCTACCCGGTGCGCAAATGGAATAAAGAGCAAGCGGGGATTGAGGACCTGGAAAAGATTGGCCTGAAAGGCTCGCCCACGGTGGTGAGCAAAGTTTTTGGACCCACACCACGCACCGAAAAAGTCGAAATACTCGATCTGGAAACCTCCACACTGCGTGACGTATCACTCAATCTACTGCAAAAAGTCTTCACGCGCCATCCGACGCTTGAAGCAGACTTGTTGATGAAGGAAATGCAATGAAGCTCACCCCCGTTGCTTGCTCACTGCGTGTAGCCGCATACCCCCTCAACGGGGCGTTCCCAGCGGCCTGGCATAGCCAGTTCCACGGGAACCCTGGCTTGGGCTACCACCACACTCAAACGTTGCAGATCACACCACGTATTTTGGAGAATCACCATGTCTGCTGAACCCACTGCACCCGTCAAGCGTCCGGCCGGCCGCGGACGCAACACAGAACTGCCAGAACACCTGAAGGCCTACAAGGGTGTTTGGGTGTTCCTCGAACATGACCGAGGCCACGTGCACAGCGTCTCCTGGGAGCTGGTGGGTGAAGCCCGCAAGCTCGCCGACACGCTGGGCAGCACGGTCAGCGTGGTGGTTCTGGGCGGGGTCGACGAAGCGCTGGAAAAGTTCGCAGCGGAAGCTTTTACATTCGGCGCCGACAAGGCCTATATCGTGCATGACCCGGTGCTCAAGGGTTACCGTAACGAGCCCTTTACCAAGGGCCTTACCGACCTGGTCAACAAATACCAGCCCGAGATTCTGCTGCTGGGTGCCACCTCCATGGGCCGCGATCTGGCCGGCTCGGTGGCCACCACCTTGCTGACCGGGCTGACGGCTGATTGCACCGAGCTGCGCATTGATCCGGTATCGAAAGCGCTG
>CAIQBN010000273.1 GCA_903870065.1 uncultured beta proteobacterium | reverse complement strand
TGGGCGTCTTTCCGCCCGACTGGCTGGAGACCAGCTTCATGCCAGCGGCGCTTCGCAAGGTGTCCAGCGTCCCTTCGCTGCGGTCATTCTCTCTGCAATACGGGGAACCTGCCGGTGATAGCGGTCTGCGCCAGTCGCTGTCGCAAAAACTGGTGGCGTGCAATGTGCAGGCGGCACCGAGCCAAATCGTCACCACCGTGGGGGCAACCCACGCGTTGGACATTGTGAGCCGCACGCTACTGCGCGCGGGTGACTACGTGATGGTGGAAGAACCCGGCTGGGCCATCGAATTTGCGCGCCTGAGCGCACTGGGCATGCGCATTCTGCCCGTGCCACGGCGCGCCGAAGGGCCCGACTTGGCGGTGATGGCGCGCTACTGCGAGCTGCACGCGCCTAAGCTGTTTGTGAGTGTGAGCGTATTCCACAACCCCACCGGCTATTGCCTGGCGCCGGGTAGCGCCCACAGGGTGCTTCAGTTGGCGAATGCACACGACTTTCACATCGTCGAGGACGATACCTACAGCCACATTGCGCCGGACCATGCCACTCGTCTTTGTGCGCTGGACGGCCTGCAACGCACCATATATGTCAGTGGCTTCGCCAAGATATTGGCACCTGGCTGGCGTGTGGGTTATCTGGCGGCACCGCCCGACCTGGTAGAGGCCTTTATCGACACCAAGCTGTTGGCCACGCTAACCACACCGGCGCTGATGGAAAAGGCGCTTGCCTGGTGCATCGACCAGGGTCAACTGCGCCGCCACGCCGAGCGCATTCGCACCCGTCTTGAGCAGGCGCGCGGGCGCAGTGTCAAACTGGCGGTAGCCCACGGGTGCAGCTTTGCAGCGCCTCCGGCCGGACTGTTTGGCTGGGTGGAAACCGGAGTGGACACCGACGCCCTATCGCAGCGCATGCTTGACGAGGGTTACCTGTTGGCCCCCGGCGCCCTGTTCCATGCCGAGCGCCAGCCCAGTACGCTGATGCGCATCAACTTCGCGACTACGCAGGATGCGCAGTTTTGGACTGTCTTTGAGCGACTGCGGGCTGAGCAATCGGTCGGCCTTTCGCTGCAACGGCGCGTAACCAACGCATAGAGTGGGTGCAATTTGTCCCGCGCTGGCGTAAGTGGTGTTGCGCCGATCAGCTGATGTAATTGAATAGCGACAGTTTTTGGACCTGCGCATAGGACTGCAGCGCCGCCTGGTAACCGGTTTGCTGGTTCTGGAAGTCGGATACGCCTTTGATCATGTCCATGTCTTCGGCCCGGGAGCGGTCGCCCTCGACCTGAATGCTGCGCTTTTCCTGGTTGGAGGAAATGCGATCGGCGCGTGTCAGCAAGTCACCGGCCTGACCTCGGACGGATGAAATACGCGACATTCCAATGTCAATGTTGTTGAGCGCCTGGCCAACTGCCTGCATGGCCGCATTGCTGTTGACGGCGTCACCAATGCCGCGAATGGCATCATCCAGGACGCTGAACACGCTCAGACGCGGCTCAACGGCCAAAGTGTCTCCCACGGCCGGTGCGCCTTTGATGGTCAGAGACAGGCCCGGAATGGCCGTTACTGCAATGCTGGCGTCAGTGGTGCTGGCATAGCTTGCTGCACCGGTGAAAGGGCCAGTAACGTTAGGGTTTTCTGCCACGTCGTAAGTAACAGTTGTGGTACCAGGCACCGTCGTTGTATCGACACCGGTAATGGTAATGGCGTACGAAGAACCGTTGATCAGGGCTGAGTCCACCATCTGTACTGCGGTGGTGCGGATCACGTGCGCAGGCGCAGCGACGTTGGTCAGACTGACGTTGAAGCCGGCATCGCGCTGCGGCGTCATCATGAATGCGCGCTCCCCATCCAGGGCAAACGGAATCGATACATCATTGCTGGCCGTCTGGCCCGGCAATCCATCAAAAGTGTAATCCTGAGGAAGCGCTTGCGGCCCCACAAACGGCTGCAAGGCGCTGCCCAGCGCGCTGAACAATGGCAGCCCATTGACATCCTTGCGATTGGCGAGCGAAAAAACCTGGTCCCGATATCCGCTGAGTTGCAATGCAATGGACTTGCGCTCCAGCGCACTATGGGATGCGTTTCCTGCGCTGGCAGCCAGCTCCCGGAAATTTTGAAGAGCCTCATTGACGTCCGCGAGGGTGCTTTCGGCCTGTGCGATAGAGTTTCGCTGTGACTCCAGTGCACGCTGGTCTGTCTCAATGCGCGCCAGTCGGATAATGGCGCGTTCGGCTTGCGCTGCGCCGGTCGGGTCGTCGCTGGCACGCACAACTCTCTTTCCAGATGTCAGGTTTTCCTGCAAGTTGGAAAGGGACGACTGCCGGTTCATGATGTTGCTCAACGCGGTGTCGTAAGCATTGGCTGATCCAAGTCGAATTGATGTGGACATGGTGGTAACTCCTACGGGTCCTGATTCAGCGGCTCAGATTTTGAATCAGTGTGTCGAAAATGTTTTGCGCGATCTGGATCATTTTGGCCGACGCCTGGTAGGCCTGCTGGTACTGAAGCAAATTCGCAGCCTCTTCGTCCAGATTAACGCCTGAGACGCCGGCGCGTGAGTGCTCCAAAGTCAAGGCCGTAGACTCAGACACCTGAGCGGCGTAGCTTGCACTCTGGCTTCTGATGCCTACGAGCGATATCAAACTGGCATATCCATCGGTCAGTGCCGCCCCGTCGAACATGGCAACATCCCGCAAATTCAACATGGCCAACGCGTTGCCCGATGATTGGGCAGGGTAGGCATTTGCCTTGACTGTATAGGTATCACCGGCGCCCGGTGCACCTTGCAACTTCAGCGACCAGTTCAACAAAGGCAAAGAGTAGGTGGGTGGTACGGTTAATGGAAGATCGGGCAATGTAGACTCAATGGCCTCGCCGGGTGTGTAGGTATATATGTTGGCAAGGTCGTCACTGCGGGTATAGGTGTAGGCTCCGGTGAAAGTCAAAGTGACTGGAATGTTGGCCAGTGGGTTGCTACGCGCTGAAATCGTCTGGAGTTGCAGGCTGCCGGTATTGCCTGCACCCAGCGCCCCGGCAACCGGGCTAGCCACCGCGAGTGCTCTGGGGGACGAGAACTGGCTGCTGATATTGCTGGCTGAACTGGTAAATGGCTTGAGCAGGAATCGGTCGCCCGTGTTGGCAACGCCCGCTTGAGTCAGGCTGATGCCATCCACGATGACCGGGCTTGTGATTGCAAAATCAAAAGCAGTCTGCTGACCATCGGAACGTCTGGAAATGGTTCCAGCGGTTGGCCCACTAAAGCTGACAAGGTAGTCGGAGGCAGCAAATTTGGTCACATCGGAGATGCCCATCGTCAGCGCCGCGGTACCACCGTTCATGCGCGCCGGTGGTACAGGGGGCAGGATGTTTTGGCCACTGAAGTCAATTGGGGTAAAAATGTCTCCGCCGATCTTTCCGTCCAGATCAAGACCAAGCCTGTGCTGGGCGTTCATGGCCGAGCTGACGGCCATAGTCAAGCGTCCCAGCAAATTGCGCCCTTCGTTGAGGTCGTTGTTTTGGAAGCGAATCAAGCCCGAAACCTCCCCGCCGCCCATCGCGTTTTCATTCAGGGGATAATGGTCACCGTCACGCACGATTGCCAACTTGCTGGTTCTTGAGTCGCCAAAGTCGTCCCTGATGATCTCCACGGTAGATGCCCTGGTGCCCAGAATGAGTTGCTGGCTGCCACTGAGGTAAATGCCGATTGATCCGTCCTGCGCACCGATCTGTGTTGTTTGCACAAACCGGTTTAAGTCCCGAATGAGTTGTTCACGTTGGTCCAGCAGGTCATTGGGCGGCTGTCCGGAGCCTAGTGCCTGCACGATTTGATCGTTCAGCGATGCAATGTTCTGGGAGATACTATTGATCGAGGTTGCCTTGTGCTCAAGGGCCTGCTGCACTACCAATTGCATGTCATCCAATCGCTGGGATGTCGAGCGCATGCGTGAGGCGGTCTCTTGCGTGCGCGTCAGCGCGACGGTGCGGGCCGTGAGATCGGCGGGTGAATTGGCAACATCCGAGAACGCATTCATCATATCGTTGATCGACGCACCCAGGCCCTGTGTCCCTCCTTCGAAGATACCTTCGAGCTGCTTGAGGTAGCTTGCGCGCGTTGCATCCCCGTATTGGGTGGATGACGCCAGGGCCGATTGACGGGTGATGAATTCATCAAAGTCTCGCTGAATGGTCTGAACATTGACGCCCTTGCCAATGTATCCCGCTCCGGTGTACTGGCCTTCCACTGTTTCCAACACCGCTCTCTGCCTGGAATACCCGGCCGTGTTGACGTTGGCAATGTTATTGCCGGCGGTCTGCAATGCTATCTGGTTGACTTGCAGCGCGCGTGATCCAAGATTGAGCAGGCCCATGGTGACTTCCGATCAGGTCTGTGCGCGGCGCAAGGCAATCGTCGCGTTGATGGCGCGGCTTAGCTTGGCTGCGTAGTCGGGGTCGGTCGCGTAGCCTGCCTTTTGAAGGCCGCTGGCAAAGGCATGCACCGAGTTCGTCTGAAGTTTGGCCTTGGCGTAGCGCGGGCTGTCCGAAATTAGTCGCGCGTAGTCCTTGAACGACTCGGCATAGGAGTCGTAGGCACGAAACCGGGCGACGCGCTTCTCAGCAACGCCGTTGACATACTCGGTGGTTGTGACTTCTGCCACCTTGCCAGTCCAATTGGATCCAGCCTTGATGCCAAACAGATTGAACGCCGGAGCGCCCCCCTTTTGCTTGATTTCAAATTTTCCCCATCCGGTTTCGTGTCCTGCCTGTCCCAACATATAGGCCGCGGGAATACCAGTGGCGCTTTCGACCTCGCTGGCAACTTTGGCATGGCGCTCGACAAACGTCGACTGTGACCGGGTAGGCGTGGACTGCACCTTCTTGATTTCGGGCGATACCGCGGCAGTGTGTTTCCCGGGAAGCGAGGTTGACTTGGGTTCAGGTGTCGCACCACCTTGCACGCCCATCTGACGCGTCAACTGCAGGGTGATGAGGTCGCTCAAACCACCGGGCTGCCCCGACATTTGTACCGCAAATTGCTGGTCAAGCAGGTCTGTCCCTAAGTTGCCACCGGGGCTGTCCAGCATGCCGGACTTCATGGTGGCGTCGCGCATGCTTTTCATCAACTCGCGCATGAACAGAGACTCAAACTGCTTGGCGGTCTCCCGGATGGCAGCAGGTGTGTTCTTTCCAGCTTCCAGCTTGAGGTTGCCCATTGATTGGACATCTGCCGCCAGGGATTGTGCGTTAGAGAGAGTACTGAAGACCATGTCAGATCACCTCCAGCTCTGCGTTCAGGGCGCCAGCGGATTTGATCGCTTGCAAGATTGCAAGCAGATCTTGAGGTGTCGCGCCCAGGGAGTTCAAAGCCTTTACGACATCAACCAGTTGCGCGGCTGCTGGAACCTGTATGAGTTTGCCCGGCTCCTGTTTGATTTCGATATTTGCCTTCTCCGCCACCACGGTTTGACCACCCGTTGAGAGTGCGTTCGGCTGGCTGATAACGGGCGTCGAGGAAATACTGATGGACAGATTTCCATGCGCGATGGCACACGCCCCGAGCGTCACGGCTTGGTTGAGGACGATGGAGCCGGTGCGTGAATTGATAATGACCTTGGCGGCACGCACCGAAGTTTCAACCGGAAGCTCTTCCAATTCGGCGAGAAAATTGATACGGGCGTTAGGGTTGGTAGGCGCTTGCACCTGCACCGTGCGACCGTCCAGGGCCTGCGCAACATTCACACCGAAGCGACCATTAATGCTTTCGGCCACTCTGCGAGCCGTTTGAAAGTCTGAGGCATTCAGACTCAGGTTGATGCTGGGTCCTTCTTGCAGTGAGGTGGGGACGCTACGTTCTACCTGAGCACCGTCCGGAATGCGGCCCACAGAAAGGTGATTGACTTGCACCTTGCTTCCGCCCGCTGCCGCACCCGCTCCGGCTACGATCAAGTTCCCTTGGGCGATGGCATAGACCTCACCATCGGCGCCCTTCAACGGCGTGGCAATCAAGGTTCCGCCTTTAAGTGATTTTGAGTTGCCCAGCGACGATACGTTGATGTCAATCAGTTGTCCTGGGCGTGCAAAGGCGGGCAACGGGGCAGTGACCAACACTGCGGCCACGTTCTTCATCTGGAGTTGTGTGAGAGCCGTGGGCGTCAGAGTCAAACCCAACTGCTGCATGTAGTTGGCCAGCCCTTGGGTGGTGTACGGCATCTGGGTGGTTTGGTCACCAGTTCCGTCCAACCCGACAACCAAGCCAAAACCGGTCAGCTGGTTGCTGCGAACGCCTTCCACACTAGCCACTTCCTTGATACGCGTGCCCGCGTGCCCCAAGGAGCCGATCGCCAGACACAGAGCCAGAGCCGCATGCGCTAAGTGCCTAAGTCCGTGCGGGTGTAACAGTGAAGCGGGTGTTTCCATGTGCAGAGTTGGTAGAGGGAGACCCGACTGGATCTCTTACCCCTCGGCACTATTCTGGACAACTTTAGAACGGCTGAAAGGCCAATAAGAACCGTGAAATCCAGCCAACTGTTTGCGCTTCGCCTTGCGCGCCACGTCCGCGCGACTCAACGCGTACGTTGGCAACCTGCGTTGAGCTCACGATACTGCCAGGTTGCACCAGCCTGGGATCAACTGTGCCTGAGAAACGCAACACGTCTACGTTCTGGTTAACGCCGATCTGCTTTTCACCAGACACCACCAGATGGCCATTGGGCATGACCTCGATCACAGTCGCCGTGATGGAGCCAGAGAAGGTGTTGGCACTTTGGGTTCCACCTTTGCCTGACATGTCATTGTTG
>CAIQBN010000272.1 GCA_903870065.1 uncultured beta proteobacterium | reverse complement strand
GGCGGTCGGGTTTTATCTATCGGGGCATCTCTTCGATGAAGTGGCCCTGGAAGTGCGGCGTTTTGCGAAGCGCCAACTCGATGAATTGCTGGACACCCGTGAACCGCAGTTGCTGGCGGGCATCATCACCGATTTTCGGGTAATCAATGGACAAAACGGCAAATTGGCCTTGTTCAAAATCGATGACAAGTCCATGGTGATTGAGGCGCGTGCCAAAGAGCCACTGATCACGGTTTACAAAAACCTGCTCAAAGACGACGAGCTGGTTATTGTCATGGGCACGGTAAAGCCAGATCGTTTTTCTGGAGGAATGCAACTCAACGTTACGCAAATCTGGGATCTGGAGCAGGCGCGATGCCGCTTCGGCAAATATCTGCGGGTGGCTGTCAACACCGCCTCTGGCAAGGGGCCGGAGGTCGCTCGGCTGGTGCGAGAGTTTCCGGCGCGGCGTGAGGCATCCGAGCAGGGCGAATTGGTGCGCGGACTGACCGTGCGGCTGGCGGTTCAATCGAATTTTGCAGAAGACCGGCACTCGGATTGCGAAGGCGCGGTGGCCGAACTCCAACTCGGTGACAGTGCCCGTTTTTATCCAACCGACGCGGCGCTGGCCGGATGGCGCGCGCAGGCTGAGCAGGGCAAGGCAGTTATTGCCTACGATTGAACAGACATTGATTTGAACCGGCTTCGCCAGGTCTTTGCGCTTGGTGCCCGGTCGGGTGAAGGGCATGCGGTCAATGCGCGGTGAATCACATTTTTTTGAAGAAATCGAACTGTAGCCCTCCGAGATATTGGATAAACAGCTATAGTTTTTATAGCAAATGCTGATTTCCGTCAGTCTTTTGGCCGAAAAACCAGCGTCAACATGGTGCTGCGGATTCTTCTGTGGGTCATTGCGAAAGGCATGCAATCCAACAGCCCCGATGGGGTGAACGCGGACAGGGCCGCCCTACACATCTGCGCTGTGGCCTTCATCCGCCGCTTCGGCCTCATTGTGCATGTGCACTTTCACGTTTGCGTGGTCGATGGGGTGTTTGAGGCGGTGGCAGGCAGCGCGATTTTTGATCAGCCACCGGTATCGGCGAGGCCGCCGTCTTGCGGCGCAGTTCGGACAAGGCACTATGCGAGTGGCTGAGCCTGCAGAGCCGGCGCCGTCCAAACGCCCAGCTCATTAGCAGTCGGCGGTGTTGACAGCGCATATTTACGACCCGTTCCCGCTTCTATGCCCGATCTGCGGCGGCCAGATGCGCCTGATTGCGTTCATTGCCCACAGCGCCGATAGCCGGCAAATACTGGACCACAAGAGGGTTCACTCGGCGCCCTGCACATTTCCCCGGCGCGAGGGCAGCCGTTTGTAGGGATGTTGTGATGCGCAAAGGGATGATGGTGTGCACATCGAGCCAGACTGGGCAACTGAATGTGATGGGGCGGCACAACCGGCACCGGACTACGAGATCAGTCAGCGCATTCATTGGTGAGTGTTCAAACCAGCAACCCTGACTCACTGCGGACAGTCTACGTGGGCAGCAATTTGGGAGCCGTCTTGCGGCCAGTGGCCTCGCCATTGAGCGGTTGCGAATATTCAAACCGCCCTGGTCGAAGCGGTTTGGATGTCCCAAACCCGTGCCATACTTCCCCTCATGCTCTTGAGTCTCCTACCCGTTTCTCTTTAATCTGTCCTGGCGGACCATGCGTGCCGCCCCAAGCATCCGAGAGGTCGCCCATGGAATTGCATGAAATGTTGGACATCTTTGCGCGCATGGCACCCGAAGAAAAGCAAGTCTGGTTGCGGGGCGCTGCGGCGATGCTGGCGACGATGGTGGTTCTGCTCTTGGCCGAGAGCCTGTATTTCAAGCGCAGTGGGCGTCTCGGCAGTTGGGCGTCGGTACGGCTAGTGTCCGTATTCGCGGCTCTGCTGGCGGTAGCGGCAGTGGTGGTGCCAGCCCGCGCGATCGGAGGTCCTGCAGCATTGGGCGTTTTCATTTTGGCCCTGTATACGGTTGGGCCGCTGGTTTGGTTTGGCAGCCATCTGCTGGTGGGCCAGCGCGTGCGGCCAGCGCTGACGCGCCTCGAGTGCCTGGGATTGGGGGTGACTGGCCTGGCCAACCTTGCGATTCCAAGTACCGCCTACTTTGCCATTGAAAGCCCGCTGTACGCCGCCGCGCGCGAGATCGGCGCGCGCCGCGAGGTGCCTGCTGACAATCTGCCACTGGAGCACAAAGTGCAGCCCGTGCAACGCTACATGCTGGCAGGCGTCGGGCCAATCTACACTCAATCGCTTATGGGGGTGCCTGATATGCGCCTGGTTCGCGTGGAGCAGCGCCAGTTTGGCCAATGGCCCAAAGAATTGTCAGTGGCCCACCCGCTCTATTGCACCAGTGGAAACGATGTGCATTTGATGTGGTCGGCCCAGGAGCAGCCCCCGTACCTGCGCCTGCATTGGGCCCAATCCAACGGCGCCGTAGTGCGCGCCGAGTTCACGCCCCAACTTCCAGCGCCAGCAAATGCC
>CAIQBN010000271.1 GCA_903870065.1 uncultured beta proteobacterium | reverse complement strand
GGCAAACTGTCCGTCATTGCCGATTGCCAACAGCATGGAACCGTCCAGCGTTGGCACGTCCTGATAAGGAGCCAGACTGGGGTGACTATTGCCCTGGCGCTCAGGCACCCGCCCGGTGTTGAGGTAGCCGGTAGCCTGGTTGGCCAAAATAGCCATTCCGACATCGAGCAGCGCCATATCAATGTACTGCCCTTGTCCGCTGCGGTGGCGGACTTCGATGGCGGCCAAAATCGCACTGCAGGCATAAACGCCAGTGAACAGGTCGGTCAGTGCAACTCCGACCCGCTGCGGACCACCTCCCGGGGTTTCATCTGCCTTACCGGTAATGCTCATCATGCCACTCATGGCCTGAATCATTAGGTCGTAACCTGCCCGTTGGGCATAAGGTCCGTCTTGACCAAATCCAGTGATCGAGCAGTAAATAAGGCGTGGGTTGAGCGCCTTGAGGCTTTCATAATCCAGACCGTACTTGGCCAAACCACCCACCTTGAAGTTTTCGACCAGCACGTCGCTGTGCAAAGCCATCTGGCGGATCAGGTCCTGCCCCGCCGGCTTTGCCATATCAATCGTGACCGAACGCTTATTGCGATTGCAGGCCGTAAAGTACGTTGCGTGACGGGTACTGCTGCCCTGTGCGTCCTGCAGGAACGGGGGTCCCCAGTGGCGGGTGTCGTCGCCCTCTCCGGGGCGCTCCACCTTGATGACATCGGCGCCCAGGTCGGCCAGCATTTGGGTGCACCATGGGCCTGCTAACACGCGCGACAGGTCCAAGACCTTGATGTGGGGCAATGCGCCCGCGGTTTCGGGGCTGCTGGAACTGGTTGAGTTAGGTGCCATGGTGATTTGGTCAAAAAGTTGGTAACCCCGTCGCCTGTCGATTGTTCCTTGGCAGACCAAGCCTCACCACACATCGCATGGCTAACCAAGCGCCTGGGGCTACCGATGCTGAACCTTGGTGGCCTCAATCAGTCCCGCAACACCCTGCAATTGCACCACCATTTCGCCGCGCCGCAGAATCACGTGTTGGACGACTTCCACCCGGTCGCGGTAAGTAACACGGTCACCGGGTTTGAATTGGGGCAGACTGGGCAACTGAATCTGGACTGGCCGGCGCTGCTGCGAACCAGGGGCAGGGGCACGGCCACCGATTTGCCGCGCGATTTGGGGATGCGTCTTGGCCAACACCTCCAGCGCCTTACGCAAGGCGCCGCGCAGATCGTCGGCGGAAAACGGTTTGGCGAGAAAAAACAATGCCCCGGCCTCACGCGCTTGTTGCTCCTCATTGCCTTTATGGTGCTGCGACAAAAGCGCAAACTGGCACGCCGGGCGAAACTTCACGATGTCCTGGCAGAGCTGCAGGCCGGTGGGTGTCTCATCGGCAAACCAGTCGGCAACAACGAAGTCAGGCTGGTGTGAACGGGCCATTTCGGCAGCGGCCTGCGCGCTGGTTGCGCCCTTGATGGCAGCGGCGTCAACGCCATATTCGGCCAGTACTTGCTGCAAAAACTTCTGCAGTGCCGCGCTGGGATCGGCAATCAAAAAACTCACGGCTGACATGGGAACAATACCTCGAAAGCGAACCGCAATGATAGCGCGCAGCAGCGGCCACGATCGCTCGGATGGGCAACAATCCCCCACTTTGGCGTGCCGCACGCTTGTTGCAAGTGCTGACCGCCGGGCAAAGCTGTCGACGGCCCACGGATAAACCCCTAGATACAAACTGGCACCGCACTTGCTAGCATTCAAACAAGAAGCTGACTAAATGGTCAGATTTTTGAACAGGAGCAGCAAACATGTCCAATTCAGTCCCCCAACCGGTTCAACCCGATGTGCGTTCGGGCCGCCTTGGCAGCGCCGAGTATGCAAAGGCGTTTGCCGATGCCCAACCGCGATTGACGCGCGCGCAATCCCTGCTGGAGTCCGAGCGCTGCCTTTACTGTTTTGATGCCCCGTGCACGCAGGCTTGCCCGACTGGCATCGACGTGCCTTCCTTCATCAAACGCATTGCCGATGACAACCTTCGTGGTGCAGCACGCACCATTTTGGACGCCAACCCCCTCGGCGGGATGTGCGCGCGGGTCTGCCCGACCGAAAACCTGTGTGAGGGAGTCTGTGTGCGCAACACACAAGAGGGCAAGCCAGTGGCCATTGGCCGCCTGCAGCGCCACGCAGTCGACGCATTGATCGAGAGCAACCGCCCGCAACTCTTCAGCCGCGCCCCGGCCACAGGCAAAACGGTCGCCGTGGTGGGCTCAGGGCCTGCCGGCCTGGCCTGCGCTTACACCTTGGCGCGCGACGGTCACAACGTCGTCATTTTTGATGCCCGGCCAAAAGCAGGTGGCCTCAATGAATATGGACTGGCCAGCTACAAGACGCCAAACCAGTATGCGCAGGCAGAAGTGCAATGGTTGCTGGGCATCGGCGGCATCACAGTGCGCAATGATTGGCGACTCGAGACCGTCAACCAACTTGCTGCCCTGCGCAATGAATTCGATGCGGTGTTTTTGGGAATGGGCCTATCGAGCACCCACAGCCTGGGCATCCCCGGAGAAACGCTCACGGGGGTTCGCGATGCCGTGGACTTCATTGCCGAGTTGCGCCAAAGTTCTGACTTGTCCACCCTGCCGGTGGGACGCCGGGTGGTGGTGATCGGCGGTGGAATGACTGCGGTGGACGCGGCAGTGCAAGCCAAGCTGCTGGGGGCCGAGTCGGTGCACATGGTGTACCGGCGTGGCGCCGCTGACTTGTCGGCCTCCATTGCAGAGCAAGAATGGGCGCAAACCAACGGTGTCACGATTGCGCTGTGGCTTGCACCGCTCGAACTGGTGCCCACACTGGACTGCGCCAGCCCGGGGCCAGGGTCGAGCGGACATGTGTGTGCGGTGCGCTTTGCGCATCAGGCGATGGTTAACGGCAAACTCTGCGCCACGGGGGAAACCACCGTCATGCAGGCTGACATGGTGCTCAAGGCAATTGGCCAACAACTGGGCAACCCAATGTTGCGCGACGCGGGTTTGAAGCTCGACGGGGGGCGCATTGCGACGGATGCTGCAGGTCAGACCAATCTGGAAGGTGTCTGGGCCGGTGGTGACTGTCGCGCAGGCGGGTTGGATTTGACTGTGGAGGCCGTTGCGCACGGAAAGCAGTCGGCCAACGCCATCCACGCCTTCCTTGGCGGCATCAACAGCGCCGCAGTCGCTTAGCCCACATTGCCGCTGCCCGTCAGTATTCCAAACCGATTTCGGAGTTCACATGGCCAATTTGCACACCACTTTTGCCGGCATCAGCAGCCCCAACCCCTTTTGGCTGGCCTCAGCGCCACCGACCGACAAGGCCACCAACGTCAACCGCGCCTTTGAGGCGGGCTGGGGTGGCGTCGTCTGGAAAACCCTGGGAGAAGCCGGGCCACCGGTGGTCAACGTCAATGGACCACGTTATGGTGCCCTGCTGACGCCGGACCGGCGCCTGATGGGATTCAACAACATCGAACTGATCACCGATCGCGACCTCGATTTGAATCTGCGCGAAATCACCGAGGTCAAGCGCAACTGGCCAGACCGAGCCATGGTGGTGTCCTTGATGGTGCCCTGCGTGGAAGAAAGTTGGAAGGCGATTTTGGGGCGTCTGGTGGACACCGGTGCCGACGGCATCGAGCTCAATTTTGGCTGCCCGCACGGCATGAGCGAGCGCGGCATGGGCGCAGCGGTGGGCCAGGTTCCCGAATACATCGAGATGGTGACTGCCTGGTGCAAGCAATACAGCAAGTTGCCGGTGATTGTGAAGCTCACGCCCAACATCACCGACATCCGGATGCCGGCACGGGCCGCCAAAAAGGGCGGAGCAGATGCAATTTCGTTGATCAACACCATCAATTCCATCATGGGTGTGGACCCCGCCACGTTGACCATGTCGCCGTCGACCGGCGGCAAGGGCTCGCACGGTGGATATTGCGGCCCGGCGGTCAAACCAATTGCACTGAATATGGTGGCGGAAATCGCGCGCGACCCGCTCACCGCCGGACTGCCCATTTCGGGCATTGGCGGCGTCGGCAACTGGCGCGATGCGCTGGACTTCATTGCCCTTGGCGCGGGCAATGTGCAAGTCTGCACGGCGGCCATGGTGTACGGCTTCAAAATCGTGCAGGAAATGGCCGACGGCCTGTCCAATTACATGGATGACATGGGTTTCACCGGCGTGCAGCAGATCGTTGGCAAGGCGCTGCCCACCGTGACCCACTGGCAGTATTTGAATCTCAACCATATCAGCAAGGCGGTCATCAACCAGGATAGCTGCATCCAGTGCGGGCGCTGCCACATTGCCTGCGAAGACACATCGCACCAGGCTATCAGCGCTGTGAAAGATGGCAAACGCTTCTTTGAGGTCAAGGAAGACGAGTGCGTGGGCTGCAATCTGTGCGCCGTGGTCTGCCCGGTACCACAATGCATCACCTTGCGCAGTCTTGCGCCTGGCGAACAAGACCTGCGCACAGGCAAAGCAGTGAGCGATCAATATGCCAACTGGACCACCCACCCCAACAATCCGCAATGCGCCGCAAAACCAGGCTAATATTTCAATAGAATCAGCCTTTAGCCCTCGTCATCACTGCACATAACGCTATTATTTCAGGAGCAAACATGAGCACTCTCTTTATCCGTGGCGGCACCGTTGTTAATGCAGACAGCGCGTTTCGGGCTGATGTTATGACGCAAAACGGCAAGATCATCGCCGTCGGTGACACGCTGAGCGCCCCGATTGGCGCCACTTTGGTGGATGCTGGTGGCCAATACGTCATGCCCGGCGGCATCGACCCGCACACGCATATGCAGTTGCCGTTCATGGGCACGGTGACAATGGACGATTTCTTCACCGGCACGGCGGCTGGGATGGCGGGGGGCACCACCACCATCATCGATTTTGTCATCCCCAACCCGCAACAATCTATATTGGAGGCCTACCAGACTTGGCGCGGCTGGGCTGAAAAGTCGGCGAGTGACTACAGCTTCCACGTGGCCATTACCTGGTGGGATGAGACCGTGCGTTCGGACATGGGCACCCTGGTGCAGACTGAAGGGGTGAACAGTTTCAAACACTTCATGGCCTACAAAAACGCCATCATGTGCGACGACGAAACGCTGGTCAACAGCTTCAAGCGTTGCATGGAGCTCGGCGCCATGCCCACCGTCCATGCGGAAAACGGCGAACTGGTGTTTTTGCTGCAAAAGCAAGTGGCGGCCATGGGCATTACCGGTCCTGAGGGCCACCCGCTGTCGCGCCCATCGGGTGTCGAGGGCGAAGCTGCCAACCGCGCCATCGCCATTGCGGACGTTCTCAATGTGCCAATTTACGTGGTGCATGTGAGCTGCATCGAAGCCGCCGAAGCGATCGCCCGTGCCCGCGCCAGAGGGCAGCGCGTGTATGGCGAGGTACTGGCAGGGCATCTGGTGGTGGATGACAGCGTCTACCGCCACCCAGACTTTGCCACCGCCGCGGCGCATGTGATGAGCCCCCCGTTTCGACCTAAAGGCAACCAGGAGTTTTTATGGCGCGGCCTCCAAAGTGGCAACCTGCACACCACGGCGACCGACCACTGCACGTTCTGTGCGGCGCAAAAGGCTGCCGGCAAAGATGATTTCTCCAAAATCCCCAACGGCTGCGGCGGTGTAGAGGAACGCCTGGCCGTTCTTTGGGATGAGGGCGTCAACACCGGGCGGCTCACGCCCTCGGAGTTCGTCGCCATCACCTCGGCCAATACGGCCAAGCTGTTCAACATCTACCCGCAAAAGGGCAGCGTGTCGGTGGGGGCCGACGCTGATCTGGTGGTGTGGGACCCGGCGGGGACCAAAACGCTTTCCGCCAAAACGCAGTTCAGCAAGGGGGACTTCAATATTTTTGAGGGCCGCACGGTTAAAGGCATTCCCAGTCACACCGTGAGTCAGGGTGAACTGGTGTTTGTGCAGGGAGATTTGCGGGCCGTGCAAGGCAAAGGGCGGTATATCAAGCGTGCACCGTTCAGCTCCCATTTTGCGGCTAACAAACTACGGGCTGAGACATTGGCTCCTTCCGCTGTGAAGCGTTGACTGTGTGGGTTTGAAGAAATTACAGGGAAATACCATGAATGCAGCAACCATGATCGATATTGAATCCATTCGCATTGACGGTGAACGCCTCTGGGCCTCCCTGATGGAGCTGGCTAAGATTGGCGCGACGCCCAAGGGCGGCGTGTGTCGCCTGACGCTCACCGACCTCGACAAACAAGGGCGCGATCTGGTGCTAGGCTGGGCCAAGCAAGCTGGCATGTCCGTCACCATAGACAAGATCGGCAACGGCTTCATGCGCCGCGCCGGGCGTAACAACGCACTGCCCCCGATCATGACCGGCAGCCACATCGACACGCAGCCAACCGGTGGCAAGTTCGACGGCAACTATGGCGTGCTGGCCGGCTTGGAGGTGGTGCGCACGTTGAACGACCACGGCATCACCACCGAGGCACCGATTGAAGTCGCCTTCTGGACCAATGAGGAAGGCTCGCGCTTTGTGCCAGTGATGATGGGCTCCGGCGTGTTTGCCAAGGCCTTCACCCTGGAGCATGCCTATGCGGCCACCGATACGCAGGGCAAGACCGTCAGGGGCGAACTGGAGCGCATTGGTTACATCGGCGAGCAGGAGCCGGGCGATCACCCGATTGGTGCGTACTTTGAGACCCATATTGAACAAGGCCCGGTGCTGGAAGACAACGACAAGACCATTGGCGTGGTGCAGGGCGTGCTGGGGATTCGCTGGTTTGACTGCACCGTAACCGGCATGGAAGCGCACGCCGGCCCCACGCCCATGGCGCTGCGCAAGGATGCGATGCAGGTGTCCACCCACATCATGCAAGAAACTGTGGCTGCGGCATTGCGCCACACACCGCATGGCCGCGGCACGGTGGGCATGGTGCAGGTGCACCCGAACAGCCGCAACGTGATTCCCGGGCGGGTGAAGTTCAGCATCGATCTGCGCAATGCCACCGATGCCCTGGTGGACCAGATGGCTGACGAAGTCAAAGCCTTTGCTGCAAAGCTGGCGCAAGACAGCGGGCTGGATGTGAAGATCGAACTGGTGTCGAGCTACCCCGCGCAGGTGTTTCACCCCGACTGTGTCGACGCCGTGGGCAGGGCCGCACAGAAGCTAGGCTACAGCAACATGCCCGCTGTCTCCGGTGCCGGGCATGACGCGGTTTACATGGCCAAGCTTGCGCCCAGCGGCATGATCTTCATTCCCTGCCTGAACGGCATCAGCCACAACGAGATCGAATCGGCGCAGCCGGCGCACATCACCGCGGGTTGCAATGTCCTGCTGCATGCCATGCTGGAGCGGGCAGGCACTTGATATTGGCAAGAAATAGGGCACTGGCCCTCATCTTGCTTGCGTGAACAGCTATTGTTTTTGTAGTGTTGGTAACTTGTGTTTAACCTGGAGTAACTATGTCAATGCAATTTCTCACCCGCCGCCGCGCTGTTGTTTTAGCCGCCGCGCTGGTATCCCTGGCGCCTGCCCTGGCGCTGGCACAAGCCAAGCCCAAGGTCGCGGGCATTTACACCGTGCCGTTTGAGCAGCAGTGGGCCGGGCGCCTGCACACTGCACTGAAGGCCGCCGAGGCCCGCGGCGACATTGAATACAAAGCCAGCGAAAACGTCAGCAACGCCGACTACGAGCGCGTCATGCGTGAGTACGCCACAGCAGGCAACACCCTGATCGTGGGCGAGGCCTTTGCGGTCGAAGCTGCGGCCCGCAAGGTGGCCAAGGACTTTCCCAAGGTGTCGTTCCTGATGGGCTCCTCGGGCAAACCCGCCGCACCCAATTTCAGCGTGTTTGATAACTACATCCAGGAACCCGCCTACCTGTCGGGCATGGTCGCCGGCGGCATGACCAAGAGCAACAAAATTGGTCTGGTCGGTGGCTTCCCTATCCCCGAGGTTAACCGCCTGATGAACGCCTTCATGATGGGGGTCAAAGAGGTCAACCCCAAGGCGGAATTCAGCGTGAGCTTCATTAACAGCTGGTTTGACCCGCCCAAGGCCAAGGAAGCCGCCTTCGCCATGATCGACAAGGGCGCTGACGTGTTGTATGCCGAGCGTTTTGGCGTGAGCGACGCAGCCAAGGAGAAGGGCAAGCTCGCCATTGGCAACGTGATCAACACGCAAACCCAGTACCCCGACACCGTCGTGGCCTCAGCACTGTGGCATTTCGAGCCGGCGGCCGATCGTGCCATCAAACTGGTGAAAGAGGGCAAGTTCAGCGCCGAGGACTACGGCCCCTACGCCATGATGAAGCACAAAGGCTCATCGCTGGCGCCGCTGGGCACCTTCGAGAAGAAGGTCCCCGCCGACATCGTGGCCAAGGTCAAGGCCAAGGAGAAGGCGATTGTGGACGGCGGCTTCGCGGTCAAGGTGGATGACAACCAGCCCAAGTCCACCACAAAGTAAGTTATGGCCCCCATGCTTGTCACTGCGTGTACTGCACTGCCCCTCAAGGGGGCTGTGCTTGCTTGGGGCGGCCCGGCGCGGCGCACTTCAATGGCCCCCACGCTTTGTCACGGCGTGGACTGCGCTGCCCCCCAAGGGGGCTGTACTTGCTTGGGGCGGCCCGGCGCGGCGCACACCGAATGAGTGAGCACGTCGCCCACCAGTTCAGAAGTCCCAAACGGGTGATAGATTCGGATTGTTGCGGTTTT
>CAIQBN010000270.1 GCA_903870065.1 uncultured beta proteobacterium | reverse complement strand
TAGAGCCAATGGCACAGCCGCCCGCCACAAATAGGCAAGGGCAAACCGGTCCAGCGGCCATCGTCTGCGTAAATTGCTGTTGGCCTGGTACAGCATGCGCGGCGTCAAAGACAACAACACTGCAACGCTGGCCACCAGATAGATCACGCTGGACCATGCGGTTCCGCGCAAATGCGCTTGCTGCACCGACCAGACCAGCAAGTTTCCCACCAGCAGCACAATCAGCCAGACCCCTGTGCTGTGCACCCAGGACCACCAGCGCTGCGGGGCCATGGTGTCGAGCCGCCGCAGCGTGACACCGTGCAGCACGAGAGCCAATGGCCAGACGCCCCAGCCCCATGACTGAAATACGTGGCGCATTTCAAGAATGCCAAACAGTGCGACTGTCACCATCACCGGTAGCGAAAACCAGGCTGGCGTAGCCGCGATCGGCCAGGGATTGGCGCGCGCCGGCAGCGCAAGCGAGTGGACCGCCCAAGCACTTCCAAGCCAGCCCAGCATTTCCAAATAGGTCTGCAACCCACTTCCAAATAAGGGAACCCAATGCCCATCGGCCGCGCGCCAACCGCGCTCGATCTCCTGCACCAGACCCCATTGCCACCACAAAAAGCCGGCCCAAAATAGCACGGGAGACAGTTTTTGCTCCAAAACGACACACTGCCTTGCCCAAGTGGAATCAACCGATTCCGCGCTGGACCGTGACCAGTTGCCAATAGCAAATGCGGAAGCGGCCAACAGTGCAGCGCCCAAAAATTCCGGGTTGACCACGGGCCATTCGACTTCCTGCGCCAGCCCAAGCCCGCGCACATATCCCAGCCCTGCTATAGCTTGTAAAGCAAGGCCCGCCAACCGGGCCAGCCATCGACCCTGGCGCTGCCCCATCCAGTAGACAGCCGCTCCTTCGGCGGACCAAATTGCCGCCGTCCAGCGGCCATCCAGCGCCAGCGGAACCGCCAACGTGACAAAACCCAGACCCAGTGCGGCAAAACACTCAGCCAGCCATTGGCCGACTCCCGCGTCTTTGCGCCGCATTGCCCACCAGCCCAGCCCCAAATACAAGGCACCCAGCGCCAACGATGACAAGGCGCTTGCGTATGGCACGTCTCGCATTAACGCGGCCTGCAGCCCCATTGCCGCAATTGGGTTTCCAAATATCAATGTCGCATCGACTGCCCTTTTTGGCTCCAGGCCATGGCGTGTGGCATACATCAAACTGGCAGCCAGGTACAGGGCAAAAAAAGCCAGCAAAAAAGGCTCCGTAGAGGCTAGCTGATCTGGCCGGTATTGCAAAACGCCCCAAACGGTGGCCACGCCAAAGCTTGCAAAGAAACCAAGCAAATTGAGTGCGCGCCAGGCCCGCAACCACGCTACGCTTGCAATCGCAACTCCGAGCAACAAGTAATAACTGAAGAGCCCCACATGGTCACCCTGCCCGGTTGACACCAAAATGGGTGCAGCAAATGCACCGGCAAAACCGATGAACGCCATGGAAAGCGCGTTTTGCATCAACGCAATGGCGGTGGAGAACAGACACACCAGACCCAGCACCACAAACGCCGCGCCCGTTGGCAAAAATTGATACAGCCGAAATGCAACAAACACAGTCAGGTACAGCACGCCCACCCCCGCACCTTGCAGAGAGAGCGCATAACCCCTGCGCTCGGGCTGCGCTGCGTGCAATCGCCAGCCGAACACAAACAGGGAAATGCCCGCCAAAGCGATGGCGGCTAGTCGCAGCTCGGTTGGCAGCAGCGCGTTATCCACCGCGTACTTCGCCAGGAAAGCCAGCCCGACAAACAAAACCAGGATGCCCATACGCACCACGGTATTGCCCCCGATCAGCCAGGAACGGGCCTGACTCAGCACTGTGGCGAGTTGTCCCGGCGCGGCGGCGGCGGCAATATCCGCAATACCGTGTGTCGACTCTCCAGGCAGCGCCCCGCTCTGGTCTGCGGTGGTGGCCGTATTGGCAAGATCGGGGCCAGCAAAAGGAACTTGCACTGGCGGCGCGGCAGGCTGAACTGCGGCAGGTCCGGGCACCGGCTCCACATAATTTGTCGACGGCGATGCAGATGCATGGGGCTCCGCCACGGCAGCCGCCTGCTTGGCTGCTATTTCCCTGTGGATCTCCTGGCGTACCTCCTTGCGGATCTCGGTGCGCAAAGTGCGCCCTGCCAGCGCCCCGAGCAAGGCACCAATCACCAAACCGAAACCGGCATCATGGCGCCCCGCATAGAAGCCCAGAACAGCGCCCCAGATTGCACCCCAAACCACCATGCGGATACTCCAATGCTCGTTAAGAGCCAGTCTAGCCCATAACAACAAAATATTTCAAACCACGGAAGTCAGATTTCACACCGATGGCAGTGCGGGCCCAGTACCATCTTCCTCAACACAAGGAGACACCTGATGACCGTTATCACCAACATTGAAGACTTGCGCATCCTGGCGAAGAAGCGGGTTCCCCGCATGTTCTACGACTACGCGGACTCTGGCTCATGGACGGAGAGCACCTACCGAGCCAACGAATCCGACTTCCAGAAGATCAAGTTGCGCCAGCGTGTGGCGGTCAACATGGAAAACCGCAGCACCGCCACCACCATGATCGGCCAGAAAGTCGCCATGCCCGTGGCGATCGCCCCCACCGGATTGACGGGCATGCAGCATGCCGACGGCGAAATCCTGGCGGCCCGTGCGGCCAAGAAATTTGGTGTGCCCTTCACCCTGTCCACCATGAGCATTTGCTCCATTGAGGACGTGGCACAGGAAACCGGTGGGCATCCGTTCTGGTTCCAGCTCTATGTGATGAAGGACCGCGATTTTATTGAACGCCTGATTGACCGCGCCAAGGCGGCACAATGCTCGGCGTTGGTGTTGACACTGGACCTGCAAATTTTGGGGCAGCGCCACAAAGATCTGAAGAACGGACTCTCGGCACCGCCCAAACCCACGCTGGCCAACATCATCAACCTGGCCACCAAAGTACGTTGGGGCCTGGGCATGCTGGGCACCAAACGGCGTCAGTTCGGCAACATTGTGGGCCATGTGAAAGGGGTTGACGACATGGGCAACCTGGGGGCCTGGACGGCCCAGCAGTTTGACCCGGCCCTGAACTGGAGCGATGTCGAGTGGATCAAAAAACGATGGGGTGGCAAACTCATTCTGAAAGGCATTCAGGATGTGGAAGACGCCAAACTCGCTGTGGCCAGCGGTGCTGATGCGCTCATCGTCTCCAACCACGGCGGGCGCCAGCTCGACGGCGCTGAGTCATCGATCAACGCCCTTCCCTCCATCGTTGACGCCGTTGGCCAGCAAATTGAGGTGCATATGGATGGTGGCATCCGCAGTGGACAGGATGTACTCAAAGCACGCGCACTGGGTGCGCAAGGCACCTACATAGGCCGCGCTTTCCTTTACGGACTGGGCGCACTTGGTGAAGAAGGGGTGACCAAAACCCTGGAAATCATCCACCGGGAACTCGACCTCACCATGGCGTTTACGGGCCACACCCAAATCGACACGGTCGACCAGCGTATTTTGTTGCCGGGCACCTACCCGACCTGAGGCAAGGCAAGGCAAACCTCACCGGAATTGATACTGGATCAATCTAAACCGCTCGTTTTTGCGTTAGGATGAATCGGTCTGCGGCATGCGGCTGCAGTCCCTCATTTTTTGACCTGCCAAGCAAAGGACTCCTATGAGCCAAAGCAAATTCCGACTGGTGACCCGCAGCGACTTTGACGGTCTGGTCTGCGCGGTGCTGCTCAACGAGCTGAACCTGATCGATGACATCAAGTTTGTACATCCCAAAGATATGCAAGATGGCAAGATCGACATCACCAGCCGCGATATCACGACCAACTTGCCCTACGTAGCGGCGGCACACCTGTCTTTTGATCACCATGAGTCGGAAACCATCCGCAACACGGGGGATCGGCCCAATCACATTATTTCGGCCCATGCGCCGTCTGCGGCACGCGTGGTATATGACTATTACGGCGGGGCCAAGGCATTTCCCAGCATCAGCAACGACATGATGCTGGCAGTCGACAAAGCCGATTCGGCGCAATTCAGCCATGAGGAAATTCTCGAGCCAACCGACTGGGTTTTGCTGAATTACCTGATGGACTCACGCACTGGCCTGGGCCGCTTCCGTGATTTCCGCGTCAGCAACTACCAGCTCATGATGGACCTGATCCAGTATTGCCGCAGCCACGGTATTGACGACATTTTGAAGCTCCCGGACGTGGTGGAGCGTGTCGACCTTTACTTTGAGCACGCAGCAAGGGCGCGTGAGCAAATGGAACGATGCGCCACCGTGCACAAGAACCTGGTGGTATTGGATTTGCGCAAGGAAGAAACCATTTTCGCTGCCAACCGCTTCATGATTTATGCGCTGTATCCGCAGTGCAATATATCGATTCATGTCCTGTGGGGGGTGCAAAAACAAAACACGGTGTTTGCCACGGGCAAGTCCATTCTGGACCGCAGTAGCAAGACCAATGTCGGTGAATTGATGCTGCAATATGGTGGCGGTGGCCACAATGCCGCTGGCACTTGCCAGGTGGACAACGAACAAGCCGAGGACGTGCTGGGCGCCTTGGTCAACCAGATCAATTCAGATGGTTGAAGGCTTGGCCAGTACACCCACCAAAGATAACCAGGGTGTCTCGGGCTGGTGGCGGGCCGCCACCATTGCCTGTTTGGTTGTTCTGAGCATTGGTCTGGCGGCGGGCGTCAGCGTTTTTGAGCAATTCAAGGCCCAAGTTCAGCACTTGCAGGCCATGATCAAGGACACCGCGCAGGTCAAGTACATTGCCGTGCTGACCGATTCCCAAGGCGTGCCAGCGATGCTCATAACGATGGCGCAGCAAGATAACGCACTGCAATTGCAACGTTTGAACGGCGTCACCGAAGGCCGCGATGATGCGATGCAATTGTGGGCCTTGTCAGAGGGTGACCCCACCCGTTCCCTGGGCATCCTGGAGAGCAAGGGC
>CAIQBN010000269.1 GCA_903870065.1 uncultured beta proteobacterium | reverse complement strand
TTGGGCGTTCAGCACTCCCGCCAAGAGCGTGGCCTCGTAGGCCGCTTCCAAAATCAGTGTTGCGAATGCAGCCCAGTGCACCGATGGCACTTGATCAACAGCGTATCGCACAGGTAGCGCAGAGCAATAAGCCTGTGACACCTGAATAGGATGTTGACATGAGTCTGTCACTTCGACATTGCTGTGCACACCAATGCACAACTTAGCACGCAGCACATCGGCCTGCGGCGCGTCCAGTGTGGCGATGTACTCAGAAATGGCGTCGAGCCCTTTGCGGGTACACATTGCGTAGCCATTGCGCATGGTCCATAGCGCATCAAGTGGAAGGTTCAACTTGGAACAGAGCGCCAAGCCAATATCAGCCAGGCCATCAAACTGCCGATCTCGCGTCTGACCCTCCTGCCCATCGATCTTGACAAAGTAGTTTCGGTAGATCGTGGCGGCCCCAGCCGCTATTGCACACGCCGGACCCTGGGTGCCATCATATTGGTAGCGGGTGACACCGTGCTCGGGCGTTACTTCCGGCGAGGTCATTTCCAGCAAGTTGAACTGGGACGCGACTTGAAACATAGCACCGGCATTCTCTGGTGCGCTGTGCATGGCACGTACATCGCCGCGCACGATGCTGACTTTTAGCCGACCTGGAAGGCCAGGCCCTACATGAATCCGTTCGCGCAATGTTTTGAGTGACACAAGTTCCAATTGGCCGACACCATAGCTTTTGCCGTTGGCGTGCGAATGCAATTTTCCGTTGATGACTACGAGCTGCGCCCGTGTATGCGCGTAGTCACGTTCCAAAAAACCGGTAAGCTTTTCAAACCAGTCCATGGAGCTCCTTCTTGCGTGAATTCATCACGTAAACCTCTTGTTCGCGAGTCTCAATAGCATGTGGCCGTACGGCGCGAATCTGCCGAATGGCTTCTTTGGGTTGCACACCGCGTTCCACGAGAATCAGTCCGGCGACCAGACCGGTGCGGCCCAAGCCACCGCGGCAATGAATCAGAATGCGCTCACCCGCATTGAGCAGACGGTGAATCTCGGCGCCGGCTGTTTTCCATGCGTCTTCAAAGCGCTGGTCGGGCACGCTCACGTCCGTGATTGGCAGGTGAAACCATTTCATCTCCGTATCAAGAACATGACGCTTCATGTCTTCGACCGCAAGCATGCGAAATTCATGATCTTCAATGAGTGTTACTACAGCGGACGCGCCCCACGCCTTGATGTCTTCGATATCCATGCAAAGGTCTCGATTCCAGCGCCTTGCCGCGTCGGTCTTGCCCGGGCAAATCGTCATGCCAATGATTCCCGCGCTTTGGCCTGCCTGGACTTCTGCTATCTGCAGCGGCGAGGTCTCAGATGTTCGGGGAGCGTTCATTGCTGCCAGATCTTCGGGGCCAATGTCGTCGGAAAATTCTGTGCCGCCAAGGTCTGCGCCATAGAAGTTTGTACCGTCCAGAGATACACCCCACAACTCCGCATCGCCCAGGTTCGCGTTGGAAAAGTTTGCCCCGCCAAGGTTTGCGCCGTTCAGAAAGGCGGTATTCAAGTTGGCCCCCGTCAAGTTGGCATCGGCCAAATCTGCATTTTCCAAAACCGCCTCGATCAAGTCTGCGTCTGACAAATCCGCGTACGACAAATCTGCGCCCTCAAGATTCGACAAGCTCGTGCCGCTGAGGTTCGCGCCTGAGAGATTGGCAAAACTGAAGTCGATCATAATCAGCATCATCCCCCGCAAATCCG
>CAIQBN010000268.1 GCA_903870065.1 uncultured beta proteobacterium | reverse complement strand
TAACCCATGAAATCATTACTCGACCTGTTCAAGCAGTTCACGCCCGATGAGCACTTTGGTGCCATCAAAATTGGCATGGCCTCGCCCGAAAAAATTCGCTCCTGGTCCTTCGGTGAAGTTCGCAAGCCCGAGACCATCAACTACCGCACGTTCAAGCCTGAGCGTGACGGCCTGTTCTGCGCCAAGATTTTTGGACCGATCAAGGACTACGAATGCCTGTGTGGCAAATACAAGCGACTCAAACACCGTGGCGTTATTTGCGAGAAGTGCGGCGTTGAAGTCACGCAGACCAAGGTTCGCCGCGAACGCATGGGTCATATTGACCTTGCCGCACCGTGCGCGCACATCTGGTTTCTGAAGTCGCTGCCAAGCCGTCTGGGTTTGGTGCTGGATATGACATTGCGTGATATCGAACGTGTACTGTACTTTGAAGCTTACGTCGTGACAGACCCCGGCATGACACCGCTGAAAAAATTCAGCATCATGTCGGAAGACGATTTTGATGCCAAGTTCAAGGAATACGGTGACGAATTCCAGGCCAAGATGGGTGCAGAAGGCATCAAGGATCTGCTGCAAAGCATTGATATTGAAGGCTCCATAGAGAAGCTGCGCAACGACCTGACGGGGTCTGAGCTCAAAATCAAAAAGAACGCTAAGCGTTTGAAGGTTCTGGAAGCGTTCAAGAAGTCCGGCATCAAGCCCGAATGGATGGTGCTCGATGTACTGCCCGTGCTGCCACCAGACTTGCGTCCGCTTGTTCCATTGGACGGTGGCCGTTTTGCCACATCCGATCTGAACGACTTGTACCGGCGCGTCATCAACCGCAACAGTCGTTTGCGCCGTTTGCTGGAATTGAAGGCGCCGGAAATCATTGCTCGCAACGAAAAGCGCATGTTGCAGGAAGCCGTGGACAGCTTGCTGGACAACGGTCGACGCGGCAAGGCCATGACCGGCGCGAACAAACGTGCCCTCAAGTCACTCGCCGACATGATCAAGGGTAAGTCGGGCCGATTCCGTCAGAACTTGTTGGGTAAGCGGGTGGACTACTCCGGTCGTTCAGTAATTACCGTGGGACCAACACTCAAGCTGCACCAGTGCGGTCTGCCAAAATTAATGGCTTTGGAACTGTTCAAGCCATTCATCTTCGCGCGTTTGGAAGCCATGGGCATTGCCACTACCATCAAGGCGGCCAAGAAGGAAGTCGAATCTGGTACTCCGGTGGTTTGGGACATTCTGGAAGAGGTCATCAAAGAACATCCCGTCATGTTGAACCGTGCGCCTACGCTGCACCGTTTGGGCATCCAGGCGTTCGAGCCCATCCTGATTGAAGGCAAGGCCATTCAACTTCACCCTCTTGTTTGCGCGGCTTTCAATGCCGACTTTGACGGTGACCAAATGGCGGTTCACGTGCCGCTGTCGGTCGAGGCGCAGATGGAAGCACGCACCTTGATGCTGGCCTCCAACAACGTGCTCTTCCCTGCCAACGGCGAGCCTTCCATTGTTCCGTCGCAAGACGTGGTGCTGGGTCTTTACTACACCACCCGCGAACGTATCAATGGCAAAGGTGAGGGTCTGATTTTTGCGGACACTGGCGAAGTGCAGCGCGCTTTTGACGCACATGAGGTGGACCTGAATGCCCGCATCAATGTGCGCTTGACCGAGTGGACCAAAGACAAGGAAACGGGTGAGTTTGTTCCGTCAACCAAGCTATGGGAAACCACGGCGGGCCGAGCATTGTTGTCAGAAATATTGCCTAAGGGACTGCCTTTTTCCAATATCAACAAGGCATTGAAAAAGAAAGAAATTTCCAAACTGATCAATGTATCGTTCCGAAAGTGCGGCTTGAAAGAGACGGTTGTATTTGCTGACAAGCTCTTGCAGTCCGGTTTCCGCCTGGCCACTAGGGCCGGCATCTCAATTTGCATTGACGACATGCTTGTCCCACAGGAGAAGCACGGAATCATCGCTCGGGCTCAAAAAGAGGTGAAGGAAATTGAGCAGCAATACGTGTCCGGTCTGGTGACTGCCGGTGAGCGGTACAACAAGGTTGTTGACATTTGGGGTAAGTCCGGCGATGAGGTCTCCAAGGTCATGATGGCCAAATTGTCCAAGGAAATGGTCACAGACCGCCACGGCAACCAGGTGCAACAAGAGTCGTTCAATTCGATCTACATGATGGCTGACTCTGGCGCCCGCGGTTCTGCTGCGCAGATTCGCCAAGTGGCCGGTATGCGGGGTTTGATGGCCAAGCCAGACGGCTCCATCATTGAGACGCCGATTACTGCAAATTTCCGCGAAGGTCTCAACGTGCTGGAGTACTTCATCTCCACACACGGTGCACGTAAGGGATTGGCCGACACGGCTTTGAAGACCGCGAATTCCGGTTACCTCACCCGCCGACTCGTGGACGTAACCCAGGATCTGGTTGTCACGGAGCAGGATTGTGGAACACACGGCGGATACCTGATGCGCGCCATCGTCGAGGGCGGTGAAGTGATCGAATCCCTGCGTGACCGCGTGCTCGGTCGTACCGCTGCCGAGGATGTGCTGCACCCGGAAAATCGCTCCGTTTTGGCCGACGCTGGCACGATGCTGGATGAAGACCTTATCGACGAATTGGAACTCGCTGGTGTGGACGAAGTGAAAGTGCGTACAGCGCTGACTTGCGAAACCCGGTTTGGTATATGTGCCAAGTGTTATGGCCGTGATTTGGGCCGAGGCGGCCTGATTAACGGAGGCGAAGCAGTAGGTGTGATTGCCGCCCAGTCCATCGGTGAGCCTGGAACGCAGCTGACCATGCGCACATTCCACATCGGCGGTGCAGCCTCTCGTGCTGCAATTGCCTCCAGCGTCGAGGCGAAGTCCAACGGTAGCGTCGGCTTTAACGCGACGATGCGCTACGTGACCAACAGCAAAAAAGAGCTGGTTGTGATTGCCCGTTCCGGTGAAATCATCATCCATGACGAGCATGGGCGTGAGCGTGAGCGCCACAAGGTGCCCTATGGCGCAGTTTTGACCGTGAAGGCGGACCAGACAATTAAGTCAGGCGCAATTTTGGCCAACTGGGACCCGTTGACCCGACCCATCATTACCGAATTTGCCGGCAAGGCCCATTTCGAGAACCTTGAAGAAGGTTTGACCGTTGCCAAGCAGGTTGATGAGGTAACAGGTTTGTCGACCATGGTCGTCATCGACCCCAAGCGACGCGGCGCGGCCAAGGTCGTGCGGCCACAGGTCAAGCTGATTGACGCTTCAGGCAATGAAGTGAAGATTCCTGGAACTGATCACTCGGTCACTATTGGATTCCCGGTCGGCGCACTGATTCAAGTGCGAGACGGGCAGGATGTAGGCCCTGGTGAGGTATTGGCCCGTATTCCAATCGAAGGCCAGAAGACCCGCGACATTACCGGCGGTCTGCCTCGCGTGGCTGAACTGTTCGAAGCCCGTACCCCCAAGGACAAGGGCACGCTGGCCGAGATCACTGGTACCGTGTCCTTCGGCAAGGAGACCAAGGGCAAAATCCGCTTACAGATCACCGATCCGGACGGCAAAGTCTGGGAAGAGCTGGTGCCGAAAGAAAAGAATATGCTGGTCCACGAAGGACAGGTCGTCAACAAGGGCGAGTCGGTAGTGGACGGCCCTGCCGACCCGCAGGACATTCTGCGCCTACTCGGTGCTGAAGAGTTGGCGCGGTATATCGTTGATGAAGTTCAGGATGTGTACCGCCTGCAGGGC
Organism: uncultured beta proteobacterium; assembly: GCA_903870065.1. GTDB lineage: Bacteria > Pseudomonadota > Gammaproteobacteria > Burkholderiales > Burkholderiaceae_C > Allorhodoferax. The sequence goes on along the minus strand of CAIQBN010000268.1, from coordinate 7,484 downwards.
GTGAAAATCAACGACAAGCACATTGAGGTGATCGTCCGTCAGATGCTACGACGCGTGGTGGTAGAAGCAGCAGGCGACTCTAGCTATATCAACGGTGAGCAGGTTGAACGCTCTGAAATGCTGAACACCAACGACGCCCTGCGGGCTGACGGCAAAATTCCAGCGGTCTACACCAACCTGCTGCTTGGTATCACGAAAGCCTCGCTGTCCACCGACAGTTTCATCAGTGCGGCATCCTTCCAGGAAACGACCCGCGTGTTGACCGAGGCAGCCATCATGGGCAAGCGCGACGAATTGCGTGGGCTAAAGGAAAACGTGATCGTTGGGCGCTTGATTCCGGCCGGCACAGGCTTGGCCTACCATGAAGCACGCAAAGTACGTGAAAGCATGGACGACGCCGAAAGGCGTGCGATCGCTGAAGCAGAAGCTGCCGAGTTGGCCGGGGAAACAGAACTGGTCGTCGACCAGTCGGCAAGCGAAGGCGATTCTACCGACTGACAGTTGCTATATTTAATATAGCGCCTCAAGCCCTTATAGCGAGGGCTTGAGGCTTTTTTCATGTGCAACCCTGAAATTAACCAATCGCATGCCTGTTGAAAAAATGAGTGAATCGTTTTTACTGTGGTTCACGTTGGCGATATTACTGTTTTGGGGGGTAGGGGTATACAACAGATTGATGCGCATGCGGGCCCGTGCACTGAGTGCTTTGGGTTCGGTTGAAAAGCATTTGCGCCAATATGCCGAGTTGTTACAGGAAATGAGTCCGAGTGCCACACCAATTCACTCTGCCCATCTTGATGAAACTGGAGTCGAATGGATAAACTTGGCAGCTGCGTTGAAGAAAGTCGACCATGCAATGACGGGTCCTCGCTCGATGGCTTTAGACCCAGAGGCATTGAGCAACTTGGCTCACGCCCACGAAGAATTGCAAAGAGTATGGTTCGCGTTGTGTTTCGTTCCGGTGGAACTTGCTGGTCCCGCAATGCTTGAGGTAATGCGTAACCAGTGGGACGCAATTGCGCAACGCGTGGATACATCGCGGGGAGGGCTCAATCAAATATTGGAAAAATACAACGCAGCCCTGCGACAGTTTCCCGCCAGCGTTGTCGTTCCGTTAATGGGCTTCAGGCCCGCAGGCTTGCTGTAATGAGGGAAGAAGTCGTGATCAAGTCAGCAACCCCGCTTTGGCTTCAGTTAAACGCAACCGCAGCAGTGATTCAGGCAGTGCGTAAAGGTACGTCCGGCACCGCAGCGATTGAAAGTGTGTCACCGGAACTGCGCCCTGGGGTTCAGTCATTGGCCTTTCATGTTTGGCGTAATTTGGGACGAGCACAGGCCTTGAGAAGCGAGTTGGCGGCGAAATCACCGCCTGCGGCGACTGACGCATTGTTGTGTGTGACATTGGCGCTTGCGTGGCAATCCATCGGCGCGCCCTATGACGCATTTACATTGGTCAATCAGACCGTGGAGGCGGCGAAGCGCAGTGCATCCACAAAAGTGCATGCAGGGTTTGTAAATGCCTGCCTGCGTCGATTCTTACGCGAAAGGGATGTAATGGTCGCGAAGACCGATACCGACCCTGTGGCTTATTGGAATCATCCTGCCTGGTGGATAGACCGGGTACAAAAGGACTATCCAGACTATTGGCGGCAAATCTTGCTTGAGGCTAACCAGCATGCGCCGATGGGTTTGCGCGTCAACGTTCGCAAGACGAGTCAACGCGACTACCTCTCCAAACTAAATGAAAACCGGATTGAGGCAACCGCTGGCGCTGATGGCGCGATCATCCTGAAAGTCCCGAGCGCCGTGCACAGTTTGCCTGGTTTCAGTGACGGTTTTGTTTCAGTTCAGGACTCGGCGGCACAAATTGCCGCCCCCTTGCTGCTTGGGGAGTTAAGCGGTCTAAAGAACTTGCGTATCTTGGATGCGTGTGCGGCACCCGGCGGGAAAACCGGGCACTTGTTGGAACTGACGGACAGTCCGGTTGTCGCGGTCGAAATAGACGCCAAGCGAACGGAGTTGATTCGTCAAAATTTGGAGCGCCTTGGCCTGCATGCCACGGTCATAGCCGCCGATATTCAGCGGATTGCCCACTGGTGGGACGGTGAGTTGTTCGATGCAATTTTGCTTGATGCACCCTGCACGGCGTCTGGCATCGTGCGTCGTCATCCTGATGTGCGATGGTTGCGCCGGGAGACAGACATTGCACAGTTGGCGCAATTGCAGAGAAGTATTTTTCAGACGCTATGGGGGCTGTTGCGCCCGGGTGGTCGGATGGTGTATTGCACTTGCTCGCTGTTTTTGGCGGAGGGCAGCGACCAGATCCAAACGTTTCTCACACGCAACACCGATGCCGTTTTACTGGACTCCCCTGGCCATTTAATTCCAACAAGTGGCAAAAAATCGGAGGGCGTCCCGGACAATCAGCCATGTGAATATGATGGATTTTTTTACGCTCTGCTCCAGAAACGGATGGATTAGCCAGGCCATGCGGTTAATTTGCATCCTTGTGCTGGCATTGGGTGCTCAAGCCTCGTTGGCGGACAATGCGAATGAAATTACCCAGTACCAAGTTGAACGGCTTGACGACGAGATCCTGGTGTCTGCACAAATCGCATTTGAACTCCCTGCCGCCGTGGAAGATGCACTCGTCAAAGGGATTCCCATGTTTTTTGTAATGGAAGCTGACGTTTTGCAGGAGCGCTGGTATTGGTATGACAAAAAATTGGTTTCAGCGGAGCGGCACGCGCGACTTGCATACCAACCACTGACACGACGTTGGCGCCTGAATGTAAACACCGGCGTTGGCCGAGACTCTGGTTTGGGTCTGGTGCTGAATCAGGGATTTGACACACTGGCCCAAGCACTAATTGCAATCAAGCGACTCTCTCGTTGGAAAATTGCAGATGCAAGCGAACTCGATTCAAACCAAAAATACAGAGTGAATTTGCGTTTCCGTTTGGACCTCAATCAGTTGCCTCGTCCATTTCAAATTGGCGCATTGGGGCAGTCCGACTGGGACATTGAAGCATCGTCAAGCGTAACCTTGCTGCCCGCACCAAAATGAAGGCCCAGTTAGTCAAAGCGAGGTCCTTGCAAGATAGTCAGGCTTCCCGCACTCTGCGCAGGACCTTGGGGGGCGGAGCCGCAGTGATGGTTGCCATTGGTTTGACCCTGCTGTACTTGTTGATGGAGGCCACCAATAACCGGGAAATGTTCGAGCAGGAATATGCGCGACTTTTCACCGTCAATGTTGTTGTCGCCTCCATCCTGTTCGGCGCCATCGTGTGGGTTGGCTCTCGACTGTACTTGCGTTTTCGTCAAGGGCGATTTGGAAGCCGACTGTTGGTCAAACTGGCAACCATTTTTGCTCTTGTCGGTCTGGCGCCAGGATTGCTAATCTATGTCGTTTCATATCAATTTGTGTCCCGATCAATTGAGACTTGGTTCGATGTGAAGGTGGAGGGCGCACTAGACGCAGGACTGAATTTGGGACGTGTCACCCTGGATACCTTGTCAAACGACTTGACTAACAAAACCCGTGCGGCAGCATCGCAATTAGCTGAAGTCTCTGAGTCGTCGGTCGGTCTTGCTCTCGATCGCCTTGTGGATCAATTGGGGGCGTCAGACATTACCATCTGGAACGCCTCAGGTAAGTTGATGGCGAGCGCAGGCCAATCGCGATTCCAATTGACGCCTGACAGACCTTTGCCCGGCCAGTTGCGCTCAGCCCGAGCTGAGCGATCTTTGTCGTGGATCGAGGGCTTGGATGAAGCGGCTTTGGTTAGCCCGAGCGTGGCTCGAATCAAGGTTTTGGTGCCAATTTTCAACGCCTCGTTGGGGCTCACACCCGAACTCCGTTTTTTGCAGGTTTCCCGAAATCTGCCTCCAACATTGGTTGCGAATGCATTGGCTGTTGAAAGTGCAAACCGGGAGTATCAGGAACGCGCGCTTGGGCGGGAGGGCCTTAAACGCATGCACATAGGCACTCTGACGCTCAGCCTCTTTTTGGCAGTGTTCGGGGCAGTGTTGCTGGCCATTCTGCTGGGAGACCAAATTACTCGTCCCTTGTTAACCTTGGCCGAAGGCGTCAGTCAGGTTGCTGCTGGCGACCTGACTCCCAAGTTGGCAATGCAAGGCAATGATGAATTGGTAGGGCTAACCAGGGCATTCGCCTCCATGACTGAGCAAGTTGCCGACGCCCGTCAGGCTGTTCAGCGCAGTATGGCGCAGGTTGATGCAGCACGAGCAAATTTGCAGACAATCCTTGACAACCTGACGGCTGGTGTAATTGTCATGGATGCGTGGGGGCAAATTCGGTCGTTTAACCCTGGGGCAGCTCGAATTTTGAAGGTGCCACTTGAGCAGTATGAGGGACGCACGCTATCGGCGATCGAGGGTCTGAGCGAATTTGCGATTGAGGTACAAAAGCAATTTGACGATTTTCTTGCACAACGGGTTGGTCAAGAGTTGAGCCATTGGCAGCGATCCTTTGAATTGGGCGGTGTTAGCTCGATGGCACAGGGGCCATACGACCGTGCATTAACGTTGGTCGCGCGGGGGGCTGAACTGCCGGGTAGTGCACGACTTCTGGTGTTTGACGATATATCCGACATTGTGTCGGCGCAACGCGCTCAGGCTTGGGGGGAGGTCGCGCGCAGATTGGCGCACGAAATCAAGAATCCCCTGACACCCATCCAGTTGTCGGCCGAGAGGCTTGAAAGGAAATTGGCTGGAAAACTGAATGTTTCGGATCAGGCGATTTTGACCAAATCGGTGAAAACAATAGTGGATCAAGTTGAAGCAATGAAACGCTTGGTCAACGATTTTCGAGACTACGCCCGTCTGCCCGCAGCCGAATTGCAACCCGTTGATTTAAATGCACTGATCACGGACGTTTTGCAACTCTATGAGGGTGATCAAATTCATGTGCCTGTGTACCTTGATCTGGCACCCAATTGTCCGATGGTCCTCGGCGATGCCCAGCAGCTGCGTCAGGTAATACACAATTTGCTCCAAAACGCACAGGATGCGTGTGAATCCTTTAATTTGCCAGCGAATCAGGACGCCGACATCACCGTGCGTACACAGTTCCAGCAAGCCATGGCGCGTGTTCGTTTGAGTGTCATCGATTGTGGCGGCGGATTTCCGGAGCACATTCTGAAACGCGCATTCGAGCCTTATGTAACGACTAAATCAAAGGGTACCGGCTTGGGCCTGGCTGTCGTGAAAAAAATTGCAGACGAACATGCTTCGCGCGTCGACATCGTGAACCGCGTTGTTGACGGAGTCGTCATAGGAGCCCAAGTATCGTTATCATTGGCTACCGGTCACGTCGCGCCAATTTGAGCGTGACACATTGGCATCAAAGGGATAACGCACAGAACATGGCAAACATTTTGGTGGTTGATGACGAGCACGGCATTCGGGATCTTCTTTGGGAAATCCTCAATGACGAAGGTCACAACGTCGAGTTAGCGGAGAATGCAGCGCAAGCACGTGCTGCCAGGGTGCGTGAGCGTCCGGATCTTGTGCTTCTTGATATCTGGATGCCCGATACCGATGGGGTGACATTGCTGAAAGAGTGGTCCTCAACCGGGGTGCTAACCATGCCTGTCATCATGATGAGCGGTCATGCGACGATCGATACCGCTGTGGAGGCTACCAAGATTGGTGCGTTGGCGTTCCTGGAGAAGCCAATTACACTTCAAAAATTGCTGAAAGCAGTGGAACAAGGGCTAACTCGGAGCAGTTTGCACAGGTCCATGGCTGCCGTTGCACCCAAGCCTGTTGCTCCTGTGATTGAGAGCGGCGGCTATGTTGCACCAACAGGTGCGGTATTGGTTGATTTCGGTTTGCAGGCGACTCAAAACTTTATGCTAGATAAGCCGTTGCGAGAGGCGCGCGACGAATTTGAGAAAGCCTATTTTGAATACCATTTGGGAAGAGAGAATGGTTCAATGACCCGTGTCGCTGAAAAGACCGGGCTGGAACGGACGCACCTCTACCGCAAGCTAAAGCAACTCGGTGTGGATTTGACTCGCGGCAAGCGAAACGGCAATTGATCGCTTCCCTGTTGGGATTGGATACAAAATCTTCCTGCTATAATTTATGGCTTAGGCCCGGTAGCTCAGTCGGTAGAGCAGAGGACTGAAAATCCTTGTGTCGGTGGTTCGATTCCGCCCCAGGCCACCAATTTGAAATGCCCATCCCTGTGATGGGTTTTTCTTTGGATTACATGCGGGAATAGCTCAGTTGGTAGAGCGATACCTTGCCAAGGTATAGGTCGAGAGTTCGAACCTCTTTTCCCGCTCCATATTGGCTCCATATGCACACAAGCCTGTTCATTTGAATAGGCTCCAAGCTAACGCCTTGGTTTTGCATTTCGGGCATTGAAACAAGACAGTTCGGCTGCGGTTCGATGAAATTCGACTCCCCGTGCTGCCTTTTTGGACAAGAAACACTTCAGGCCAACGAAAACATTTCCCGGCCCAAGAAAACAACCGGAGGGAACATAAAAATGATGACAACAGGAATGGGGCGAGGAGACTTCCGGATTGAAAGAGACTGCGGCTTGAACGGAGCACGCTGGGGCACCGCCAGCGCCAACGAGATCATCGTGCATGACCGCGCATTGGCGGTGGCTATGGCAGCCAAGAGCCTGAGCATTGACTGCAAGGGGGAGATTCGCGTGGTCTATGCCCCGACGGGGGAAGTGATTTTCAGGAAGCAGAACTGATCATGCGCTGGCTGGACCGGATTCCTCTTTACTTGCTCATCTTGGTAGCAGCTTGGATGGCCGTGGCACCGATCAACCCGGAGCCCCATCTGGTGGAGAAGGTGCGCATGCTGTCACAAGGCAATCTCACCAAGCCCGTGGACATCTTTGACCTGCTGTACCACTTGGCGCCGATGGTACTTTTGGCGCTGAAGGTCTGGAGGTTGATGAAGGTGCGTGCGCTCCGGGCTGATGACAAGTTAAAAACCTGACGCGCAGCATTAGATTGGTATCACCCATCAAATCCTCCAGGACGATCGGGATGTCCTTACGAAGCAACGGCATATGGCCCAATGCAGCATCTTCAGCTAGGCGCTTACACAGGGTTGGAGGCATTTGTAGGGTCTTTCGATCCCGCATTCCCATCTCAAGAATTTTCACCAAACAGTCCTGTATCAGGGAATGCGTATTAATAGATGTCACAGCTATGGTCTTGTGGACAAGGGAATCGTTGTCAACTCCCGCTTCAGACGTCACTCAACTGATTCGCTGATCTGCCCATTGCGTACCAGGCGTTCGCATGTAGGGCAACCATCGGCATCAAATACTTGTCGCCCTAATGGTTATGTGGCCGCCGGTACGAACACGCAGAGGTTTGGCCGGTGTGGAAATGCAGACGGGGTTTTGGCTTCAGGCCCAGAAGTTGCGAGCGATTCGAGCGTGAACCCAAGAGTGCTTCAAACCTCGACCAGTCCTTGAGCGCGAT
>CAIQBN010000267.1 GCA_903870065.1 uncultured beta proteobacterium | reverse complement strand
TGCTTTGGCTGGGCACGGCGGTGCTGGTGTACCAACTGACTGAACGATTGGGGACCGCAGCGCAAACGTCGGAACCAGCGGCCCGGGCACCTGCCGCCTCGCCGGGGTTCTGGGCCGTGATGGTGATGTGCCTGTCGCCGCTCCTGCATGTGTTGGGCATTGGCCTGCTGCCCGACACACTGCTGATGTTTTTGACTGTTGCAGTCATGTGGACCATGCTGGATTTGCTCGATACCAAAGCAGTGCGCCGACCCCTGCCGTGGCTGACGTTGGGTGGTTTGCTGGGCCTGGCGGGCCTGAGCAAATACACCGCGATCCTGATTGCTGCGGCAGTGGTGTTGTGTCTGGTCGCGGCACATGGTCTCGCTGTTTTTCGCAATGCGTGGCTCTGGATCGCAGGAGCCCTGGCGCTGGTGCTGGTGATGCCAGTGGTGTTTTGGAACTATCAGAATCAGTGGATCTCGTTTGCCTACCAGGCAGGACATGGTGCCGGCGGCAGTTGGCATGTCATGCATGTACTTCGATTTCTCGTAGTGCAGTTGCTGGTTTATGGACCTTTGTTGGTTTGGGGATGGTCCGGCGCGCACCACGTGTTGCCCACGGCGCGGCGCACGATGGTGTGGTTTTTTGTCATACCGTTTGCCGTGCTGGTTGTGTTGTCTGCAGGGGGTACTAGCTTGCCGCACTGGAGTGCACCTGCCTGGGTGGCATTGCTGCCGTTCGCCGGTCTTTCGCTGGCGCGTTCCTGGAACGCGGGTGGACGCCGCAGGTTTATTGGTTGGCTGGCAGCGATTCAGGTTTTTTGCGTTGTGGCCCTGCTGGGTCTGATGGTGAGCGCAGGTGTTCCCTTCTTCACGGGTAAGACCGGACAAGACAATCAGCCTGTGTCGCAGAATCCGATGGCGGATTTGCATGGCTGGAGTGAAGCGGGTGAGCGCGCCGGTGCGCTGGCGGCAAGCCAGGGTTTGCAGAGCGTCAGTGTGCAGAACTGGACGCTTGCCAGCCGAATCGGATGGTATGCGCGACCGCTCCCGGTGCATGTGCTCGCAGACGGCCGCGATCAGTTTGATTTATGGGCCGGTGACCTGGCGGTGGGTGCAGACACACTGTTGGTGGACTGGTCCCAAATGGCTTATGCCGTGCCAACTGGCGCGCATGGTTTTGCGGGCTGCGAATTGCTTGATACACAGGACGTGCGCCGCGTGGGCACACACATTGCCACATTCCGGTTCTATGCATGTCGTGGCTGGGCTGGCCGCCCTAAACCCATGCCAGTAGGAATTTCATGATGCAGGTCGCGCCCATTGCAATGCGTGTTTGGCTGCTGCCTGGTGTGCTTTTGGTGCTGGCTGCACCTTTGTGGCTGCATACCTTCGAGCCGGCTACCTTTATTGCCATTAACCACCTGTGCGCGCCCATTGCTGCACCCGTATGGACCGGCCTTTCCTTACTGGGAAATGGGTGGGGAATTCTGGGGGTCACTGCGCCCTTGTTGGTATATTCCCCGCGACTGTTGTGGGCTTGGCTGTGCGCGGCCCCGTTTGCAATTCTCTTTGCGCGCTTGGGCAAAGGTTTGATCGAGAGCCCCCGGCCGGCCGCTGTGGTCGACAACGCGCAGATGCGGGTGGTGGGGGAACTGCTGCACAACGTCTCCATGCCGTCGGGGCATACATTGACGGCTTTTGCTGTGGCCTCGGGCATCTACTTCGCATTGCCTCTAAAGGGCAGGGCACGTTACCTCTGGCTGTTCCTGCTGGCAGCGGGAACCGGCTTGTCCCGCATCGCGGTGGGCGCGCACTGGCCGGGTGACGTTCTGGTCGGTATGAGCCTTGGACTGTTGGCGGGTATGCTGGGTTCCCGACTGCTGGCCCGTATGGGCACGCAGCATTTGAGGCCCAGGTCCTGGAGCCTGCGGCTGATTGCGCTGCTGATGGTCGTCACGGTTTACACACTGGTGACCGAGGTCCAGGATTTTGAGGAAAACCGCCCGATGCAATGGGTGCTGGCACTGGTGGTGGCTGCGTCACTGTTGGTTTTTGTGCGTCAGAATCTGACGGGCAAAGGGCGGACTGGCGAACAGTTTTAAGTAGCCCCGCGCCGGGCCAGGCGCAGTCCCAGTTCACTTAATGCCGCGTATGCCGCACCGACTTTGGGGTCCCACGCATGCAAAGCTGCAGCTTGACGCGCAATGGCTTGTGTGTCACCGCGGGCCGTAGGGCCACTCAATGCCGCTTGCGGACCCAGCGTGGAGATGTTGGCGACTGCGTTGCGCAACAGCGATTGCCGCAGGTCTGGAATCAGACTGGCCGGCACG
>CAIQBN010000266.1 GCA_903870065.1 uncultured beta proteobacterium | reverse complement strand
ACATCGTTGATGCGCCCGAACCGCGCCTCGTCCTGAAACATCAATCGGATGGATTTTTCTTGCCAGTCTTTGCAGAGGTCTTGGACGCGTTTGGATGAGTTTTTTTCCACACATCCTGAGCCTCAGGGTCACTTTGTGGGTAGCGTTTATCCGGAGCCAGCTTTCGCCAGTCATGGCGGTGTAGCAGGGTGTAGACAGACGACAACGACATGGGGTGCCCCACGCGCAGCAATTCTTCGGCACGGCGGCGTGCGCTGCGCTGGCGCTGCCAGGCCGCCCAGCTTGCCAACAGGGCCGCCCCAAGCAATGCCCACAGGGCCATTACGCCCCAGGGCAACTCAAGCCAGCCCACCTGGCGCACAGCCACCAGCTCAAATGGCTGGCTGACGCTTGCCAGATGTTTGCGAAACTCAAAGCGCCAGCCCGACTCGGTGACACGCCCCGGTTGCACCACAAACACTTGACCTGCTTGCTCCAGCGTTACCCGCACCAGGCTGCTTTGGACCGGCATGGACCAGTCGCTCCAAGGCACGCTGGCAGACACGTCAATCAATAAAGCAAAACTGCTGGGTTGGGCCGCCAGCACCAGCTGATAACTCCCACGCTGAGCCGAGAAATCCAGGTTCGCCAGCGCTGCGTGGCGCGTCTGGCGCGACGCGCTTTCGGCATCCGCCAGGCTAGTGCTGGGCCAGTTGCTCCCGGGGTCACGCCGTTGCACACTCAGAATTTGCGGGTACAACGATGACAAACGCTGTTCTGCCGGGTCGGCAACGCCAGGCTGTGCCGTGGGTTGCAGCAAGGCCAGCGTGGCCAGCACCGCTTCGTGCTGTACCGCGCGTTGGCTCAGCAAGCGGTGGCTAATGCGGGCATCGGTCTCAAACGCTTCGCGCAGCTGCGTCAGCTCGGAGCTCGGAGCTCGCCAGCAGCACACCCCCCCAGGGCAGAGAACACCAACCACAGCAAAAGGCGTGGTCCGTGAGCGTTGAGTGTGTAGGGCATGGCCAATTTTGGCACAGGCCCATTGGCGCGGCCAGGGGCAACACACGGCGCATGGTAAAGGCGGCGGCACACCTGCAGGATCAGACTTGTCCCCACCTGTCGGTTCTCAAGCGCCTGCGCTACTTCATGCAGCCCGGCCGGTGGGCACTCAACACGGTGCTGCACAACTTTCTGCAGGACATAGCGCGAAGCCTATCTGCCAAGTGCTGCCCCGGTGGTGAGGAGGATTTGGAAAAGGCGGCCCTTCGAATTGGCGCAATAGTCTTCATCCACCGCTTCGGCCACAACCTGAACGGGCATGTGAACTTCCATGTGGTGCAGTCGATGGGGTGTTTGAGGAAGTGGCGGGCGACAACTGGACTTCCCGGAAGCGGCTATCCGTAGGTGTCGGCTACCTGCCCCAGACTTTTCCGGCCCCAATACCAGCAATACGGATCTGTCGTGACAAATTGAAAGGCAGCTTTATAGAACCCCGTCGTCAATTCGGCGACCATCACTTATTCAGTTCAACGACAGGTATCGGTCAGGCATTTCGAGAAAATCATCGCCGGCTTCGGGCACGTCGGAGACGCTTGTCACGGTCGGGTTTTGAACATATCCATCTGTTAAATTTCAACTTCCTGATACCCCAGTCGTTCGAAATCTCGACAGCTGTCCCTGAGTGCCTTGGATTCGAATCCGTCAGGAAACTACTGCAATGGATCGGATATTGCATTGATAACCGCGATTCCGTCTTAACATAGGTGCAAAGGCGTTGCACACGCCCATTGTCACGGAGGTCCCATGCACCTAGTTCGTAAACCGGCGGTTGCCGGCACTTTTTACCCCGGCCAAGGGCAGCCCCTGGCAGATGAGGTCGCCCGTATGCTTGCCAACGCAACCAAACCGGCGTCAGAGCAAACGGCTAGTCCCAAAGCGTTCATCGTACCGCACGCCGGTTACGTTTACTCCGGAACCACCGCGGCCAGTGCCTATGCGTTGCTTGGTCCAATGGCACACACGATTGAGCGCGTGGTGCTGCTCGGGCCGGTACACCGCGTTCCAGTGCGCGGACTGGCAGTTCCGGGTGTTGACGCTTTTTCCACTCCTTTGGGAGAGATTGAGGTCGACGCCGAGGCAATAGCGGCGCTGGCTCACCTGCCGCAGGTAGTAGTCAGCCAGCAGGCACACACTTGGGAACATTCACTTGAAGTACAACTACCGTTCTTGCAAACAATATTGCCCCGTTTCAAGCTGGCGCCGCTGGCGGTAGGTGATGCCACTTCAGACGAGGTGGCGCAAGTGCTGACAGCGCTATGGGGTGGGCCGGAGACTCTCCTCGTCATAAGCTCCGACCTATCTCACTTTTTGCCTTATGCCGCTGCACAAAAGACGGACCAAAACACTGTTGATCTCATCTTGCGTCTTGATGGACATCTGACCCATACCCAAGCCTGTGGTGCTACGCCGATTAACGGTCTGCTGTTGGCCGCGCGCGCCCACCATCTGCAACCACGGTTATTGGCGCAATGCAATTCCGGCGACAGCGCCGGCGACCGTCAGCGCGTGGTCGGCTACGCCGCCTTTGCCTTTGGGGAGAACGACCATGAAGTCCACTGAGCGCGGCACCACCCTCCTGACGATGGCGCGGGCATCGATTGCCAAAGCTTTGGGGCTACCCATTGCGGCGGTGGAGATGCCCGACTGGCTGAACGAGCCAGGTGCATGCTTTGTTACCCTGACCCAGAAAGGTCAGCTACGCGGGTGTATCGGTTCACTGCAGGCCCACCGGTCGCTCGGTGAAGACGTGCGCGCCAATGCCGTCTCCGCCGCACTTCACGACCCGCGATTCACACCACTCAAGGCTGAAGAACTCGATCGTACCCAGGTCGAAATGTCTCTGCTCTCCCCCATGGAATCGCTGGAATTTGGCAGCGAGGCGCAAGCCCTGGCCCAACTTCGCCCGCTGGTGGATGGCATCGTGCTGCAATATGGCGCGCACCGCGCTACCTTTTTACCCCAGGTCTGGGAACAGTTGCCAACGGTGCATGAGTTCATTGGCCAGCTCAAACGCAAGGCAGGGCTGCCCGAGAACTTCTGGGCTGATGGCATGCGGCTACAGCGCTACACCGTAGAAAAATGGAAAGAGGATGGTTTGGCACCATGACCCAGCCCGATACATACCTCAAAACCTACCCTGCACGCTACTGGCACTGGGCAGACGACGGTCGCATGCAATGCGACCTGTGCCCGCGCGACTGCAAACTGCACGAGGGGCAGCGGGGCGCCTGCTTTGTGCGTATGCGCGAACAAGACCAGATGATTCTGACCGCCTATGGCCGATCGTCGGGGTTTTGCATTGACCCGATTGAGAAGAAGCCGCTGAACCAGTTTTACCCTGGCAGTAGTGTGCTGTCCTTTGGCACTGCTGGCTGCAATCTGACCTGCAAATTCTGCCAAAACTGGGATATCAGCAAATCCAAAGATATGGACCGCCTGATGGACCAGGCATCACCTGATGCCATTGCGAAGGCGGCGCAGACCCATGGCTGCAAGAGCGTGGCCTTCACCTACAACGACCCTGTCATATTTGCTGAATACGCCATGGACGTGGCCGATGCCTGTCACGCACGCGGCGTGCAGACCGTGGCCGTCACCGCCGGCTATATGCATGCCCAGCCGCGGCGTGACTTCTATGCCAAGATGGACGCGGCCAACGTCGACCTCAAAGCCTTTACAGACGATTTCTATTTCAAGCTCACCGGCTCGCACTTACGCCCGGTGCTCGACACGCTGGTCTATCTGAAGCACGAAACATCCGTATGGTTTGAAATCACCACACTGCTGATTCCGGGGTACAACGACTCCAACGCCGAGATTGTGGCCATGAGCCAATGGATTGGCAAAGAACTGGGGCCAGACGTGCCGCTGCATTTTTCTGCTTTCCACCCAGACCACAAAATGACCAACATTGCGGCAACGCCGCCGATCACGCTGGTGCGCGCCCGAGAGCTGGCGATGCAAGAAGGTCTGAAATTTGTTTACACGGGAAATGTGCATCACCGCGAAGGTGATACCACCTATTGCCCACATTGCCATGCTGACTTGATCGAGCGGGACTGGTACCAGATCAAGCACTACGAGCTAACACCGCAGGGCAACTGCCCACATTGCGGGACTGTCATTGCTGGGCGCTATGACGCGCTGGCGGGAACCTTCGGGCGCAAACGCATTCCAATTGCCATTGGTCGGTAGCACGTATGAATGGCGAACTTTCGCTTGAGCCTGAAAGGATAGGCGAGCAGTACAAAAAAATCTATATTGCCAAGAATCGTAGCTGAACCGATTCTGTTAGCGCCGGGATTTCAACCGTTTCAGACGTTGATGACCTGGCGAAGTTGGGCAGCAACGTCATTCGGATTGGCTTGACAGACCCACAGACCGATGTGCTCAAACCCACCCGTTAGTTGTGTGCTGGCCAGCAGCTCCAGATACACGCCGGCACCGGGTCCATTGTTGATATTGATGTTGTAGGCCGGAACCTTGCCCATTTGCGGCATGATGGTAATGATGGCCTGAATGGCTGCCACCATGGCCTTGACCATATCGCAGCGCTCATCGGGGGTCAACTGGTGGATGTATTGTTTGCTATGGTCTTTGAGCAGAACCAGCATGTTAAAGGGACGCTTCATGAAATACGGAACGATCAACACCGCGTGACCAAAGTCGCGCACCATCAGCCTTTGTGGGTTCTCGCGCAGCATGTACTCCGAGAAAGTCTGCCCGTTGCGCTGCATGAAGCTGAAATTGTTGAAGTAGCGCTGCGGCATGATGTTGCTAAAGCCTATTTGCTGGTGTCCATGCGACAGCGATGCACCGGCAGCGTGACCAAAGTTCTTAATGATGGAGACGTAGCCGAACGTCTTTGGCCCACAGGCCACGTCCGCCTCTGCCAAGTGATGCGGCAGTTTTTGCAACATGCGATCTGAAGCAGGCATAAACCCTTCAGAGTCAGTAAGCAACTTGTGTTCCAGCGCCGCCAGTCGGTCAAAACAGATCAGGCAGTCTGCCAGCGGCATGTTGTGCCAGTCACGGTTATGTATCGAAGAAGTCCACTGCAGCAGGTGCATGCCATATGAACTGCGACCGTGGTGAAAGGGGTCCGGATACAGCGGCACACCCCTAGCGTCTTCCTGTAGATTCTCGACAGGGTGCAGGATCGGATAAAGATTCTTGTTGATAAAGGTAAAGCCTTCGCTTAAGGGTTGCAGATCGATTACCCCTGTACTTTTTGCAGCGCAGATGGGGCATTGGTCGGCATGGTTGTCGATGGGTGCCACAGTGGCCGTCGTGTGCAGGCGGGTGGCTCTGGACGAGTTATACACGATCACGTCCCCAGTTCGGGGGTCAATCTGACACAGGGAGTCTGGCAGGAAAACCGCCATCTGCGCGTCGTCAATGATGTCTTCCATGATTTCACGGATTGACAGATCATTGACATTTCTGGCGCTGATCAGCGCCTCAATGGCTTCCAATTTCAGTTGTTGCGGCTCACCCATGGCATGGATATTACCGTAACAATTGTGCCTGCCCCAGCGTAAACGGCGCCCCCCCCTAAAAGATAAGTGGTACCCCCCAAAGCCCCCAGCCGGATTAGCCAGCCGATTGACCAACTCACAATTTCCCGAGAGCGAATCCACACTTGCGAGAAAAAACGCCTCCGGTGAACGTGGCCCACGCAAACCCACCCAATCGGGCGCATGACTGGCCGTGATCGCGTGATACAAAGCTATCGCTGCAAGCCCTGGCAACTGATTACGCGCAATCAAACTCTGGCGCGCCTGCACCAACCACTCCAACCCCGACAACTTGTGCCCCAGCAAAAAGCCCCGGCCAGAAAGACCCCAACAATGCTTGAAGCTGTTCCACTCATACTCCTGCGCCTTACCCACATCGTGCGTCAAAGCCGCCATCGTCAAAACATCCAGATTGACCGCTGGATCATCTTTGGCTAAAACACGCACCCGCTGCGCACAATCCAGACTATGCTCAAACAAACCATGCACCCGACAATGATGATGTGACATCGAAGCTGGAGCCTGAAGATACCCTTTGAAACGCTCCGTCTCATTCCAGAACAAGGCATTGAACCAGGCTCGCCAAGGTCTGGACAAACTGAGCCTCTGTTCAGGCTCATACCTCATTGGACAAGGCTGCTGGGTGATTGTGGGTGGCATGAGCCTGGGTACGCTGCAGACGGTCTTTGTCGTGCCCACCATGTACACCTTGCTGGCGCGTCAACACGCACCGGTGCCCAACAAAGAGCCTACTTTTGTGCCAGTAGCAGAGTGAAGCCGGACGTCTCAGCCGGGTAGCAATGCCATGCACACGCGCAGGGCGGCATACGCGTCGTTGGCGGCGTACACCACCTGAGCCTGGCTCAACATCGGTTGAGCCCAATTGGAGGTGGCGGCCTTTTTGGATTTGATGAAGCGCTGATTGAACAGCACCGCCACCGCCCCTTTGACGCCCATGTCCTTGCGGTAACCACGTGCATGGAAAACGCTGTTCAGATCAAGCATGCCAACCACATCCACCCCGAGTTTGGACAAGATGCGTTTGCGATCGTCGCCCAGGCCAAACCCGGCCTTGGTTACACCCGGCAGAGCCAATAACTCGGCAACAACAGCCTGGCAGTCGGGTTGATGCAGTTGAAACACCCAGGCTTTGTGCTGGGTCGCGAGTTGCACTACATGGGGCCCGTCAGACAACTGGTCTTTGAAAAAAGTCGGCTTGGACTCTGTGTCAAAACCCCACATCATGCTGGCGCTCAGATCCTTCATGGCGTCCCGCGCCTGGGTCACTGTGGTGACGACGGCTATGCGGTCTGGCCTCAGGCGTTCAAATTCTGGCAGCAGTGCAATTTGGTCTTTATGGGGTGTCGGATGAAGGGAGTGCATGGTTGGAGCCTTGGCCTGTGTTGCGTTGAAGCTTAACTGGCAATGCTATGCAGCTTGTTGATGCAGCAAATTTTGAGTTTGTTGGAAATATCCGACACCACGCCTTTTCTGGCGGTGCTACCTTCACGCACCATTTAAACCAACACGAATGACTGCCATGCCCAAAACCCTGATTGAACCGTTTCGCATCAAAAGCATTGAACCCATCCGCATGACCACCCGCGCTGAGCGGGTTGACCTGCTGGAAGCTGCCAAACTAAATGTGTTCAAGCTGCGCGCTGAAGACGTGCTGATTGACTGGCTGACCGACTCTGGCACCGGCGCCATGTCCAGCCGCCAGTGGGGAGCCATCATGGAGGGCGACGAAAGCTACGCCGGTGCGCGCAGCTTTTACCGACTGGAGGCGGTCATCCAGAACATTACCGGGATGAAGTTTTTTGTGCCCACGCATCAAGGGCGCGCCGCTGAAAAAGTACTCTTTACCGCAGTGTGTAAAAAAGGCGACGTGGTACCCAACAACTGCCACTTTGACACCACCCGGGCCAACCTAGAGTACCTTGGCATCGATGCACTGGATTTGGTGATTGCCGAAGGCCTGCAGCCCTCGACGATTCACCCGTTCAAGGGCAACATCGACCTGGAGCGGGCCGAGACCCTGCTGAAAGAGCGCGGCGACAAGATACCCTTTGGCATGATCACTGTGACCAACAACACCGGTGGCGGCCAGCCCGTGTCCATGGCCAATATTCGCGCCTACGCAGCGCTGCTCAAAAAACATGGCAAACCGTTCATCATTGACGTGTGCCGGTTCTCTGAAAACGCCATGTTCATCAAGATGCGTGAGCCGGGTTATGAAAACACCCCCATCAAGACCATCGTGAAAGAGATGTTTAGTTACGCCGACGGTGCCACCATGAGCGCCAAGAAAGACGGCATGGTCAACATTGGCGGCTTTATCGTGCTCAAAAGCGAAGAGTGGATGGATGCGGTGCGCAACGTGCTCATCATGACAGAAGGGTTCCCTACCTACGGTGGCCTGGCCGGACGCGACTTGGAAGCGCTGGCAGTTGGCTTGGAGGAGGGCATGCAAGAGGATTACCTGCGCTACCGTCTGCGCACCGCCGAGTATCTGGGTGAGCGACTAGAGGCGGCTGGTGTAGGTTTCGTAAAACCCACCGGCGGTCACGCCGTTTATATCGACGCGCGAACCGTGTTGCCGGACATGCCCGTAGCCCATTACCCGGCTTGGGCGCTGTGCAACGCGTTGTACCTGGAGGGCGGCATTCGGGGCGTGGAAATTGGCTCTGTGATGTTTGGCAAGCGTCTGGCGGACGGCACCGAAACCTATCACAGCATGGAACTGGTGCGCCTGGCTTTCCCGCGGCGCATGTACACACAAAGCCATTTTGACTATGCGGCCGAAGTGATTGCTGAGGTGAAAGAAAAAGCGGCCAGTATCCGCGGCGTCAAGATCACCAAACAACCGCAGTTTTTGAGGCATTTCACATGTGAATGCGCTTGGGTTGATGTGTGAAAGGTTTACATCCTGTGAATCCTGTCATTTTGATTACCGGCGCTTCGCGCGGCATTGGTGCCGCAACGGCCTTGCAGGCAGCACGTGCGGGGTATGCCGTGGCGGTGAACTATCAGGCCAATGCATTGGCAGCTGATCAGGTGGTACAGCGGATTCGCGCCTTGGGTGCCACAGCCATAGCGGTACTACGACATCGATGAGCGAGCTTTGAAGCACGCACGGATGATGGATGGCAAGTTGCTGCTGGTGACCAATGCGCCGGACTTCACGCCCGATGAGTTGCTCAAACGTTACAAGTCACTGGCAGACATTGAGCGCGGGTTTCGCGTGCTGAAGTCGGAAATCGAGATCGGGCCGATTTTTCACCGACTGCCCGATCGGATTCACGCCCACGCGTCGATTTGCTTTATGGCGCTGATTCTGTACCGGGTGATGCGCAGCCGACTCAGGGTTATGAGGCCAAACTAGATTCAACCTAAAAACCGCAGTTACCCGACGCCGGAAAGGGCTGTCGGCTGGGGCGGCAAGATGGTTTGACGCGTAATTCGTTCGCAGATGTAACCAAGTAGGGTGCGCCAGCGATCAATTTTTGGCAACTGCTCCGCAGCTCTTCTCACATAGGCAATAGCACTCTGGATATTGGCGATCATCGTCTTGATCAAGCCCACCTCGGCATGCATTGGGGTAAGGTGCAGTTCGGTTCTGCCCCCTGAGTGGGTGGCGCGACCCACCGCAGCGAGCAGCAGTGGGCGGCTGGTCAGCGCCTCGCGCCTGGACTGTGGATTTGCCGCGCGCACGTACCAGCTCCACCAGTTGTAGACCAGCGCCACAGCGCGGGCCGTCAGTTCGCTGCGGTGCATATCTTGCGTGGTGAAGCCACCCCAGCCCCACTGGTTT
>CAIQBN010000265.1 GCA_903870065.1 uncultured beta proteobacterium | reverse complement strand
TGCAGAGTCCAGTTGTCGGTTTCGCTCCGTATAAACCTTTGCCACTGGACGTAAAGTATTTTTCGCTTCGTGGGATTCAAACTTGGAAAACATTCGATCGGGTTCCGCTATTTGAATGGTCACCACTCAGTGTGCTCAACGTTGCAGCGTACGTTGATGTATTTGGTGACCCGATATTGCTTGGTCCACTTAACGTAATTCCAACTTGGGGAGGTGGGCGGGGGGATGGAATTGTTCCTTTGAACTCACAATCCTTGATTGAGAGTATTCCCGCCGCCGCTCGTGCGGGGTTAACACACAGTCAATCTGACTTTTATATCAACCGAGTCAGTGATTCGAATCAGGTCAACGATTGTGATGGGCTGGGGAAAGGAGCAATTGCTCACATTTGTGAAACCAAGAACAACGAAATTATTCAAAAGGTTCGCGAAATCCTGGCCAACGCGCCACAACCATCGTTTGATGCAATGACCGGCGCGGCTACTGCGTCAACAACAGGCATTGTCCTGCACGGTGGATATAACGTTACAAAGTACTCAAGTTTTGTAGCGGGGATAAGCTGGCAAAGCGGATCCGCTACCAATGGCGAGCAATCGCAATCCATTACTGGTCAAACAAAAGGGTCGTTTTCTATTTTGTTATCTGAAGTCGCGGCGCCTGGAGCCACGGTATCTTGGAGAGCATTTGTTGAGGCCAATGGTGTTCGCGTTTTGGGCAACCTTAAGTCATTTGTCGTGCCGGCAAATGCCGAGGCCTTGCTTCCCGCGCCGACCTTAGACGTACCCCTGAATAGCGCTGTGGTAACAGCCTCCCCGACCTTGAAATGGGAGGGGGTGGCCGGTGCCGAGAGCTATCGTGTTTATCTTGCCCGGACACTCGCTGCGCTACCGGAAGACCCGGTTGCTGGTTCTTGTGTCGGCTGTACATCCTTTATCGTAATGGGTACTAGCTTCAAGCCATCCACTAGCTTTATGCTGCCAGGTACAACCTATTTTTGGCGGGTTCAAGCGCTCGGCAATGGCGACAGAATTGGCTATCTATCGCAGTTACGTCAATTCAGTCTTGCCCTGACTTCCACTTTTCCGCCACCGGCATTACTTGCACCGGCTGACGGCCAGATTCAGCCGGTTGATAACTGGATGGCTTTGTCTTGGGCACCTGTAACCGACGCGACCAGTTACAGGGTGCTTGTCGCAAGTGACGCAGCAAGTCTTTCCTTGCAGTCGATTGACGACGATTGCATAGGTAATTGCGTTGTCCACATGATCACCAGTGACAACAGTATTACTTTCAATGCTGCGGCGCTCAGCCCTGGTCGTTCCTATTACTGGGCAGTCAAGGCGAGGGGGCCAACGATGGCTGGGCAAATTTCACCGCCCAGAAGATTTACTTTTGGCCAAAACCAATGCACGTTCGCAGTAGCATCGACATCGCTCGCTGTTTCATCGACTGGCGGCAATTACCCCGTAAGCATCAGTACGCAGCCGAACTGTGCGACTACAGTCGCAAGCAATCAATCCTACTGCCTAGTGTCAGCGGCGTCCTTGACGGCAGATGGCTCTGGACAGGCCGCGCTAAATATTGCTGTGTCGGCGAATGGAACGTCTGCGCGTAGCTGTACCATTACTGTCGGAGGAGCAATGTTAGTGGTATCGCAGCCGGCGAATGTCCCGGCAGCGACGTACTCACTGACACTAAATCAGGCGGTGGGTGGAACGGCAAGCGTGACACCCAGCGGTAGCCCCTATGCCGACGGAACGACGCTTTATCTCAGCGCAACGCCATCGAACGGATACACATTTGCCGGATGGCAGGATAGTGGAACCATAGTAAGCACGGGCGCGAGCTATGCTTTCTCGATACATGGTAATCGAATCCTGACGCCCGTTTTTTCCAGCACGCAAGTATCGGTTACTGGAATAATAAATCCCAGCATGAGCGCAGACCAGAAATGGCGCGTGCTGGGAAACAACATCAATACGAATACTTGGCAATCGAGTGGCGAAAGGATCAGCCTCGTAAGCGGGACCTCTTATAGAGTTGATTGTGCCGAAACGCCCTATTACCAGCCAGCGACAAACACCTTCAACTTCACTCCGGGCAGTGGATTTACTTGCAACTATTCCGCCAAGGCGCAGCAGCCGTTCTCGCCATCTCTAACCTTGCGCCCGCAGCCAAGGATGGCAAGTGGTTCCCTGAACAGTCTGGTGCGACTTGATGACGGGCGTACGGTGACGTGGGGCAATTTCAGATACACGGATTTTCCGAATTACGATGCGATCACTCCGCAGATCGGAGCAACGCCAGCCTTGCTGCGTCCGTTGTTTCTTCCGTATTCGGATGATGTTGTTGGCACTAGCGTCAGTTCGATTCTGGGCTTGATTACCGTCAATACTTCTGGCGTCTGGAAACGCTGGGGCGATGCGGGAGGTTCTCGGGTTCCCGCAGTCGAGTCGCGAATGAATGGATTTGTCAGAATGAGCGGAAGTCTGGGCTTGAAGACAGACGGAACGCTTTGGTTTGTCAATCAGACTGGCGCAAATATGCCAGTCGTGACTGTGGCAGACATTGTTGATATCGCCGGGACGACGCGTGGAAATCCGACCATTGCGCTCCGAAAAGACGGTGCTGTCATCAGTTTGCGAGATGACGGAACCAACGGGAGCAATTGTTTCTGGCAAGGGATCAATTACGCCCCAAATGGTGCTTTTCAAAATTGCACAGTTCCCGTTGCTCTGCCGAGCATCAATCGGGTCGTTTCAATCGCCACGAATAGCGATAATGCGTATGCCGTGCGTGACGATGGTAGCGTCTGGGTGTGGGGATTTGGCACAACGAACGGCGGTGCTGTACGCGACGCCAATGAGTATCGTCCGATTCAGGTTCCTGGGATCACGGATGCGGCACAAGTCGTCGCGGGATCGCAGGTCGTCTATGTGCGAACCAATGCCGGTCGCGTCTATGCGTGGGGGGCTAATAACCTCGGACAACTGGGCCGGGGTACGATAAGCGTGTCAGAGCCCGTGCCTCAGTTGATTGCGGGGCTGACCAATATTGTCGAGTTGGGTCAGACAGAAGGCAGCAGTCTGCTGGCGATCGACGGTGACGGATTTGTCTGGACGGTGGGCGTTGCCGTATCGATTGGAAATGGTACCAGCGCTGCATCACAGTCAGCACCAGTCAAGGTGTCTTGTCCGAATGGCTACGTAGGCAACCTCAACCTGTCCGCGTTTGCAAGTCACTGCGTCCCCGCAACAACGAATACCCTGACTGTTGCCAACCGTACGCCGGGGATGGGGAAGCAGGTAAGAATCGATGGCGTTCCGGTCACGCTGCCATTTTCGCAGAGCTACCCGACCGATACT
The DNA here is from genome assembly GCA_903870065.1 of uncultured beta proteobacterium. Lineage (GTDB taxonomy): Bacteria > Pseudomonadota > Gammaproteobacteria > Burkholderiales > Burkholderiaceae_C > Allorhodoferax. The sequence continues at coordinate 3,435 of CAIQBN010000265.1, read as the reverse complement.
TTGGTGTCGGTAGAAGTGGTGCCCGACGTCGGCTTGGGCTATTGGGGAATTACCGGAGATCTGTTGGAAACGCAAAGCCGCATTCGTACTATCCGTTTGAATCGCGATTGGGATATTGCGGTGGACTCCTACAATTGTGGCTATCTGCTTGGCAATGTTCCTACCGTCGTGAATGGTACAACTCGGGTGCCGATGTCAGTATCTGCGGCAGGCGGCAGCCAAACGGTGAATGTATTCAGTGATCCAGCGGGAGCAATTAGCCAATGTCATTGGGGCTTTTACACCACAGATAGTTGGATGCAGGCCAGTGCGGATGGCTTTGGCCAAGCTTCCTTTGTGCTGAGTATTGAGCCAAACCTGAGCAACGTAGCACGGGTCGGCAATTTCAAGGTAGGCGGCCCGGGCGGGTCGAATATCCAGGTAACACAGGCCGCATCAGCGACCGATGCGGTTCCCGACACATTCAGCTTTGGGTCTCTGATTGGCGCAGCAGTTTCATCGGTGGTGCAGTCGAACGCTGTTTCGATATCTGGTATTAATACCGCTGCCAGCATTTCGATTTTGGGTGGAGAGTTCTCTATAGGTTGTACTGGAAGTTTTGCTGCAGCAGCAGGCAGCATTTCGAACGGAAACACCGTCTGCGTTCGCCACACGACATCCGCTACACCCGGCGGGTCGACTTTGACTACCCTTACGGTAGGTGGGGTGAGCGGTTCTTTTGTATCGACCACAGCTTCGCCTGCACCGACATGCAGCGTTTCTCCGGCGACGGCAAGCGTCGCGTTCGGAACGGGACAAGCATTTACCGCAAACTGCACTAACGGTCCCACCAACTACCAATGGTCGTTGGATGGAGTCCTTGTCGGTAGTGGGTCAATCAATACCTACGGCAGTGGAACTGGCCTTGCGGTGGGCACGCATACCGTGAGCGTGACGGCGAGCAATTCGGGCGGCACGTCGGCGCCGGCTAGCGCCGGCTTGACGATCAGCGCAGCGTCTACCCAGCCCGGCTTCCTCTACGTCCTGAATGACAGCACGGCCGGAAACACTCTCTACGGATTCAGTGTCGACGAGACAACAGGCGCGTTGGCCGCGCTTCCCGGATTCCCACTGGCGACCGGCGGCATGGGCTACGGCGATGCGAGAAGCGAAACTTTGTACTTTGATCGCGCAAATTCCCGCCTGTTTGCCATCAATGTCGGCTCGTCTACGGTCAGCGCCTTCAGCGCCAATACTACGACGGGCGCATTGACGCCACTTCCCTACAGCCCATTCGCCTTGCCTGCCCCTTCGGTGCCTGGCTCATGGGCGTGCCTGGCAGTTCATCCATCCGGATCGCCGCTCGTTGCCGGGGACCGGGACAATTTCCGGATCGCAAGTTTTAACGTCTCGTCTTCGTCCGCCGCGCTGGTCAATACGGCTAGTACCTCCAACGATAACAACATGGCGAATGCGTTTTCCTGCGCATTCAGCCGTGACGGCAACTATTTCTACACCGGCGGCAACTGGAGTTTCCTGAATCGTTTTGGAGGCTTCAAGGTCGATCCCGGCACCGGGTCGATTGCATCGCTTGCCGGCTCGCCTTTTGGCGCGAGTTTTGCGCCGGGGGCATATGTAACAGACGCGCAAGGTCGAATGTTCCTCACCACCAACGGAATACCCAGTTCGGTGCTGTCTTATACAACCTCGTCTGGCATTCCGACGTCCATCGGTTCGACGCTATCCGGCCTGACCACCGGCGTACACGGCGTACTGCACCCCGCAGGCTTCTATATGTCGGCCGACCGCACCGGGAACAGGATCGGGGTTTACTCGATTGCTGGTTCGGGTGCCTCTACCGCCGTCGCCCCAGTGGCGGGCTCACCCTTTGCATCAGGCGGGACGCTGACCGAAGCACTCGCTTTGAATCAGTCGGGCAATGTGCTGTTTGCCGCCAATGGAATCAGCCGGAATATTTCCGTTTTCTCGGTCAATGGCAGTACCGGTGTGCTTGCCAACACCCTTGTGCAGCCTACCGACACCCTGGGTAGCAGCGGACGACTGGTCGGCATGGCCTACGCGCCGCCCAGCGTGGGCGCCATTCCCGATCCATTTGTCTTCGCACCCCAAACCGGATGGGCTATTGGTGCGACGTCGCTATCCAACGCGGTAACGATCAGCGGTCTTGGCGCAGCCGTACCGATTTCCGTGACCGGTGGCGAATACAGCATCAACGGCGGCGCGTTCACCTCCGCCGCCGGCAGCGTGAGCAACGGCCAGACAGTGACGGCGCGCATTACCGCGGCCAGCACTTTCAGCACCACGACCTCGGCAATAGTGACGGTCGGCGTGGCCACGAGCAGTTTCAGTGTCACCACGCTGCCCGCAGCGGTGACTCGTTCGCCGTCGAGCCTTAACTTTGCAAACTACGCATTGGGTGCCAGCAGCGCGGCGCAGACGGTCACGCTAACCAACAACGCCGCAACACCGCTCGCGATAGGCAGTATCACAGCCAGTGGCGACTTTGCCTACACGTCGGCCTGTGGCAACACGCTGCCCGCCGGTGCCACCTGCACCATAGCCGTTACTTTCGCGCCCGTCGCGATGGGCGCGCGCACCGGCACGCTGAGCATCGCCACCACGGATGCCAGCAGCCCGCACACCGTGTCGCTCGCTGGCACGGGCACCGTGCCGCAGGCTCTGACGGTGAGCAACCTGAACGATAGCGGCGCCGGAAGTCTGCGCGATGCGATTGTTCAAGCCAACAGCAACCCCGGCCCCGATACCATCGGCTTTGCGGTCGGCTTGCAGGGCAGGATCACGCTCACCACTGGGCAACTCAGCATTACCGACGCGCTGACCATCACCGGCCCGGGCGCAGCGCTGCTCACCATCGATGGCAATCTCAACGGACGCATATTCGCTATCGACAACGCAACGCAATATTCCGTTCGTCCGGATTTCCTGGTCACGCTTTCCGGCCTCACGCTGACCAACGGCAAGAAGACCAACGAATCCGGCGGCGCGATACGGTCGTACAAGTCCCTGGCACTGGCGAACGTGGTGCTCACCGCGAACGAAGCTGTCAGCGGTGGTGCGATTTCCTTCCTGCCGGAGAACGACGCGGCGCTGACTATCGACGGTTCGACACTGAGCAGCAACACCGCAGTGAGCACGGCAGCCGCAGGTCAGGGTTATGGCGGCGGGTTGTTGGCGTCCTGGCGCTACCTCGTGACCAAGTCCACCGTGACCGTGACGAATTCGCGTATCGAAAACAACGTGTCCGACGGTGGTGGCGGCGGAATGCTGGTTCAGACGTCGGGGCTCACCAAGGTGTCACGCAGTGCCGTCGTCGGCAACCAGACCAAGGCATTGACCGCATTCGCGAATGGCCGACACGGTGGCGGCGTATCGGTGGGTCGCGGCGATTTCCTCATGGAAGATTCCGAGGTGTCG
>CAIQBN010000264.1 GCA_903870065.1 uncultured beta proteobacterium | reverse complement strand
CCAGACTATCATCCTGGGCCCAGACGATGACATTCTGCACGGCGGTGGTGGTGACGACACCGTTGGCAGCAAAGGGGGCGGCCAGCAAAGCCAGTCGGTGGTGCAAATTGGTGGTGCCATGGGGCAACTCTCCAGAGCCACCCACCAAAATGCCAGTGCCAGTGAGGAACTTGCAGCGACAAGCGAAGAGCTTTCGGCCCAGGCTCAGCAGTTACAGCAGGGCATTGCATTCTTCAAGACGGGACAATTGGCCCAGCGCCCCCGGCAGGCCCAACTTACTTTAGAAACGCGTCGTAACTTGTCTTGAGGATCAGGGCCGACACCACGGCAATGAACACGCCACGCACAAATCCGGTTCCGTGCTTGAGGGCAAGATGTGTTCCAGCCAGACTGCCCAGCATATTGGCAATCGCCATAGCAAGGACAAAGTGCCACCAGACATGTCCTTTGAGCGCAAACAACGCAATCGCCGCCAGATTGGAGGCGGTATTGAGCAGTTTGGCACTGGCCGAGGCATGCAGAAAATCGTAGCCCAGTATCCGCACCATCAGGAACACAAAAAAACTACCGGTGCCAGGGCCAAAGAAGCCATCGTAAAAGCCAATCACTGCGCCTATCGCGCTGGCCACGCCCGCCTCCTGGCGGCCGCTGAAACGGGGCAAATGGTCACGCCCGAGTTGTTTTTTGGCCAGGGTGTAAGCCAGAACCAGCGCCAGGACGAAGGGCAAGGCTTTGCGCAAATAGTCAGGCGAAACCAGCGTTACCAGCCAGGCACCGCACATGGAGCACATGAAACACACTGCGGCGGCCGGCGCAAGGGCGGCCCAGGGCATGTTGACCCGCTTGCTGTATTGAACGGTGGCTATCGCGGTGCCCCACACCGACGCGCCTTTGTTGGTTCCAAACAGAGTCGCAGGAGGTGTGGTGGGAAAAGTGGCAAACAGGGCCGGGACCAGGATCAAACCGCCGCCGCCGACAATTGAATCGACAAAACCGGCCAGCAGTGAGGCTAAGGACACAAAAAGCAATTCCATTGACCCATTCTCGCACTGCCATCGGAATTCAAAATGCTATATAAATAATAGCTGAGTACGCAGTATCGACGAGGGCTACAGCGTCATTTATTATGCAAATCTTACGGGAAGGGCACGTTTTGCAAAAGGGCGTGCGTGTGCGACGCAGGCTCAGTCTGGCAGTTGCGGCGACTGGGATGAAGGGGGTTCGAACTCCACCCGGTCGCGCCCGTTGGCCTTGGCCCGGTAGAGTGCGTCATCTGCTAGGCGCAACAGGGTCTCAATATCGGAGCTGTTGCCGGGATAAGTAGCAATGCCGGCCGACAAGGTACTTGCCACCAAAAATGTGCCATGCTGTACGGGGCTTTGGCGCAGTGTTACTTGCCAGGCGCTGGCGCGCGCCATGGCCTGTTCGGTGCTCATGTTGGGTAGTACAACCAGGAATTCTTCGCCGCCATAGCGGCAAATAATGTCGCCTTCGCGGGCGCCGTTGAGCAAAATGGAGGCCATTGCCTTGAGTACCGCATCGCCTGTGGCGTGGCCATAGGTGTCGTTGATGCGCTTGAAGTGGTCCAGGTCGACCATGATCAGCGCCAGGGGATAAGCTTCGCGCTTGGCCCGGGCCATTTCCCTGGGCAGGGTTTCTTCCATGTATCGGCGGTTGTGCAACCCGGTTAACGGGTCGCGAACCGTCTGGTCCTTCAGTCGGGTCTGCAATTCCACAATCTCCCGCAGTTGCCCTTCCAGCAAGCGGTTTGCTTCCTCCAGTTTCTTTTCATATTGTTTGCGCTCGTCAATGTCGCGCATGATGCCATTGAAGGCAACAATGCCACCGGTTGCATCGTAAATCGGTTTCGAGTTGATTTCGGCCCAAAACGGATTCCCATGCTTGCGCAGATGGGGTACCTCGAATCGCAGCGCGGCGTTGGTCTTTCCTGCGGCCTCGCTTTGTTGGCGCTTGGTCATCATGGCGGCAACGGTCGCGCGTCCCTCGGCCGTGAAAAATTCCATGACCGGACGCCCGATAATCTCTTCAAGCGGAAAACCGCTGAGGTGGACGTACGAGCCGTTGACGTAGGTAAAACACATCCGATGGTCAAGCTGCCATACGGTGTCGGCCGTGTTCTCTGCGAGGAATCGAAACTGTTCTTCACTGGCACGCAATGCCAGCTCTGCCGTTTTGCGTTCGGTAATGTCTTCCGCGAACACGGCAACCCGGCGCACCACACCGTCAGCGTCAATTGCGGGGACCAGGCTATGGCGGTAAAAGTGGCCGTTTCGCTCATCTTCCAGAAATACCGGGGCGCGTGTCAGTTCAGCCTGGCGCACGATGGCCCGACGCCCAATTGACGTGGCTTCGTCAAACAGGGAATAGACGTTACGACCAATCAACTCATCGTGCGCAATGCCAAAGTGCAGCGTGGACTTGATATTGGCGCAGACGATGGTTCCCTCCAGGTCGATCAGAAGGGAAATGCCCGGCGTGGAGTTGACCAAGGCCTGCAACTCGGCCTGCGTAGTAGGTTGACCCAGCGGAACAACGGGAAGATCAATCGTCATGGACGGATTTTGCATTGATTTGCGGGAGCGGGGGAAAGATTGATTGCCGGGCCGCTTGCGGTTTCCTGATCCGGCAAAAAGAAGGAAAAGAGCAGGCAAAAAAAAGCACTGATCAAATCAGTGCTTTTGTGAGCCGCATCTCAGGGTGGATGCGGAAATTATTGATTGTTGCTTGCCTTCTCCTCGGCATCTACTTCCATCAGGCGCTTCGCAGTTGCTGTCTAACCTTTGAGTGGCGTAACTGTAGCAATTCGCGCACGTTGGCGCATTGGGATTAACCCTTCGTTTCAAGCTGAGCGTCTTCCATAATCCACTGTGCGGCCTTCTCGGCGATCATCAACGTCGGTGAGTTGGTGTTGCCACTGGTGATCAGCGGCATGATGCCGGCATCCACCACGCGCAGGCCCGATACGCCATGCACCTTGAGCCTTGCATCCACGACCGACATCACGTCGTCCTCGCGCCCCATCTTGGTTGTGCCAACCGGGTGGAAGATCGTGGTGGCAATGTCTCCGGCCAGTTTGGCCAGTTCCGTGTCGGTCTGGAACTCGGCACCGGGTTTGTATTCCTGGGGCTGGTATTTCTGCAGTGCCGGCTGGGACACGATGGTGCGCGTCAGGCGCAGCGAGTCGGCAGCGATTTTCCGGTCCGCTTCAGTGCTCAGGTAGTTCGGTGCAATCGCCGGCGCTTGCTCAAACTGCGGGCTGCGGATGTGCACCGTGCCGCGGCTGGTCGGGTTGAGGTTGCACACACTGGCCGTGATGGCATCAAAGTTGTGCAGTGGCTGGCCAAACGCATCCAGGCTGAGTGG
>CAIQBN010000263.1 GCA_903870065.1 uncultured beta proteobacterium | reverse complement strand
CGAGCCCGTCATCGCCGCTCCCGGTGCCCATGGCCCCAATGGTGAACACTTGGAGAGCCCGCCAACGATGCGGTCCGCGTTGACCCTGCCGCGCATCGAAGCAAAGTCAGAAGCTTTCGAACTGGTGGCTGAACTGCGCACCACCGAGTTGGCCATCGTGATTGACCGATTTGAGACCAACGAGCCTGTGCTAGGCGCGAAGCTCGAAGTCGAAAGCGGCGCCCTAAAGGCCGTAGCCGTGTTTCGCGCCGAGCACGGTGACTACGCCATCACTGACGCGCCGATACTGAAGGCGCTGGGCGGCCCCGGTGAACACGGTCTCGTATTCACGCTGGTGGCAGACAAAGACAGTGACCTGCTCGACGGAACGTTGGTGAATGCCACGGGTCGCGCTGCCACTACCGCGGCGGTGAACGGTCACGGACCTACCCATGCAAGCAATGACCATGGGTACGAACAAAAACTGGAACGCACAGCTTGGATTGGCGGGGTTCTTGTGGCCATGGGTCTGATCAGCTGCATTGTCTGGTGGCGCCGAGGTCGCGGCAACGCCATCAAGTCGCAAGGAGGCCTTTGATGATTGCGCATCTACCGACACGAAAAAGCCTGCGAGCCATGGCTACCGTCACGGCGCTGGCTGCGAGCCTACTCTGGCCTTCACCCGCGTTTGCCGCCCCTGGCGCGCACGGCCCGAATGGTGAGCACCTCGACGCACCCGGCGCATCGGTCAACGCATCCGGCCTGGCTCGCCTTCCCGATGGCAGTGTCAACGTGCCCAAGACCGCGCAACGTCGCATGGCCATCCGCACGATACTGGCACCTGAGTCCGAAGCCGCCGCCACAGTCGAGATGCCTGGGCGGGTGGTCATGGACCCGAATGCCAGCGGTCGCGTGCAGGCCATGCACGGTGGGCGTATCGAGGCCGGACCGAAAGGGCTGCCAATTGCTGGTCAGTCGGTCAAGCGCGGTGATGTGCTGGCCTACGTGCGCCACCATGCCGAGCCCTATGCCCTTGGCGCGCAACAATCCCAGTTGACCCAATTGCGTGCGCAGCGGCAACTGGCCGAGCAGCGCGTGCAGCGCCTCGAAGGCCTGGAAGGCACGGTGCCGCGCAAGGAGATCGAGGCCGCCCGTACTGAAATGAAAAGCCTGGTTGAGCGCGAGCGCAGCATTGGCGACAGCTTGGTGGCCCGCGAGCCGCTGATTGCTCCTGTCAGCGGCGTGGTTGCGCGCGCCGAACTGGTCATCGGTCAGGTCATCGAGTCCCGCGATGTGCTGTTTGAGGTGGTGGATCCGGCGCGCATGCTGGTGGAGGCAACCACCGCCGACACCACCGTGGCCGTCCAGGTGGCCGGCGGGTCGCTCCAAGGTGTGCCCGAAGTGACTCTGCGGCTTCTGGGCGTTTCTCGCACTCTGCGCGACGGCGTCTTGCCACTGACCTTTATGGTGAGTTCCACGACGAGTGGAACAGCCCTGCCCATCGCAATCGGACAGCCGGTTACCGTGTTGGCTCAAACACGACATCGCATCAAGGGCATGGTGCTGCCAGCGCAGGCCGTGGTGCGTAACCCATCCAATGAACCGATTGTCTGGATCAAGTCCGGGGCAGAGCGGTTCATCCCGCAGTCGGTGCAATACCGGCCATTGGATGCGAGCACCGTGGTGGTGACACAGGGCTTAAGCGCGGACAACCGCGTCGTCGTCCAAGGCGCACCCTTGATCGCGCAGATTCGCTGAACGGGAACGCCCTCATGTTCAATTGGATCGTTCGCTACAGCTTGCACAACCGCCTTCTTGTTCTGGCGCTGGCGGCGCTTTTGATGGTCTACGGAGCGATGACAGCGTGGCGCACGCCGGTTGACGTCTTCCCCGACCTCAACAAGCCACTGATCACCGTGCTCACCGAGGCCGGCGGCATGGCGCCGCAAGAGGTCGAACAACTCGTCACTTTTCCGCTGGAGACGGCGCTCAACGGCATGCCCGGCGTGACCCGCGTACGCTCGACCTCAGGCGTGGGCCTGTCGCTGGTCTACGCCGAGTTCGACTGGGGTACCGACATCTACCGCAATCGCCAACTGGTGGCAGAACGGCTGGCGCTGGTTCGCGGGCAAATGCCGGGCGACATCACGCCGGTGATGGGCCCGGTGTCATCGATCATGGGCGAAGTCATGCTGGTGGCTTTGCCGTTGGTGCCGGGCGACGGCACGTCAATGGTGGCCACACCCATGCAAGCCCGCGAGTATGCCGACTTCGTGCTGCGTCCACGACTGTTGTCGATCCCCGGCGTGTCGCAGGTGATCCCCATCGGCGGCGAGGTGCGCACGCTGCGTGTCGCGCCCGATACCGCACGTCTGGCGCAGTTCGGGGTATCGCTGACGCAGGTCGAGCAGGCCTTGAAGGGCTACGCCGGCAACGCCGGTGGCGGCTTCATTGACCTGAACAGCCGCGAGTACCTGATCCGCCATCTGGGCCGCAGCAACCGGGCTGAAGATCTGGCGGGTATCGCGGTGGCTTGGAAGGATGGTCGCGCGGTCCTGTTGGAGCAGGTGGCCGCCGTGTCATTTGCCGCCGGCCTCAAGCGCGGTGACGCCGGCTACAACGGCCTGCCAGCGGTGGTGATCAGCGTGCAGAAGCAACCCGACGCCGACACGGTCAAACTCACCACGCAGATCGAGGTGGCGCTCTCTGAGCTAAAGCAGGGCTTGCCCAAGGGGCTGGCCGAGCCCAGCGTGCTGTTCCGTCAGGCCGACTTCATCAAGGCGTCGATTGGCAACGTGACCGAAGCGCTGCGCGACGGCGCCATCATGGTCGCCATCGTGCTTTTCGCCTTCCTGCTGTCGGCGCGCACGACGGTGATCTCATTGGTTGCGATTCCGCTGTCGCTGGCGGTCACAGCGTTGGTGTTCCAGTGGCTGGGGCAGTCAATCAATGTCATGACACTGGGTGGCCTGGCGATTGCCATTGGCGAACTGGTTGACGACGCCGTGGTGGATGTGGAGAACATCCTGCGGCGGCTCAAGCAGAACAAGACGACCGCCAACCCTTTGTCGGTGCTGGAAATCGTCAGGCGCGCCAGTGTCGAGGTGCGCTCGGGCATCGTATATGCCACCGTTATCGTAGTGCTGGTCTTTGTGCCGCTGTTTGCATTGCCTGGCATCGAAGGACGGCTGTTCACCCCGTTGGGCATTGCCTACATCGTGTCGATCCTCGCATCCATGCTGGTCTCGATGACGGTCACGCCGGTCATGTGCTACTACCTGTTGCCCACAATGAAGCGCTTGGACCATGGCGACAGCCCGCTGGTCGCATGGCTCAAGCGCCACAACACCCGGCTGCTGACCTGGTCCTTCGGACATGCCAGGCTACTCATCACCTTGGCTGTGCTGGCAGTAGCCGGCGCTGCGGCGATGGTGCCAGCGTTCCCCCGCGCATTTCTGCCGGCGTTTAACGAAGGTTCGCTGGTACTGGGCCTTGTGATGCAGCCCGGCACAGCGCTGGCCGAGTCCAACCGGATTGGTGCGGTGGCCGAGACGCTTATCAGCCAGGTGCCCGAAGTCACGCAGGTGGGCCGGCGTACCGGCCGCGCCGAACTCGATGAACACGCCGAAGGGGTGCACTCGGCTGAAATCGACGTCGATCTGAAGCGCAGCGAGCGCGACCGCGAAACCATCATGGCCGACATCCGCGAGCGTCTTTCGTCGCTCCCAGCGCAGACAACTATCGGCCAACCGATTAGCCACCGCCTGGACCATCTGCTCTCAGGCGTGCGCGCGCAGATTGCCGTCAAGATCTTCGGCGACGACACCGACACGCTACGCGGCTTGGCAGAGCAGATGCGATCCCAACTGGCATCTGTGCCAGGCTTGGTGGATCTAACGGTTGAAAAGCAGGTCCTGATCCCACAGATCACCGTACGCTTGGACCACCGCAAAGCTGCGCAGATGGGCCTGGCACCAGGCGAGGCGATTCGAGTGCTGAAAGCCTTGACTGATGGCGCGCACGGCGCAGACATTGTCGATGGACCGCGCCGCTACGAGATGGTGCTGCGCCTGGCCGACCACCAGCGTAGCCCACAGGACCTGGCCCGAACATTGATCGACACGCCGGCCGGTCGCATCCCAGTGTCGAGCATCGCCATGGTGGAAGAAACCGACGGACCGAACCAGATCGGCCGCGAAAACGGTCGCCGCCGAATCATCGTCTACGCCAACACCGACGGTGGTGACATGGGGCGTGTAATCAAGGACATCCGCGGCATCATCGACAAGACGAGCTTGCCCAGTGGAAACTTCATCAGCCTGGAGGGGCAATTCCAAGCACAGGAACAGGCCACACGTCTGATCGCAGGGCTTTCAGTGGTGTCGCTAGCGATGATGTTCCTGGTGCTGTACTCGCGCTACCAGTCAGTGGTGCTGGCAGGCATCATTATGGCAAACATCCCGCTGGCCTTAATCGGGTCGGTGGCGGCGATGTGGATCACGGGGGTGAGCCTATCGGTGGCTTCCATGGTGGGCTTCATCACGCTGGCTGGCATCGCCACACGCAACGGCATCCTGAAGATCAGCCACTACATTAACCTGTGCAAGTTCGAGGGCGAAAGCTTCAATCAGGCGATGGTGATGCGTGGTTCTCTGGAACGCCTGACTCCAGTCTTGATGACCGCTTTGGTAGCTGCCTTTGCGCTGACGCCGCTGTTGCTGGCTGGTGATGCTGCGGGAAAGGAAATCCTGCACCCTGTGGCAGTGGTGATCTTCGGCGGCTTGGTGAGTTCAACCGTATTGGACACTCTGCTCACCCCACTGCTGTACTGGATATTTGGCGAGAACGCGACAAAACAACTGACCAAAGCAGGGCCCAAGTCACTGCAGGACGGTACTGATGCCCAGGACCCCTATTGAAATATGCTCCATACTCGCATGCGCCCGCTGCCCCTGGAGGGCACTCGGCGCATTCAGGCGGCGGGTACGACACCACATTGAATTCAGGCCCAGCGGCGCCGCCTGTTCCCGTGCGCCGCACCCTCTTATGTAGTATGAAAAGAATGATGAAAAAAATATTATCCGTAGTCGTGCTGGGGCTGTCAGCACTCTGGTTCAATTCTGCACTCGCCCACGGTGGCGCCACGGCAAAGCACGGTGGTGTGGTGGCGACAAGCAACGATCTGTCGTTCGAACTCGTGGCCGACGGCGGTAACGCCGTCATTTACATCGAGGACCACGGCAAGCCGATGCTGCCCTCCGGTTTAAAGGGCAGGCTCACCGTGCTGAACGGCGCAAACAAATCGGAGGCCGATCTGGTAGCGGCAGGCGATAGGCTCGAAGCCAAGGGCATCACTATGGCTAAGGGCGCTAAGGTAGTCGCTGCGCTTGTAACGCCGGCTGCCAAGTCAATCACGGTTCGCTTCACAGTGAAGTAAGGGAGCTTGTCTGCCCGGTCTCTGCCAGAGCATTCGCGCGCTGATACCGTGGCCCATGCCAGGCTCAATGTCAAGCGTGACGTGCACGGCCAATTCCTGGAGCTGCTTCGCAGCGCTGCGACTGCTTTCAACTGACATAACCCGGTCGGCGTCGCCATGGATGAGGTGAACCGATGTGCCTGCGACGGCATGCGTTGGCGCAGATGCAAACCGTCCGGAAAATGCAACTACATGCGCTGCCAGGGCGGGTTGTGTCTGGGTCGACTCCAGCGCCATGATGGAGCCCTGAGATAAGCCAATCAGTGTGGTGTTTGCCGCGGAGACGCCGCAGGCCTTTTACCATTGCTCGATAGGTGACCTAAAGTCTTGCATCACCGCTGCAACGCGAGCCGGACGATTTTCTTCGGTCACCCCCGCCACAGAAAACCATTGACGGCCTTGCCCAAAGTCACTGGCCTGAAAACCTTCAAGACTAAGCACCAGGGCAGCGGGAGATTTGGCGGCGAATTGTTGACCCACAGGTACCATGTCTTTGGCATTGGAGCCCACGCCGTGAAACAACAAAATCAGTTGTTGGGCAGAAGCGACTGGCTTGTGAACAACGATTGATGCGGTCATAGTTTTTCCTGAAAGTTTATGAAGCGAAGCTGCCGTTGCATTGAGTGCATACATCGCTAACTTAGCCCCACTGCACGCAACGCATGCTCAGGGTGCCGAGCTGAAAGCCCTCAAAAACCAACTTTGGTGCTTCGCCATCGCGCGCGGCACCCATTGCATAGAGCAAGGGCCAATAGTGATCTGGTGTCTGCGCCGCCAACTGGGCTCCTGCGTCCAGACGCTCATAACGCGCCAATGCCTTTGTGTCGTGGGACAGTATTGCTGCCTTTACCGCCGCATCGAACGATTGCGCCCACGGGCGCGAAGCCACAAGACCATCCGTTGCATGCATGTCAATGTGGCGCAGGTTGTGCACCACGTTGCCACTCGCCAATATCAAGACACCCTGGTCGCGAAGCGCCGACAGTACTCGACCCACACCCAGGTGGCAATCACCACCTTGGGCGTAGTCAATCGACACTTGAAAAACTGGAACGTCGGCCTTTGGGTACAGAAAGTGCAACACGGTCCATGCACCGTGGTCCAACCCCCAGTCCTCGGATGGTTTGGCTCCACGTGACGAAAGCAAACTCGCAGCTTGTTTTGCGAATTCGGGTGCCCCAGGTGCTGGGTATTGCATGTCAAACAAGGCTTGCGGAAACCCGCCAAAATCATGAATGGTTTTCGGATAGGCCTGCACTGCAACCTTGGTTTCATTGTGAGTCAGCCAGTGAGCCGACACCACCAGAATGGCTGTTGGGTGACCTATGGCCTTGCCCCAGTTTTGCAGGGTTCGCGTAAATTCGTTGCTTTGCAGCACATTCATCGGGCTGCCATGGCCGACAAAGATGGAAGGCATGCGCTGTATTGGCTTTGTCGTGCCGGCAGCGGCCAAGTCAGCCAAGTTCAACAGGGTGATAGACAACGTTGCGCTCATGATTTGTCTTCGGTTGTAGGTCATAGTGGGCGGTGCATTGGAAGTCACACTGGATCTCTTGATGGTTCAAGGGCGACATTAGCAAAATTCAGATGGTGCATGAACTCCCTCAGCATCAGCATGGCTGCAAAGAACCGACTATGGATTGGCAAGACTTCGTGGCTGATTGGCCGGACTTCGCTCACAGCGACCAACCGATTGAACAGGGTTTCAACCTCATCGCGTGTTGGTGATGTCAGCGACAGGCCTGCAGCATCCAGGCCAAAAATAATCAGTGCGGCCCCCATTCCCTGTAACACCACGCCAGTGTTACCAGCAAACTGGGCGGCCAGTGGCATCACTGCATCTTCCGTTAATTCAATGGCGTGTTCTAGTTCGATGGGTTGTGGCGGCTCATGCCGGATGCTTTGACGCACCAGCGAGTCCACACCCAATGTGATTTCATTGCTCACCAGCACTTGCGCTCCCAACAGCGTTTTCACGCTACTGGTTTCACCCTGCATTTCAAGCACAGTGGTCGAATTCGCTGGCGATTGACTGATTGCGGTAGTGGGCTTCATGGATCCTGTGCTTGCGTTCACCAATCTGCTGTCGGCATCCGAGCAGACTGGTGTGGCGTACTTAGCCGCCAAGTCCAAGCTGCTTCATGAAGTCCTGGTTGTCCCAGAACAACCATTCGTGGTCCATGGCCTTGCCTTTCCAGCGGCCAATAGTAGCCATTCCGATAGCGAAACGTTTACCCGTGGGTTGGATGACTGTACCGTCGGGTGATGGCATGGGTTTAGGTAGGGCGTTGGTTTGCGGTGTGCCAGGATTGACTTAAAAGCCCTGCCATGTCGGAGCGATGGCAGTGCCACGCCCAGCGCCGTATGCGAAGTAGATGTTCATGCCCGCCACGGGCTCCAGATAGCGAGCGTTGTGCAGGCCGCCGGCATCAGTTGTAGCGAAGCCCAGACTCTCTGCCAGTGTCTTGACTGTTGCTTTGGCGGAGTCATCGTCACCTGCGTAGAAGACCGAGACTTTGCTGCCGTCAGCCAGTTTGGAACCATTGCCCAATACCTGTGCAAGGACCGTGTTGAACGCCTTGATGACGTTTGCGTCGGGAATCGTTTTGGCGATTTCTTCCGCAGCGGATGTACTGTGCCCCAACGTCAGGCCCATGTAGTCTGCCGTCAGGGGATTGGTGATGTCCACCACTACCTTACCCCGCAGGCTACCCACCGATTGCAGTGCAGCCACTGCATCAGCGTAGCCTGTCGCCAGGATCACGACATCCTGACCGTCCGCAGCATCGGCTACGGGAACCGCCTTGGCACCTACATATTGCGCTGCCAACGACGCAGCTTTGGCGGCATCGCGGGCGGTCACGCTCACAGTGTGTCCTGCAGACGAGAGTTGCTTGACAAATCCGGAGCCCATGTTGCCAGCACCAATAACGAGAACTTTCATACGATTTCCTTTCAGTTGATTGAGGTGTGCCTTCATGCCAACCGTTGAGTTGCTTTGAAGGCATGGGTTGAACTGTATTTGTTGCTCACAAAAAGATAAATATGATTAAATGCAATTAATAGTTCCTATTAATGAGATAAATGGACAAATTTCTCGAAATGCAAACCTTTGCGACAGTCGTGGATGCTGGAAGTTTCGTGCGCGCGGCAGAGTCAATGGATATGTCCAAGGCCGCCGTATCGCGCTATGTGGCTGACCTGGAAGCGCGATTGGGTGTGCGCCTGATGCATCGCACCACCCGAAAGCTTTCGCTGACAGAGGAGGGGCATGCCTTTCACATCCGTTGCAAAACCCTGCTGAGTGAACTCGATGAGGCTGAGTCGGAGATCACCGCGCACTCGGCAAGCGCCAGCGGACTGGTCAAAGTCAACGTGCCGGTGAGCTTTGGCATCTTGCATCTGGCGCCCCTTTGGTCCGATTTCATGGCGGCAAATCCAAAAGTTACTTTGGACGTGACCATCGCGGACCGCTTTGTGGACCTCGTTGAAGAGGGCTATGACCTTGCGGTTCGCATTGGAAACCTGCCCAACTCTTCGCTGGTCAGCAGGAAGCTAGCTTCCACCAGAATGGTTCTATGCGCTTCTTCGGCGTATCTTAAAAAGCATGGACGCCCAAAACACCCCGCTGAGATTGCTGAGCACGCCGTTCTGGCCTACAGTCTGCTTGCCACGGGGGATCAGTGGGAGCTGGAGGGCCCAAAGGGAAAAGTCAGGGTGCAAGTCCACCCTGTATTGCGCACCAACAGCGGCGACACGTGCAGGGCTGCCGCGCTGAAGCATCAGGGGATTATTTTGCAACCGTCCTTTCTGGTAGAGGAAGATCTGCGAAGTGGCGCACTTGTGGAGTTCATGCCGAACTACCGTTCCGTGGTGTTCGGCATCTATGCGGTGTATCCGAGTCGGCAGTTTGTATCGGCGAAGGTTCGTCTCTTGATTGAGTTTCTGGCCAAGGCGCTGGGCACAGCCAAATGGTGTGATGAATAAGTGGCCGGGGTCAGTGCACAGGCTTGCACGCTGAGATCACGCGTTATGCACGCGCCCTGCCCTGCTGCGTCGATTCAAGGCGGAGTGTAGGCTGCCATGCCACCCGCGTCCAGGCTCCAGGTCTGGGTCGAGAAGTCTTTCAAGACGAGGGACTCCGGGCACCCGAAGGGACAGGGCTTACACGAGTCCTTTCCAAATTGTTTCATTTCATCGGCGTATACGGTGGTCGAATCGTGCAACTTCGCAAGTGACAGGACACCCTCATGACCAAGCAACCGGGTGCCCACGAGGGTTGCACACATTTGCGCGTCGGTGGCATTGGGAGTGGCGCGCAGCCGGTCGGCCAAATCGTTGCCTACTTTGTAAGATATTTGAGAAGCAAGAGGGTCGAACGCTGCACGCTGCACGAGATCCCAGGCATGCCCGCCGGCAGTCTGAATGGCCCAGGGCACGTCCAGCATACGCGCAACAAAGCCAAATTCAATGTCGTTGTCGATGTGGGAGATCATGCATTGGCCGCAAAGCGTAAAGGTTGAAGTGTGCTGCACGCCCGCGCACTTTGCAGTGGGACAAACTGTATTGGCAACTGGATCTTTCAGGCTACCGGTTACGAAGTCCATGTTGGTGCCATTGCGCGCAAGAAACAGGGTGCCGTCAAACACACCGCGTTCCGAGTCCGGCAGCGCAGCGAGCCGGCTGGACATCAATTTGAGGCGTTCAAAAAAAACTGCAGTAATATCCGGCCCACAATAATCGGTCCCGACAGGAACACTCGCGTTGATCACGCCGGGGTCGATCGTGTCGGCTTGCACCACAACAATCCTGCCGTAGCCGCAGCCGCTCGGATTGGGGTCCTGGTAGGGGCCGACATTGTCAAAGAATGCAGGGCCACCATGCAGATGCCTGGCGTTGCAGCCGGCCTCGACATTGCCGATACGGGTGCCCCGAATTCGCGTAAGTGGCACGATGAAGCCCGCAGGATAGAAGCCCAACGCGTGGTCAAGTTGCACTGCCTCGATTGTGCTGGCGGCCCCTGCTCTGACAATTGGTAACGTCAACGCTTTGCTCGGGTTGACTTGGTTGTCCGCAGAAGTTTTTGCCGATGCGACAGGAAGGTAAACCGCCGATGTTTCGGTGCCAGCATCGACCTGACTGGGTAGCAGCCTACCGGTGTTGGGCTGCAGCACCATCTGCAGATCAAACTTGCTGACCTTGCCGGTCGAATCTGCCACTTCCACCGCAGGCGCAAAAAGTACCTGCGCCTGCGGGAAGTAGGCCGCTGGCGCGGACTGTTTCTGGCATGTCGGGCTCAGCTCCTTTATCTCAAACTCAAAGCTGGCTCCACCCGCTTCCTGCAAGGTCAGGCGGTACCAGCCCAACCCGGGCGCAAATACCAGGGGAAACTCAAGCCGCTTCTGATCGGGAAGATAACGTGAAGGTGCAGGCTGCACCATGGTGCCCACGTTGTCACACACTTCAATTCCGCGGGTTAGATCCTGCGCGTTCACCGTCGTGCACAAGGACATAACGACGCTCAAAAGAACTTCTGAAGGTGCAAAGGCGTAAAACCGGGTCTGTCGATGTGCGTGCGTGATCATCGTTAAGCTCCTCGCTTGCACCGTGCGCGCCACAGCCCGCAACACGTCCTCCGGGCGCAGGATCGGTGACTCACCAGTATAGTGATGAGCTATCCTGTTTGCAAACGCCAAAAGCCTGAATACTTTCGCACGAGTCAGGTGTGCCGGGCCAACAAAGACTCAGATCCGGTTGGCGCGCTCTCGTTCACGTTCCCGTTGTCGCAGTACATCGCACATCACATTGAATGTGCGCGCCAGACGACCGATTTCATCCAGCGCAGTCACCTTGATGTGTGCTCCGGCGAAGTCTCCGGCTTTGAGCGCCATGGCGGCTTGGGTCAGCTGCAAAATGGGTCGAACCAAGTGGCGCGACAAAGTCATCGCAAACAGAATGAAGATCAGACCCACCAACACCACACTGTACAAAACATTGGTAAACAAGTGGTTCAGGGGTGCTTCGAATGCACTGAGCGGTTCGGTCACGAACACAACCCAGTTGGTACCGGGAACTGGAGCAAACCCGCCAATTTCCTCGACCATCGAAATGGCAGACTGGTAGCGGATATTGCCCGGTTTGGCTGCGCCCATCAGCTTGGCAGTCAGGTCTGGCATGGGCAAATTGACCAAAGCACCTTTTCCATACCGTTGATCCGCTGCAATTTCATCGGTCTTGGCTTTACTGAGCGGCAAAAGGCTACGGTAGAGCCAGCGTGGGTCCGGGTGGTGGACCAGAACACCATCACCGTCAATCAGCAACGGTACGCGCCCGTTGGCGTCCCGGGCTGAATTGACAATGCCCGAAATCGACGCGCCCTTGACTCGCATCGAAACCAGGCCAATCACCTTGCGCTCGGCGTTGAACACCGGGTGTGAGAAGTACACGCCAGGCTCGTTGTCAGTGGCTCCCACTGCGATCCCAGACATATGGACCTTTGCGGCCATTGTCTCCTTGAAATAGTCGCGAAACTTATAGCTGCGACCGATGACGCGGGGGACACTGGAAGCCAGTGCCGTACCCTCGGTATCAATCACTTGAATTGATCGAATGTCTGGATTGTTTTCAACCAGCGAGAGCAGTTTGGTCACAATGCGTGCGCTGGCCTGGTCGGTTGGTTGAGCCAGGAATTCGATGAAATCTTCATCCGCCCCGATGTAGGCGGCCAGATTGCGACTATCACCAACCAGTTGCCCAACCCGCCCTGCGGTACTGGCGGCAAGACTCTCCAGACTGTGCAACTGGTTGGTCGTTGCGCGTTCCAAGCCACCCTGGAGGTGGTAGTAGGAGGTGATCAGCATGGGCAGCAAGGCTGCCAGTACCAGGGAGACGCTCATCTTTGCAACCAGCGGCCATGACGTGGGCCGCAGTGTCACCTGTCGAAAGCCTGACCAGGCGCGTGCCATCCGTTTGACCATCGTCGGTTGTAAGTCGGCCACAAAACCAGCTTCGCTATCCCGATCAACCAATGCCTCCTGCAGACGCAAGGCGCCGGCGTGGTCCTCGAACAACTTGCGGCAAAACGCGGGCACATCGGGCGCACGCTCCCGTCGCACCAGTTGCAGCGCCCAGTCAATGGCTGCAAGGAACGATTCGCTGTAGCGGCCCGAACCGAGCTCCACCGCACTCGGCATCACACGCTCGTCCGCCTGGCGTACAGTTGCCGGCACCGGCTTGCCGCCAGTCACCATCCAGTACAGGGTCGCACCCATTGCATACACATCGGTCCAGGGGCCTTGCTCGCCTCCAACGTGTTGCTCAAGTGGGGCAAAGCCGGGGGTGTAGACAATCCCCTGATCGCCGCCCGCATTGCCGGTTTGCCTGGCTGAACCGAAATCCAACAACACCAGGCTACCGTCTTTGGAACGGACGCAAATGTTGTCCGGTTTAATGTCGCGGTGCAAATAGCCCTGGCGGTGGATGTGCGCCAGCCCGTCGAGCAGTGGCTGCAGCAGGGCCACCAGTTCAGCCTCACCCAGATCCTTGTGTTTGGCCCACCAGTCTCCCAAGGATGTGCCACGCTCATAGTCAAGCACCATGTAGGCCGTGTTATTGGCCTCAAAGAAACGAGCGACCCGCACAATATTCGGATGCCGAAACGTGGCCAGCGTGCGGGCTTCTTGCAGAAAGCTGTCCAGCCAGGTCTGGTAAAGATCCTGATCGGCCTCAGTTTTCGGACCGACTGCCCCGCCCTTCGCCCTTGTCGCAAACTGCGAAGGCAGATATTCCTTGATCGCCACCTGCACTTTCAGATTGACGTCGGTGGCCAGGTAGGTAATGCCAAAACCTCCGCATCCAAGCACCTTGTCAATGCGGTACTCGTAGAGGGTATGGCCAGGCGAGAGTGGCTCGGCCAGGGCGCTGGTGCGCGGTGCTTCGACTGGCCTCTCCTGAGCAGCTTGCATTGCACCGTTCTGGGCGTCGACTACCGGGCGCGACTGCGGTTGAGTGGGCTCAAAAGTTGACTGGATCGGCATTTGGCTTTGCATGTCAGTGGTACGAAAATTCAACCGTATCGAGGTAAGTATGGCACGAGTTTGGCGGTTCCGCCCATCGTTGACCTATGCTGTTTGTGCCGTCGCAGCGGCTGAATGGCGTGGCTTTTGGCGCGAAGTCGGCTTTGGGTCTGGCTGGCATGCCAGGGCTGGGCAAGGTATAGGAGTTTCACAGGACCTGCGGCAATTCAACCGCCAAAAAGTCATACACCGCGCGGATGCGCCGACTGGTGCGGATTTCGCGGTGCACCGCCAACCACATCGGCAGGGGCGGAATCTTTAGCTGACCGGGCAGAACCTGCACTACATCCGAATCAAAGCGCTGCATATAGCTGGCCAGAAAGCCCACGCCCATGCCGGCGCGCAGGGCCTGCCACTGGACAATAAAGTCATCGGTCCGCAGTGAAAATATCTCCCGCTTGGCAGGAAAACCCATGGCTTCAAAGCCGCGCAGTATGGCGGTATCGGAGTCACTGCCAATCAGTTCGTGTGTCAGTAGGTCCTGTGGTTTGCGAGGGGTGCCGCGACGATCCAGATAGCTGCGATGGGCATAGGCACCCAGGGCGACATCACCCATTTTGCGGGCGATCAGGGTATGCTGCTCCGGTCGAGCCATGCGCACCGCAATGTCGGCCTCGCGGCGCAAGAGGTTGCTGACTTGGTTGCTGGAGACGATCTCGATCTGGATATCAGGCAAGGCAAGGCGCATGCGTGCCAGTATGGGCGGCAGCAAGGCGACTGCTACCGGCACACTGGCAGTGATGCGCACGCTGCCCATCAGGGTCTGCTGCGTACCGCTCAATGTGCGCGTCAGATCCAGGGCGCCACTCTCCATCTGTCGGGCCGACTCTGCCAGTTGCAAAGCGATGGCGCTAGGGACCAGTCCGCGTCCGGTGCGTTCAAACAGGACCACCCCTAACTGGTTCTCCAGTTCAGCGATGTGCCGCCCCAGCGTGGGCTGGCTTGTTTTTATCGCCCGTGCAGCACCCATCAGACTTCCATGCTCCAGCGCAGCCAGAAACGACCGGATAAGACCCCAGTCAAAGCGTTCACGAATGGTGTGGTTCATGGTTTTGATATTCAACAATGAATGACAGGTATGAATATATATGCAATTGTGAAAAGCCTCAGACGGTTCCACAATTCAGTCATCAATTACTTCGACGAGAGAAAACTCCATGCAATCCACTGTACTCATTTTGGGCGCTCGCGGTCGTTTCGGCCTGGCGGCAGCCAGGGCCTTTGCTGATGCCGGCTGGCGCGATCTGGCGCGCACCTTCGTAGCGGTGGCACAGCGTCGTGCCACGCTCAACCCGTTTGAAGTTCTGCACTTTGCCGGCAGCACCATCAGCCGGCGCCAATGGTTGCGGGCATTGACACCGGTGGCCCAAGAGCAGGGCTGGGTGCAGGCAGAAGGCGCGGTGAAGGTCAGGCACCTGCCTTGGGCGCTGCTAAGGCTAGGTAGCTGGGTGGTCGCCACCTGGGGCGCGCTAGCGGAAATGGCCTACCTGTGGGAGCGCCCGCACTCCCTGGACAACGCCAAGTTGCGCAAGCTCATAGACAAAGAGCCTCACACCCCGCTGGAAGCCGCAGCACGCCAGGCTTTGGTCGATCTAGGTCTGATCCAGCCGGAAACCACGGCACAAAACCCGCTTACGCCGCACAACGCCGTGACGACCTGAGCCGCAGGATCAACAACATGGTAAACCTGGGAAAAAACATGACTGCATGGAAAATCCAAAAACTGCAATGGCTGGTAGCCGCTTTGAGTGTAGGGGTGGCTGGGTATGCACTGGTTGCCTACAGTGTGGTGCCGCTGGGCAATCTGGTTCATCCCCAGATGAAGCTGGCGTTTGAAGCACACCGGTTAGCCATTTTTGTGCATATTTTCTGCTCGACGCTGGCCATGGCGCTGGGTCCCTGGCAGTTCTTGCCCGGTCTGCGAGCCCGCCGTCCGGCTTTGCACCGCTGGAGTGGCCGCGTTTATCTGCTGGGCGGAGTTCTGCCTGGTGGAATTGCCGGGCTGTATGTATCGGGCTTTGCCTTTGGCGGCACCTTTAATCAGATCGGCTTTGCCATGCTGGCCATATTGTGGCTGGCGACGGGGTACCTAGGTTATCGCGCTGTCCGCTTGGGAGATATTGCTGCACACCGACAATGGATGCTGCGCAATTTCGCACTCACCTTTGCCGCGGTCACGCTGCGCATCTACCTGGGGTCGTTTGCCGCCATGGGTATTGCGTTTGAGACCTTTTATGCCTGGCTGGGCTGGCTCTGCTGGGTCCCCAATCTGTTGTTCATAGAGTGGCAGATTCGCAGCAAGGAGCAAAAGTTCGGCAAATTCGAGTCGTAGCAATTGGGGTGCTATGCAAACTGGACCGTAAAAAAGAGAGCTCACGGTGGGAGACGAACGTGCTTGGGGGAGCGCAGTGCCTTTTGTGATGGACTGGCGCCAGGAGCTAATAAGGATGCAGCGGCAGTGGCGCGGACCGGCGTTGACGAACCCACACCTGCCGCGTTGCCACCGAGCTGGAAAATCGCAACCGTTTGAACAAGTTCGTTAGCTTGACTGTTGAGGCTGCTCGCTGCTGCGGCCATTTCTTCGACCAACGCGGCGTTTTGCTGGGTCGCGTGGTCCATTTGGCCAATTGCCTCTCCGACCTGATCGAAGCCAGTGGTCTGCTCTGAGTTGGCCGCGCTGATTTCGCCCATGATGTTGGTCAGTTGTTTGATACTGGTAACCACCTCGGTCATGGTGATGCCGGCATTTTCGACCAGCGCATTGCCATGCTCGACCCGCTCCACGCTTGCGCTGATGAGACTCTTGATTTCCTTGGCCGCATCTGCGCTACGGCCTGCGAGTGAACGAACCTCGGATGCAACCACGGCAAATCCACGCCCCTGCTCACCAGCTCTTGCGGCCTCAACCGCGGCATTGAGCGCAAGAATATTGGTCTGAAATGCAATGCCGTCAATCACGCCAATGATGTCGGCGATCTTGCGAGACGAGTCATTGATGCCCTTCATGGTCTCCACAACTTGCGTTACCACCTGACCTCCTTTGGCGGCCACTTCGGCAGCTGCCACCGCCAGCTGATTGGCCTGCCTTGCACCATCGGCGTTATGTTTCACGGTTGCGCTCAGTTGCTCCATTGAGGCCGCCGTTTCCTCGAGCGAACTGGCCTGCTGTTCGGTACGCGCACTTAGGTCGGTGTTGCCCTGGGCAATTTCGTGACTGGCTGATGCAACGGTTTCAGACCCCTGCCGCACGCTACTGACGACTTGTGCCAATTTCGTCTGCATATCACTGAGCGCTGCCATGATGCTGCGATGGTCATTGGGCTCGACCGGGACGTGGACCGTCAAGTCACCTTGCGCCACAGCGCGCGCAACGCTGGCCGCTATGGCTGGTTCACCTCCAACCGCTGACCACACGGCGCGCCGTATCCACACACCACATCCAATGAGAAGCACGGTCGCAATCCCCAGGCCGACGCCTTGCAAGGTGCCCATGCTCTTGATTGTGCCCTCGTAATGGGCGGTCGATGCCTCAGCAAATGCGGCAGATTGCTTGACTGTCTCGTTGACACCCATGCGATGCGCCAGGTAAGTCTGATGCGCAGCCCTCAGCGCCGCCTGAGCCGCCTCAGTGCTGCCCCCCGTTGTGACCGCTTCAAGCGTGCTGCCGGCCAAAGCGATGAACGCTTGACCATCTTGATGCTGCGCTCCCATCAACTTAGCCTCCAGGCCATAGGGAGGGTTTTGTTTCCAATACTTGATCCGGTCGTCGTATTCACCTTTCAAACGCTTGAACTCCGACTTAGCCTGCTCCAAGGGCATGGTACCTTCAATGGCCTGCGAAAGCACCAGTCGCATCTCGATCAGGTACAGGGGCGGTGGCAGTATGTCGGCGGTCAAGTCCTTGGATACAAAGGTTTGGTTCGCAGCTTTTCCGCTCGCGCTTGCACCCCAAAATGACATCGCCCCAATGCACAGTGCAGAAAGCAGAGCCACTGCAACCAGCAGGTTGAGCATCGCACGCAACCCCATACTCGGGGGCGATGGATTGGAGGGAAAATCGACAATCGAACGGGCCATGGCTATTCTCCCGCTTGGACGAAGGTACGAACAGAAAGATTATGCGCGTATCAATGGCCTCAGCGCCCCGTTCGTAAGCGCCAGGACATCGAAATCAACACCCTCACGGCCACTTGCTACAAACTTAAGAGCAGCAATAGCATATTCCACGAGGGCCAGCACCCGAAGTGGCTTACATCGCGCTCGCCAGTCAATTTGCTGTTGGCAGTTTTGTGCCACTGCGGTGGAGTTGAATCCATCGCTTGAGTTCGGCGACGTGCTCGCCTTCTTCCTCGACGAATTCCTTGGCCAGCACCTTGATTTCGGGGTCATCTGTGGCAGCGAGTACGCCGGCGTAGAAATCCAGGCCAGCCGTCTCGGCGTCCAGTGCCACCTGCAGTGCTTGCTCAATGCCGATAAAGGGATCAGCGGCCCAAATGGCTGCTGCCTCGGGGCTTTCAATGTCAGGCCAGCGGTAGTCGTTGCTATTCATTGCAGGCAAGTTACGAAAGCCGGCCCGAGCACGCGCATCCCCCAGATGCAGCAGCGAGTAATCGGCCAGCCGCCTAAACAGCCGTCCCACCTCCTTGTTGCCCGCTGTGGCCATGGCATCGGCAAGCTGGCCAAATCGCAATGCGGCCTCCTGTTCGAGCTGGATGGTGTGGGCTAAAAATTCTTCTACGGATTTCATGGCTTTCCTTTGTCAATAGCCGATTTCGAACCAGGTCGGCTCCTGCCGCCGCAGTGCAGCAATAAGTGCGAGGGTAGCGGGCACCAGCGACTGGGTGCCGTACCAGACCTCAGCGCGGCGCGGCTGCGCATCGCGCTCCAGCAACGACTGCAAACACGCCCAACCATGCCAGTCAATTTGCAAAAGACGCCGGCGCAACGGCTCCGGCAAATGGGCCAATGTCTGTGCAATGGCCAACAGATTCGCTTCCACCCGCAACAGTGTGTTGGTGCTGGCGAACAGCTCTTTTTCGCCCTGCATTTCTGCCAACAACACGGCGATGTTCATCCCGCAGGTCTGCAAAATGTCGTATTGCATTCGAGTCAGCATGCCAGGTCCGTCTTAGTCGTCTGTCAACACATCCAGCGCCACCAATTGCTCGTGCAGCGCGTGCCGGGCACGCCACATGGCTTTGCCGGCGATGAGCGGATCCCGCCCCTCAAAGGCTGCGACCGCTTGGGCCTCATCCCAATAGACATAACGATCAACCGCGGTGGCGCCAAGTGTTGCCATCTTGCTGACAAAGTCTTGCCGATCAAAGGCAAACCAGGCCCGCGGATAGCCTTGAGCGGGGAGTTCCACGACGTAGATCACGGCCTACTCCACACCTTCGGCCGTGGCCTTGAGCCAGACGGCTTTGCGCAACCGTTGGGTAATACCCGCAGGACTGGCATCAAAGACACGCTGCGCGGCAGACAGCGCGTTTTGTGCGACGACGGACTCAGCCAGAGTGAGTGGCAGCCGTCCTGCCACATGCGTTGCTCCGGGAACCGCCCGGCCAATCGCCTGACGGTTGGGGTGCTCATCCATGGGAATCAGGCTGTCTGCCTCACGCGCACCGCCCAGGCACACCCATCCGTCGATCACCTCAACCTTGCGGCCATCCTGGGTCGTTTTGATGTAGGCGGCAGTCATGATCAAAACTTGACCAGGATGTCCTCGTCACGCACAACCATCTGGCAAGCCAGTCGCCACGGTGGGGGCAGGTCTTTGGTCTCTGCATCGGCAATTTGCTGCGCTGTTATCTTGCCCGCCAACTTCAAGACAATCTTCTCTTTTTCAGTCATTGCCACACCAATGGGGGTCTTGCCTGAGAGTACCGACACCTGAACCTGGCAAGAACCGCACTCGCCGTTTTCACACTCTGATTCCAGTGGAATATTGTTGGCCTTGGCGGTTGCCAGCAAGGTCTTGGTATCACCTGCCACGGCGTAAACCGTGACATCCTTCTTCATGCGGGGGGAGCTAAAAGTTACATTGGCCATATTGATCTCACTTTGTATTCTGGACTCCTAAAGGGGATGCAATTCCCGCCACGCACCGATTGAACTGGCGCAGTCGGGAAATGCGCCCATTTAACGGATGATGTCGTAGCTGTAGTCGGTCT
>CAIQBN010000262.1 GCA_903870065.1 uncultured beta proteobacterium | reverse complement strand
CGTCATCACCTGTCGCAAGCGTTCACCGCTCTTGCAACAAGAGCGCACGTCCATCACCCGTACCTTCCTTGGCTGACAAAAGGCGCCAAAACGTCCTTTGCTGCAGTGGCACATTTATTGTGCAAAACCATGCAGCCAACTAACCAGTGTCAAATTCATTGCGCAACTACTGGAAAATCAGATTCCATGCGGGTTTGCAGACCATCAGTGCATTGAAATATTGCCGATTGTCAGATTTATCGGCACAAAAGTTGCAGATTTATTTTCCTCTACGGTAGCGCACAAAGGCGAAATGGTGCAAACCCAGAGCGCGCACTTCCCGGATCACTTTGGCCTTGGCACCTTGGGGGAGACCGGCCTTGCGTAGAGGCGCATGATGGAACAATGGACCTGCGTTGATTGCCATGGTTCGACCTCAAGGCAAAGCTTGTAAAAGTCGACGCAGGGCAATCACAAATTGCTCTGCCCGTATTGGAGTTGCTGATAGAAGTCCATGATTGATGGTGTGCAATGCTTGCTCAATATCCGAAGAGCTACCCAGAAGGGCATGAAGTCCGCTGGGTGCTCTAGTTAAGAGATGCGCCGCTTGATCCGGTGCCATTTCGTTAAGCGCAAATTGCCAGCGTGTCCCCCATGTCTCCAAAACATTCTCGTCCTGTTGATCTGCTAAAAAAGCCAGAGCCACCACACGTCCCAAGTCCTTATTGGCTCGCTTGATTTTTCGACCAGAAAACAGTTGCCCCATCTGCGCCTCCCCAATCGAGGGGTGGTGCAGCAAATTGGCCAAAGCCATCATTTCTGGCAGCGCGATGCGGACACCGTACTTCGACATCGTGGGTTCAAACTGAACCAGACCGAGGTAAGCAAAATTCGGTAGCTCAAAGTGTCCTGCGCTGGTTTGCAGTCGGCTCCGCCCCCGACCGCTTGTGCTCGCTTCAATGGCCACCGTTGGCGGGGCACCAAGCAATTCCAGAAACCAAGCGTCCGTCCCGGGTGGCTTCAATCGAACGACGGCCAAACGATCGTCTGGGGTTTTCTCCGTTCCCGGTAAATCGTAGTCTGCCGACGCCTGAGGTTCCCAACCTTCCCGCAAGAGCCGGTCAGTCACACGTGTTGCGCTTTGTATCGCGCGGGCATGCGGAGCGACCATGCCATCAATATCTTTGGTTCGCACTGCCTGTTCGGAATCTCTCAGAAGCTGGTAACTTGCCGCAAGGCTGCCGACAATGATGATGTCCGCGCGCAGGTTTTCAGGAATCGCGCTGGCGACTGATGCGAGAACTTTGTTTGGCGTTAAGGTGTCGTCCACTGTTGCTCCTGTGGCTGCTATGGCTGCTGGGACTGCTTTGCTTGCCGAGTCAAATGGGTGATCAGATCTTCCACCTGGTGGGTGAGTCCTGCTTTCCACAGGTGCACCAAGCAGTCGAGTGCATCGGCCCAGACCAGTCCGTTCTGAACTTCAAAATAGCTCTCGCACCGGTTAGTGAAATGAACCACCACAAGGGCATGGCCTTCGGGCGAATCATCGCGCTCCAAGCCTGGGTCGAGTTGCTCGATGAATGACAGATCCGCATGGTGCGTTCCGTGAATCAAAATGTCCAGACGCGGTGCCCCTGTGATGTCAATTGCCGGGTAATGATGCGTGGCACCGAGCACGCCACCAACAGCCACATCATTTCGCCCCAAAGCCAACAACTTTTTGACCAATTTTTCCGGACTACGGGGCGAACCTGAGCGGTCCACATACCTCACAGTTGGTACTTCGGCTGATTTGCTGAGCCACTTCTGCCAGGAGTCGTTTGAAAACCTCTTGAGCGCTATTTTGCGGTCGCGTGTTCGTACGACGTCCTGCTCTGGAACGGTTTTAATTGCCGCGGACACGGTGGGTGCACTGGCGCCACTCTGGGCGGCGAGCTCTGCGGTCTTGATGGGTCCAAGTCCTAGCAGCCACCGCCGCAGAATAAGAAACAGCACGACCTCCCTTGATGAGGAGGTGGGAGAACCCCCGGTTGACGCTTCGATGATTCGGTTCTGCAGTTCTTGCTGAAGATCCTCTTTGACAACCCCGTGTAGCGCGGCGCCAAGCTCTTTTGGATGGCTGATCGCTTTCACCTGTACGCGGTCAGCAAATTCAGGTTGAACAACACCGTTGAACTCACTGAGTTCTTTGGCTAGGCGATCAGGCGTCAAGCCGCATTTGAAAAGGAGTGCCAGGAAAGTGCCCGAGTTTCCCTTTAGCGCATAGGCAGCATCCAGCATCAAGGAGCGCAGGTCTCTGGCCGTGCGCATTCCTACACTGACATCGATAGTCAGTGGTTGACCCTTTGAACCCGCCACCTCGACGGTGAAACTCATCCTAAATACGCACCTTTATTTAAAAGCGCATTTTAAATTAAATGCGCAACTTAATCAAAACTTGGTGATGCAGGAGCTGGGCCTCGAGATTTGGAGCCAGGCGTTGTCACTGGCCGAGGGGCGCTTGGATGCAGAGCGTCAATCTCTGCAAGAGGCTCGTGCAGAGACTGAGGCGGCCAGAAATGAGGCGGCAGAGTTGGCCGACCAAGTCAGCCTTGAACTTGACGATGCCCGAAAGAGCATGGTCGCACTGACTCAAGAGCGCGCATCTCTGCAGGAGGGCGTGATAGAGCAACTCAAAGATCAACTCGCCAAGGCTTTGGAGCGCGCTGCGCACGCCGAAGCGCGTGCAACTGAAGTTACCCATCGTGCGGAAGACCTCAACACGCAATTGACCCGGGTAAATGCCCAAAACTCAGATCTGATCCAGGCACTTGCGCAGCGTGGAGCTGGCGGTCAAACAGAGAAAGCGCAAGTTTAGGTGAACGCGAGGTTTTCTCATCGTTGGCGAGGTCAAAGAGTTCAGATAGATGCCGATCACATCAACAGCAATTCCAAGCTGAACGGAATTCGGTTTAAACCACGCCAAAAATGCTGCCTTGTGACTAGCCATATATGACTACGTGAAAGTAACTGCCCTGATTTCAAAGGGATTAAGACCAAATCGAATTTGTCAGTGTCTAAAACACCATCGTGAAAGTAACAGCCGACACGAACTTCCATTCGGCAGGGCTCCAACAGATCTTTCGATGATGGCCAATCATGGCGGAGGAAGTGCTTGACACGCGATAAGTGAAAGTCATTCCTTCGTCGTACCTGTCAACGGTGCAAGGCAATCACTCCAGGGGGTGTGCCGACTCAAAAGGTCTCGCTTATCACTCTACGCACTTTCAACCGCGTATGTCCTGAGTGAAATTTTCAATTCCTTGACAACTTCGTCACGAAGTTCCTTTGGGTCCAGAACCTCGAACTGGCAATACCTGGTCAACTATGGATGGCACTATCGGCGCGGCATCCCCATCAGCAGCAGTATTGCAGAGTCGGCGGTCAATGAAGTTGTCAGCCTGCGGTGTGCCAAAAAGCGGCAGATGCGCTGGACCAACCAGGGGGCACAGCTGCGCGTTCAAGTTAGGGTAGCTGCTCTTAACGGAGATCTGAAAATGCGGGACATGCCCAAGCAGCGTCGATTCCATTCAAAGCAAAATCGGGGCGAACGTTGCCAATATGTTACCTGACGCCGCCTCCGGTTTTTTCACTGCACTCCTCTACGACACAACATCGTTGGTAAACCTCCTAGCCCGCTGAGAAGGTAAGATCAAAACATAGTGTTCGCGGCTCATTGCGGCCAACGTCACTACTCAATTAGAAGTTTCAGGAGGAATTGAAAAATGACAGACTTGGTCTATCCGCACGAAAAGACGCTTGGAAAAATTACCCTGGTGTTAGGAATCATTACCTGGTTGCTGCTCGTTGTGGGCACTGTGGGTATAGCCCTCCTGTACGTCCTCGCAGGCTTTATCGGATACTGTTTCGCCCAATCGGCATGGATCGCCCATATTCGAGGTACCGCTGTTCGGATCACTGCTGACCAGTTTCCTGATTTGCACCAGCGCCTGGACGATTGCTGTCGCACATTGGGCGTCGTTCCAATGCCCGAGGCGTACATTCTTCACGGCAACGGAGCTTTCAACGCCTTTGCAACTCGTTTTTTCGGGCGCAACTTTGTGATCTTGTTTAGCGATGTGGTCGACGCGCTCGAACATGACCCAAGTGCTATCAACTTTTACATTGGCCACGAGTTAGGACATATCAAGCTTAAACACTTGACGGGGCAACTATGGCGAATGCTGGTGTTGTGGCTGCCACTGCTTGGTGCGGCCTATTCGCGCGCCCGAGAATACTCCTGCGACCGCCACGGTCGCGCCTGTTGCGCAGATACAGACTCTGCGGCTAGAGCGCTGGTCGCCCTAGGTGCCGGTGCTAAACGCTGGACAGTGGTTGATTTGAAGCACTACACCGGCCAAGTACAAGCCAACAAAGGTTTCTGGCCTGCGTTTCACGAACTCACTTCTGGGTATCCCTACTTGACCAAGCGTGTAGCCCGTACTTTGGATCCTGACGCCGCAATGCCAGGACGTAACCCATTTGCGTACATACTTGCATTATTTGTGCCTTTCGGTGGTCGTGCGGGTGGTGGAGCTGCTGGACTGATCGTGGTAGTTGCCATGATTGGCGTGTTGGCTGCAGTCGCCTTGCCAGCATACCAAGACTATACGATCCGCGCCAAAACCGCTGAGGTCGTTCTCGCCTTGTCCGGTCCGCGCACGGCCCTGACTGAGCGTATTTCAAGCAACCCCAAGGGCGGTTTGTTGACCCCTAAAGAAAGCGCCAATATTAAGTCACAGTCGGCGACCACCAAGTATGTTGAATCCATTGATGTCTACGCCGTAGAACAGTACGCTGATGTGGTCGCCGCAGCAAATGTTGATAACAACAAAGGCCATGTGTACATCTACACTCGTGACGGCGGAAAGACATGGAATTGTGGCT
Source organism: uncultured beta proteobacterium (assembly GCA_903870065.1). GTDB lineage: Bacteria > Pseudomonadota > Gammaproteobacteria > Burkholderiales > Burkholderiaceae_C > Allorhodoferax. The sequence goes on along the minus strand of CAIQBN010000262.1, from coordinate 16,448 downwards.
CCGCTGACTTCCCTGTCAAATACCTTCCAGCTTCCTGCCGTGATCAGGATGGCAACAACCGTCCCCCTCCCCCTGCCCCAAAAGAGTCGGCCAACATCGGCCTCTGGGATCGCTCCTACGCGGAGAACACGTATAGAGGTTGTGTGCAGACTCGATCAAAGACCGATCCCAATGGGGCAGATACATTCTGCCAGTGCATGGTCTACAAGTTGGCCGAGGTTGTATCCCAAGTAGAAATGGAAGCGACCCCGAGTTCAGTTGAAACCCAGCAAGCGATCGACTCCACAAGGCAGACCTGTAACGCCGGTTGAATCCATGCTGTAGTCCGATTCTGTTACACGAACTAAAGTTGTATCTCCGTAATAGCTCGGTGAATACCGTTCTTGCGGAAGCCTGAAGTGGCGGGCAGTATGTACAGCAGATGCACGCTATTGGAGGTGTGCACTTAACTGGCGAGAGTGCACACCATGCAAGAGTCGAATTTCCCTGTCATCAACACCAGACGCAGGCACAGTGCTACCTTCAAGAGCAAGATTCTCGAACTGGTCGAGCAGCCCGGCGCTTCAGTGGCCGCTGTTGCGATCAAGCATGGCGTCAACGCAAACCTGGTCTTCGAATGGAGGCGAGCCAAGCTCGATCGCAAGCGCTTTGCGCGCGTGACCCACCAACCAGTTTTGCTGCCGGTGTCTGTTGATCCTCAAGTGCTGTTTCCAACCGCGCCGACACGTGAGCCCGACAAACCTGCACATAAAGAGGGACAACCATGGAATATGCACTGGCGCGCTTGTCTAGCTACGTTGCTAAGGTGAGACACCATGGCCCACTGACTATTGATCTGATGTCGGATTGGGCTCGCCAAGCCAAGGGCGGTCACGGCAGCCGAGATACTGCCGCAAGGAAACTTGGCATGCTGCGGCAGTGCTGTCGCCCAGCTGCAGCCACCCAGAATTTACGCCAGCACGTCCAGTCCGTGTTTCTGAACGACCGCCAACAACTTGAGCGCCATGCCGCTGGGTTGTTTGCTGCCAGCCTCCCACTTTTGAACCGTGGATTCGCTAGTGTTGAGGTATCTTGCAAAAACCGGCTGGCTGACATGCGCTTGCTCGCGGATTTTTTTGATCTGGGTTGGGGCCAGAGTTTTTGGCATGGTCAAACATGTTTCATCAAACTGGCGCATGGTCGTTTGATCGATGGCGCCAACCTTTCGCAGCGCAGCAGCGGAGGCATGAATTGCGGCAAAGGCATCACTTTTGAATTTCTGTTTTGTCGTCATGGCAAATCTCCACAAAATCTCCGTTTACAAGCAGCTGCCCAACCTGGCGCTCTGTCAGGCCCGCATAGCTGTTGGCCAGCAGGCGAAAAGCAAGTAACTCATCGTTCTCGATATTTTTCCGGTCCTTCTTGGCAAACAAGTACTCGTAGATCCAATATTCTCCGCCCTTGGCCAAAATGATTGACCGGTGCAGATTGTTATTGAGTCGTTTCTTGAAAACGCCACCACCCAGGTCATCGACCTGACCCAACAGAACCTGTTGGATGGCCACACAAAGTTCAACGTCCTTGATCTTGGCCTTCTTTGCATCTTTGGAGAATCTGGCGGTCTTGAAGGTGCGATTCGACTCATTGGCTGGCATGACTAAGTGTAGCACCAGGTGATACCAATTACAAGGCCAGGTTCAATCATGTCGGTTCAATCATCGAGCAGCGCTCAAACGGGTCAACAACAACGCTGGCCACGCCAATTTATCGGCCACTGGAGGCAAATATCCCTTTGCCGCGCAGGGCTACGTCTAGGGCGGTCGCGTTGGATGCAGAGAAACCAGCGAATGACCTGCTGGTGTTTACCGTCGCTGCAGGTACAGCGGGAATTGGTTCCTTTGAAAATGCGTGCGTGGAGTTGCCAAATACGACCGTCGGCGCGATGGCGAACACTAGCTGCGCGAACTTGCGAATTTTTTTCATAGGAAACCCAAATAAGGCGGAATGAGGAAATGGTATCCATTTGGCACATCATCAAATTTTCCGCCGCCAGCCAGTTCTACAACCTCCCCGCTTGATCACCAATCCAATCAAGCAACTTCGTTCTGCCCCGCTCCACTATCGCAACGGAACCCCTTTTGCCGCTTCCGGCAAACTAGCTTTCACCTTTGCCCAGTCAACGGGCAAGGCATCCCAAGGGCCAGCGTGTGCAGCTGCGGCTTGCTTCAGTGTGGCAGCACGGTCTTGTGAAGCCGGGTGTGTAGACAGCCATTCCGGCATCGGCGTGCCGTCGTCTTTTGCAGCCAGCTTTTCCATGAAGCTGGCCATTCCCATAGGGTCGATGCGTGAGGCCACCATCCGATGAAGTCCCTCTGCGTCGGCCTGCGTCTCGGCCTCGCGAGAGAACTTCATCTCAAGCAGGCTGGACAGTCCTCCCTGCACCACCGCTGTGCTCCAGTCACCCAGCACTACCGATGCCGCAGCGCGCACGCCAAGGTCTTTAAGCATGCCTTGCAAGCCATGGCGCAGCTCTGCGTGGGCCACCTCATGGGCAATCACACCAGCAAGCTCCTCTGGCCGGTCTGCAGCTTGCAACAACCCGCTGTAAACCACAACGACACCACCCGGCGCAGCAAATGCATTGAGCTCTGGTTTGTCGACCACTAACCACCGATAGCTATGTTTCGAACCTGCAGTCAACCGTTCACCTATGCTCTGCACGGCATCGACAGCTGGGCCGCTCTCGATGACCCGCATCTGCGCGCGCGTCTGCGCAAGCACCAGATCGCCGAGTTTGACTTCTTGTGAATAGGGAATCTGGGCGACCATCCAGTTCACCACTTCCTCGGAACGCCACAACAGCAGGACCAGCGCCAACACCGGAACCAATGCGACGCCAGCCAACACTGCCCACACAAGTTTGAAGCGGCGTTCAACGTTTCGCGCGGTGCGCTGGGCAGCGCCACAGTGGGCTGCCAGCGTCGCAGGCATGCCCTCGGCGAAGGCGATGCGCGACTGCCCTATATCCACAAAGAAGTAAAAAGCGCCTTGCGGGTCCGTCCACGCGACGTTGAGCTGCGTGGCGTTAAATCCAGTCGCGGTAATCGTCGGCTGCTCGACAGCGATCCATTCCTGCGTGTCGGTTTGCAGCACCAGACGACCCTGGCGCCACTGGCCGACAGTGGCCACACCCACACCGTCGAGCCCAGGGCCGAACAGGCGGCCGCAAAAAGCGGTCATCTCAGTCGTCGCGACCGCCGCCAATCAGTCCTCCCAGTATACCTGCACCCAGAACCGAACCCTGGTCAGCCGAGCGACCACCGGCTGCAGGAGCGGACAAGATGATGCGGTTTGCCAGTCGTGACAACGGGAGCGATTGCAGCCAGATCTTGCCCGGGCCGCGCAGTGTGGCGAAGAACAGGCCTTCGCCGCCGAAGATGGCGGATTTTATTTTTCCGACAAACTGAATATCAAAGTCCACCGTAGGCTGAAACGCGACAACGCAACCTGTGTCTACCCTAAGGGTTTCTCCGGGAGCCAGCGTGCGCTCCATCAAGGTACCACCTGCATGCACAAATGCCATGCCGTCTCCTTCGAGCTTTTGCATGATGAAGCCTTCGCCACCGAACAGGCCGACGCCAAGCTTTTTCTGGAAGGCAATGCCCAGCGATACGCCTTTAGCAGCGCACAGAAAGGAATCCTTCTGGCAAATCAGCGTGCCACCGAGTTGCGAGAGATTCATGGGAATGATTTTGCCGGGGTAGGGTGCAGCAAAGGCGACGCGTTGTTTGCCCTGTCCTTCGTTGTGGAACACGGTGGTGAAGAGACCTTCACCCGTGAGCAGGCGTTTACCTGCGCCCATCAGCTTTCCCAAAAACCCGCTTTGTTGGGCGGAGCCATCACCAAAGATGGTGTCCATCTGGATGCCAGACTGCATGTACATCATTACACCGGCTTCGCCAACGGCTGCCTCACCGGGATCGAGTTCGATCTCGACGTACTGCATTTCAGTTCCAAAAATCTCGTAATCGACTACATCCATTGCCATTGCGCTCTCCTTGTTGCAAGAGGGCCCGTCAAGAGCCTTCTGTTAAATTTGTATAAAAGCTAAGCTGGCCACATCGACAATTTCCGATGGCGACACGTCTTGCAGATCGGTAATGTTCAGGCTTTACATCGGCTATGAACCGCCGGAAACGCTTTAAGTTTAGATCTTTTGAAAAGTTTCAATGTGACGACATATCTGATTGCGGAAATTCCAGGAATATTGCCAGCATGTTGAAGCGATGTGACCGGTTTTGAAACCGACAGTCGCTGTGGAAGATCCACTCAGGACAACGGTGTAGTTGGCGCGTTTGCGTACAGAGTCACGCTAAATCTTAGCTTCCTCAGATGCATTTTTCTGGTGTTCAGCGCCGATCTTGGTAAGCGCATAGTCAGAATGGGTGCCCGTCAAAAGCTGAAACATCGCAAAGATAGGACCCGGCATATTGCGCGGATCACTGAAACTTTCTAGTGCTTGCCAGGTTCGCGACTGCAGCCCTCCTCTGCTACCGGTCTGGACTGGATAGCCCATGAGTGCTGCAGCATCCACTTGACTTAATCCAGCTTGGAGGCGTGCGGCTTTCAACTCATCGCCACTTGGGCTGGGCATCTCAATGTGCAGATTCATTTTTCACGTGTAAGCGGCTGGGCATCCCATCTTGAAGGACTGCGAATAGGTTGAGATAGTGTGCGCGATGAACATCATGCACACCATGGCGAGCGAAGCTCGCACCACCAAAGTTCCCAAGCGCCGGTTCTACAGCCCTGAACTCAAGCTGCGGGTTGTCCAGACATGCGCGCATCCTGGCGCATCCATTGCTGGAGTGGCACTGCAAAACGGCATCAATACCAACATCGTGCACCGATGGATACGTGAACACAGCCAGGGAACGCTGGTCACTCAGCCGCAGGCGTTTTTGCCGGTCACCGTGACCACGGAGCCTGAACCCGCTCCCACCAAACCTGTGGCTGTGGCGGTAACGCCAGAGATCCGCATGGAATTGCGGCGCGGTACATCCTCGGTCATTGTGATGTGGCCGAGCGAACTGGCCGGCGATTGTGGCGCCTGGCTGCGCGAGTGGCTGCGATGATCCGCATCGACGCGCTGTGGCTGGCCACCGCTCCGATAGACATGCGCATGGGAACGGAACGTTTGTTGGCACGGGTGGTGCAGGTGTTCGGTTCAGCCCAGGCGCACCATGGATACCTGTTTGCCAATTCCCGTGGCAATCGCATGAAGCTGCTGTTGCACGATGGCTTTGGCATGTGGTGTGCATCCCGGCGGCTCAATCAAGGCGGGTTTGAATGGCCACGCGGTGGTACTGATGTGGCCAACTCACTCACGCTGACAAAGCAGCAGTTCGATGCCTTGGTGCTGGGACTTCCGTGGAGTCGACTGGAACAAATGCAGTCCATTACAAGGGTGTAGGAACTGTCCTTTAACGCTGTAAAAAGGGCAATTGGAGGATGCCCTAATTCTCTTTTTTGTGTGGATTTTGCACAATGCACACATGCTCAGCGTGGACCAACTTAAGCCCCAAGACTTTGTCGGTCTGAGCAGCGCCGCCGCTGCCGAATTGGCCGCCAAGGTGCTTCAACATATCGGGCAACAGAGCCAGCAGATTACCCAGCAGGGTCAGCAAATCGAATTACAGGCCCAGGCCATCGAGTTCAGGGATGCCAAGATCGCCAGCATCACCTTTGAGCTGCGCCGCCTCAAGGCCCGCCAATTTGCTGCCAAGACCGAGCGCATGAATGCCGAGCAGCGCCAGTTGTTTGAAGAAACGATGGCCGCCGATCAGGCGGACCTGCAAGCCCAGCTCGAAGCGCTGAAGGCGGCCTTCAAGGTGCCGCACACCACTGCAGACGCCGATACCCCTCGCAAGCCCAAACGCCAGGCCTTGCCCGAGCACCTCAAACGGGTAGACCACCACCATGAGCCACAAAACACGACCTGTGATTGTGGCGAAGTTATGGTGCGTATCGGTGAAGACGTGAGCGAGCGTCTTGACATCATCCCAGCTGAATTCTTCGTGCATCGTCACATCCGTGGCAAGTGGGCCTGCAAGTGCTGCCAGACGCTGGTCCAAGAACCGGTGGATCCACAAATCATTGACAAGGGCATGCCCACGGCCGGCCTGGTGGCGCACACGACCGTGAGCCGCTTCGTTGACCACATTCCGTACTACCGCCAGGAGCAAATCAACGCCCGTTCTGGCGTTCACACACCGCGCTCCACGCTGGCTTCTTGGTCTGGCCAGGCAGGTGCAGCGCTACTGCCCCTGTATGCGGCGCATCGAGAGTTTGTCCTCGGCTGCGCAGTGGTTCATGCTGACGAGACGCCGGTGGCCATGCTGGACCCCGGAGCCGGAAAGACCAAACGGGCTTACGTCTGGGCCTATGCCAGAGGCGGCTTTGATGTGTCACCCGGCGTGGTGTATGAATTCTGCCTTGGCAGAGGGGCAAAGTACCCACTTGAATTCCTGAAGGGCTGGTCGGGCACGCTGTTATCCGACGGGTACGGGGTGTACGAGCAGGTCCTGAGGCAGGAGACCCGCGTGGGTGCCGCTTGTTTCGCGCACGCACGTCGAAAGTTTGATGAACTGGTCAAAGACAACCTGAGTCCGGTGGGCACGCAGGCCATACAGCGCATTGCAGCGCTCTACCAAATTGAGCGCCAAGTCAAAGGCTTAACGGCTGAAGATCGGTTGGCCATCAGGCAGTCCAGTTCGAAACCGCTTTGCGAAGACCTGCACGTCTGGTTGCGGCTGGAGCGCCAACGCGTGCCCGAGGGTAGTGCTACGGCCAAGGCGATTGACTACAGTCTGAACCGCTGGGAAGCGCTGACAACTTACCTGGCCGATGGCAACGTTCAAATTGATAACAACCACCTTGAAAATCTGATTCGTCCATGGGCTATGGGACGCCGGGCTTGGTTGTTCGCAGGCAGTGAACTGGCTGGCCAACGTGCAGCCATCGTGATGAGCTTGCTGCAGTCAGCAAAGCTGCATGGTCACGATTCGTGGGCCTATCTGAGAGACGTGTTGACTAGACTGCCATCGCACCTGAACAGCCGAATCGAGGAACTGCTGCCACACCGCTGGCAACCGCAACCCTGAATCAGCGGCACGGTCAAGGTGCCGTGCCCAGACGCTTACTTTCACGTCGAGACAATTCGTGTTCCAAATAGGGGTGGACTTTTCTGCCCCAATCATGGCAGTGACCCATCTGCCATCAGCTGCACAGCGCTCGCTTCGATCGTGCTTTGGTCTTGCATATCTACATCCACCACGCGATGGAGAAAGGCATAAGCGACGCGCCACTGGCCCGCGCCACACTGCAATGTCACCGTCTTGTCGTTCAGTCGAACGATTTTTCCGGTACGTTGGTTTTGATCCCGATCGACAAAACCAACGATCTCCCCTATTGCAACTTCATTGCGCCCCAAGCCTTGTGACTTGTTCTCGCGAATCTGCACATCCGTGCCATCCAGATTGATTGCGGCATAGGAAATGAGCCAGCGCCGGGTATCCGCCACATCTGTCATGCGAACTAAAGTTGTTTCTCCCGCGATTGACCGCTCCAGAGGGAACCGCCGCACTTCGGGTCGATTCCGAAACAACTTTACTGCAATTGCATTTGAAGTAATGTGGTTACTCTCGTCGAGATTGAAGTAAAGATGTTATCTTCTTTCGGCTTGGCAATGCCACGAGACCGACCCAATCTGCTGGCCCGAACCGCCTTTTTTCAGAGGTGCGCGACATGACCGACTTGTTGTTAGCGCGATAGCTAATCGGCCAAAACCGGCTTGTTTTCCACAGCAGAAATCATCTTTACTTCAATTGAAGGGGAAGCCGTTGTTTTGAAAGGATTTTCTTCCGTCGAATCAGCGTGAGACCACGAAAGAAACGACTTTACTAGGACAAACGTTTCAACTTTACTTCGTTTGACAGCAGCGCGATGGTGGAAAACCTGAACTCCAGACTACGTAACTATTTCACGCTGCGTCGCCAGCTCCGCGGCAAGTACCTGGGTTTGCTGCAGTTCTTCTTCAACCACCGCGGGTTCATGCGCAGCCGTGTGCCTGAGCGTGTTGGCTAAAAAGTCCCAGGCAGCTGATGACGGGTCAAGCGCATCCGCACTGGCTGACGATGCTGGGCTTTGGTTTGCTGCAGCCGCAGTGCGGCTGACCCGGCGCAGGTCAACAGGCCTTCACCCACTCCATCGTACCGAAAGATAAGTCCCGAATTCCTGCGGGAGGTAGGGTCACGTCTGTGTTACCCGAAAACGGCCATTTTTGCACCACGTCGAATTTTGTTCGTTTCACACCGACGAAAAAATACCCCTCGCTGGATGACCAGGAGGGCTATTGGGTTCTGATAATCGACTACTCAGTGGTAGTCACTTTCTCTTTGGTGCCGGATGGCGCCGATATGGACTCGACCAGCGGATCTGATTTCGAAAAAAACGACATAGCCGGTTGCTCCAAAAGGAACAATCAACTCACGGGCGAAGGGGCCTGCATCTGCTTTGCGGCAACTAAACGGGCTGATAGCCAGGAATTGGCACCCTTGGCGTATCGCTTCAATCGCTTTCGTTGGGATATCAAGATCGCCAGTCGGACTGTTCAGTTCACGCTCAAAGGCGAAATCAAACAGTCTTTCGAGATCCCCTTCGGCCTCGCGGCTGAAAACGACCTGGTATTTCACTGTCGATGCTGCCTTTTGCGCGCTCTTGCTGCAGCTACTTTTGCTTCTAGCTTGGCAATCACCGTCTCGGCTGGAATCCAGTCGCCATCCGCTTCAGAGCGCGCTATTGCTGCTAACCCGCGTCGGACGAATTCAGATTGATCACGACGGCGAGTCACTTCAGTCCGAACTGCATTTTCGACCAGCGCCGCCATGGTTTCGCCATCACAAAGCGACTGCTCAATCTCTTGGCGAAAAGCAGACTCGATGCGAATTGGCGGGATTGTTGCTTTCTTCATATTTAAACTGTATCGCGTTTGCGATACTGCGTCAACTTTCATTTTCGATCACTTTCATTTTCGATCAGGCAGAAGCCTTCTCCACGAAACGTTGTGACCAGCCGTAGAAGAAAGTAATTGTGTCACCGCTGCAATCTGCAGTTTCCCCAGCAACCAGTTGGTCAGCAACGCCCTACAACGAGCCGTACTGGATCCCGCTCAGGGGCGATTGATGGTCCTCAATCTCGGTATCGGCAAACTGTTGGGTTTGGGAGCCACCACGCTCGTTGGATTGAACAATTTCGCCAGGATCTGCAAGCTTCTTGGCATTTTGGTCGAAAGCCTCCTTGAAGGCGGCCATTTCGTTGGCATTGAGCGTCGGCGTCCGTTTGTACTGCGGACTCGGTGTGTTTGATCCGGTATTCAAAGGCCTGTTCACCAAACTGCCGACAAGCGCTGCCGGTTGACTCAGGATCGGCTCGCCAGTTGCCAAGCCATTGCTCACAAACTCATTGACCCGCCAGTACACACCCATGACTTGTATGTCATGCTGATGCAGGGCATGCTGAGCAATGACGTTCTCGATCTCGCACAGTCGATCCGTCTCCCCATCATGTAGTACCGGCAACTCCATCATCACCAAAAACTGGCGCCCGGTGGCATCCAGCGACAGAACCCTGAACTTGTAGTTTGATTTGAGTACGCCGGCTTTGAGCATGGACTCTCTTATGACTGTGTAGAGCTTCTCGCGGCGAAGGTGACGCTCAGACTTTCTGCGCTTCGATCCGTGCGAAATCCCTCGTGCGTGAACCGGCCGGGTTGCATCCACCAGGCCAGAAGTCAAAGCAGAACTCGACGGAAACGTCGTTTTTAGTTCCTTTGGGGTCTTGGAAAACCAGTTCACGAAGGACATAGAGTAGACATTGAAGCCGTCGCATTTGGATCGAAGAACTCTTGGAGTTGTGCCCCGAATTGGACTTTCTTCTCCTAGGTACCATACTTTAAGCCCAAACGGTCCTGGCGACCACTTTTAGATCAAGCCACTTTTAGATCAAGCCAGCTTTGGCACGGCTTTTGGGTTTCAAAACGCCCTTCCCCGGTGCAGCTTGAGAAATCGCCGCTTTCGCGCACTCAGCAATTGATGCACTTGTCCACACAATAGTCCGATGCCGGTTGTGCCACCAAATCCCAATCTGTATCGATTTGAACCCCGTGATCCATCTGTGCGTTATAGCCCTCCCACAACGGGGGGGTGTTGCGTCCGACGAAGTTTATTAGTGCCAGATCAACGATAAGCTTAAAAGGCGCGACCCATTTTGTTTGCCGGCTTCACTGCTTTGGCTGTGCCTTTGCCCGCTTTGGGAGCAAGCTTTGCCTTAGGAGCGGCAGTCGTCACAGCTGCTTGGTCAGGGCGGTCACCACGACCGCCCTTACTTACTTATAGATTCGGCCCATTAAAGTCTTGATTTTCTGTTTGATGCCCCCATGTACTGACCATGGACAAAGAAGACGCAAGATACCAAACACTGGAGCAACTGCACGAGCGGCGCAAGCAAGTCGTTCGGCTGCACAAAAAGGGGATCAAAGTGATGCAAATTGTGGCGATGACCGGACTGAGTCATCCCACAGTGCGTACAACGATTGATCTGTTTGAGGCGGGTGGCTGGGCCGGCATTCGCCCAGCCCTTCGCGGCCGCAACAGAGGCGATGGACGTGTGCTCAGTCAAGTGCAGGAAGAGACCATCCAGCGCATGATCATCGACAAACGCCCGGAGCAGTTGAAGATGGACTTCAGCCTTTGGAGCCGTGCGGCGGTGGGCCAACTCATTGAGCAGGAATTTGGCATCAAACTGCAGGTACGCAGCATCGGCAAGTACCTCGCGCGCTGGGGCTTCACCCCCCAAAAGCCCATCAAACGCGCCTACGAGCAAAGTCCCGCTGCGGTACAGGCATGGCTCGAAGGCGAATACCCTGCCATAGAGCAACGCGCCAGAGCTGAAGGGGGCGAAATTCACTGGGGCGATGAGACCGCACTGGTGAACACCGACGTGCGCGGCAGAAGCTATGCGCCTGCGGGCAAGACCCCTGTGGCCATGGCGGTGGGTGGCACGCGCCAAAAGCTGTCAATGATTGCCACGGTGACCAACCAGGGCAAGACTCGGTGGATGATCATTGATGAGGCATTTGATGCAGAAAAGCTCATCGAGTTTTTACAGGCCTTGATCAAGGATGCCGGCAAAAAAGTCTTCCTGATACTGGACAACTTGCGTGTGCACCACAGCAAACTGGTCAAGGCGTGGGTAGGTGAACGCAAAGATCAGATAGAGCTGTTTTACCTGCCCAGCTACAGCCCACAGCTCAACCCTGAAGAGCGACTCAACGCGGACTTAAAACAGGAGATGGGCAAACGCGTGCCAGTGCGAACCAAAGCCAAATTACGCGAGGCTGCCAACGAGCATATGGCGATGCTGGAGCAAACCCCAGAGCGGGTTATTGGCTACTTCCAGGACCGTCGGGTTCGATATGCAGCTTAAACTTCACAGGGCCGGAGCAATAGTGCTAGCAATCCAGTTTTCTTCAAACTACTGGGGCTCTTGTTAGTCATTGGTTGCGGCGATGATGCCCACGAGGTGGTGACAAAATGACGCCATTGAACTACACTAAGCAAATTGCAAAATGTACAAATTATGGAGGCTGCCATGCACGCCCAAACCGGGAAACGACTCACCACACGACTGACGGACCACGTTTTGGATAGGCTCCAAGTGGCATCCGACCTCGTGGGTGCGACACTGAACCAGTTTGTAGTGCAGGCTGCCCTTGAAAAGGCAGATAAGGTCATCGAGAGTGAATCCTCCATTGCCCTTACACGCAGAGAATCGTTGCGGCTTATGGAGTTGATGGAAAACCCACCACCGCGCAATCAGAAATTCCTGCAGGCGCAGGCCAAGTACCTGAGGACAAAGCATGCTGGTGCTGCCGCTGAGTAAGTGGCATGACAGGAGCGGTTTTGACTGCGGGGATACGCAACTCAATGGCTGGTTTGCACAAGTAGCCAAGCAGCATAAAGAAAAGGGCGTTTCCTCGACCTTTGTGGTTGCTGCGAGCGAGACCATTCACGAAGTGATGGGTTTTTACGCCATCAGCATGGCTGAACTGATCATCGACGACTTGCCTGCTCAATCCCGCAAGCGCCTTCCTGCCAAGGTTCCGGTTTTTAGGCTCGGGCGATTGGCCACCAGTACAACCCAACGAGGTAAAGGGATCGGGGAGTTCATGCTGTTTGATGCCATCGACAGGGTCACTCGTATTGCGAGTGAGGTCGGTGGCGTGGGCCTAGTTGTCAATGCAAAGCCACCAGCAGTCGATTTTTATAAACGCTATGGATTCGAACTGATGGCTGATCATCCGCTTCATCTGTTCTTGCCGATTTAGTTCGGAGGTGGCACCATCCTTTCAAGGCCCGTCGGTAAGATTCGTGCAAAATCGGCCACTCAGATCAATTCCTATAGCGTAGAACACAATAATTGTGCATCTTGCTTTTTGGGGAACTTTCACTCTTGAGTGAGGTCTTGGATTGCCACAATCATCGACACAGAAAAAACAATAAATGTGACACTTCGCAGATCGGCATAGGGGGCAGCCGTTAAGCTGCGCCCCTGCCACACCACCCGGCATGCGGGTCCGCACCGGGCGGTTCGCGAAGTTGAGGTCATGTGAGTCTGGGTATGCCAATGCTGTCGAAGTAAGCCACTGTCAGCACGCGGTGTAAGTTGGAGCGACTGCAATGCCACCAACGCCTGCCCGCAGCAGCCACCTGTGCTGCCACCTTGTGGGTAGCGCCAAGTCCTCGAAGGTTACGATAAATCGTAGTGCCGCGCTTCCACTGCTTGAGCTGAACCGCCCTGAGCGTGCGGCGAATCCATGAATCCAAATCCCGAAACGTCGTTGGAGTTTGCGCGAGACGAAAGTAGGCCTTCCAACCCGGCAAGTATTTCCCAAGCTGCTGTGCGATTTGAACCATGCCACGCCCACCGGCGCGTCGAGTAATCCCCCTGATACGCTGCTTGAACGTGTCAATCGCCTTGGTGGCCACAGTAATCTTGACCGTATCTCCTGACCATACCCGAAGGCTATAGCCAAGAAACTTGCGCCCAAAGACAGGACCAACCTCAGTTTTCTTCTCGTTCACCCGAAGGTGCAGCTTCTCGTACAGGTTTCTCAGGACGAGAAGCACGCGTTCACCGGCCTTCTGACTACGCAGGTAAACATTGCAGTCATCGGCATACCGAGCGAATCGGTGCCCCCGCTTCTCCAGCGCCTTATCCACTTCATCGAGCAGCACATTAGCCAGAAGCGGCGATAGCGGCCCGCCTTGCGGCGTTCCCTGTTCGCGCTCCAGTACCACGCCAGCCGCCATGATCCCTGCCTGCAGGTATCGTCGAATCAGCCGCAGGACGGCTTTGTCGGCAATACGTTTGGCAAGCCTGTCCATGAGAATGTCGTGATTGACCAGATCAAAGAACTTCTCCAGGTCCACATCGACCACAACCCGATAGCCTTCTTGCGCATACTGCTGTGCTTTACGCACCGCATCATGGGCGCTTCGGCCAGGTCGAAACCCATAACTGAACTCGGAGAATGTTGGGTCGATCAATGGCTGCAAGATTTGCAGCAAAGCCTGTTGGATCAGTCTATCTACAACCGTGGGCACGGTTAGCGTCAACTGCACTGTCGTCCAACGACTCTTCGGTATCTGCCGAGATTGCGCATCCTTTCCACCCACTTCGAGGGCAACGCTTTGAGGTATTGAAGGAGCGGTGCGTTTCTGGAGTTGATACATTGATCCTTCGAGACCCCCAGCGCGGCAGCTTCGCCGTGCCTCGTCATTGGACTGATCTCGCAGCGCCCAATTCTTGTAACCAGCGGGTTGACTGTCCACCTGGTCGGCTTGACCTCTGGTCCCTCTGCGACCTGGTCGATCTACTTGAACTATTTTCCAATCGCAAATCCAAAGGGGTTGCCAAATGAATTTCCATTCGCTATATTCGGACCATTCGTTTGAATGGTCCGGTACCAATGAAAGACTTGACAGTACCCGAGCTAAAGCGCAACCGCAAGAAGCTCCTTCGCAATCTGCCTGCACTCGATTCAGTGCTTCGTGGCTCCTTGATCGAACGCTACAAACGCTGCGGCAATCCAAACTGCAAGTGCGCACAGGGCCAGGGCCACGGACCCAAGACATACATCACAGTGAGTTATCCAGGCCGCTCTCCTCAGGTGGACTACGTCCCGCAGGCCAGTTGCGAACAAATCAGCCGGTGTGTCGCGAACTACGCTCAAATCCGCGAGATCTTGGAGGCTGTCTCCGAGATCAACCACGAACTGTTACGCCGGCGCGTGCCGCTTTGAGGTGTACCGGTGAACCAGATATCCTGCTCACCCGCCCTTTGCATAGACGTGCCGTTGGGCGCTATGTTGATCGCCAATATGCTCATCGACATGATCGACAACGAGCCGACGCCCGTTTCCTGTACGGAGGTCAGCCATGAACATGAAGATCACGCAAACCCACCAGAGCAAGCCAGCGTATGTCTATGTGCGCCAGTCGACACTGGCCCAAGTGCGCCACAACCAGGAGAGCACCGAGCGCCAGTACGCTCTCAAGGACAAAGCGCACACATTGGGCTGGCCCCAGAGATCAATAAAGGTGCTGGACCGCGATCTTGGCCAGTCGGGGGCACAGATGAGCGGTCGCGAGGACTTCAAGACGTTGGTAGCGGATGTGTCAATGGGCCAAGTCGGAGCTGTGTTTGCCCTGGAGGTATCGCGCCTGGCACGCTCCAATCTGGACTGGCATCGACTGCTCGAACTGTGCGCGCTGACTCACACCTTGGTGATCGATGCCGACGGCTGCTACGACCCTGGGGACTTCAACGATGGGCTGTTGCTTGGGCTAAAGGGGACGATGGCTCAGGCAGAACTTCATTTTCTGCGCGGGCGCCTCCTGGGAGGTAAGTTGAACAAGGCGCAAAAGGGTGAACTACGTTTTCCCTTGCCAGTAGGCTTTTGCTACGACGACCAAGACCATATCGTGCTCGATCCCGACGCCGAAGTTCGTGGCGCCGTGGCGCTGGTATTTAGGCTGTTTCAGGAAACTGGCAGTGCCTATGCCGTCGTGCAGCGCTTTGCGAAAGACGGGCTGCGATTTCCCACGCGCTCCTATGGCGGAAGTTGGGCAGGCAAACTGATTTGGGGGCGCCTGGCCCACGGCCGTGTCCTCAGCCTCATCAAAAACCCGTCTTACGCTGGAGCCTATGTATTCGGGCGCCACCAGTACGCAAAAACCATCACCGCCGAGGGCGATGTGCAAAAGAATGTACGACAAATGCCGCCGTCACAATGGCGTGTGAACCTGCCCCAACACCATGAGGGCTACATCAGCATGCAAGAGTTCGAGCAAAACAAACAACGCTTGGAACGCAACCGCACCAACGGTGAAGGCACCGTACTCAACGGCGCTGCTCGCGAAGGGCTTGCCCTTCTGCAAGGGCAGCTGCTTTGTGGCAAGTGTGGTCGTGCGTTGACCGTGCGCTACCAGGGAAACGGCGGCATCTATCCGACCTACGAATGCGGATGGATGCACAGGGAGGGTCTGGCCACGAAGAACTGCCTGAGTGTGCGTGCCGGACTGATCGATGACGCCATTTGCGAGGAAGTGTTCAAGGCGCTCAAGCCGGCTGAACTTGAACTGGCACTAGCAGCTCTGACAGACCTTGAGCAACGCGATCAGGCCATCATGCGGCAGTGGCAAATGCGCATTGAGCGTGCTCAATACGACTGTTCTTTGGCCCAACGTCGATACGAAGAAGTCGACCCATCCAATCGACTAGTCGCGGCAAGCCTTGAAAGTCGCTGGAACGCTGCCTTGATCAATCTTGAGGAGATCAAGGCCCAGGCCGCTACGTTTCAAGCCCAGAAGGCCCGCGTGGTCAGCGCCGATCAGAAGGCAAAGGTATTGGCCTTGGCTCAAGATTTGCCTCGCCTCTGGCGAGCGCCATCCACTCAGGCAAAAGATCGCAAGCGCATGCTTCGACTGCTCATCGCTGACATCACGGTAGAGAAGCTGTCCGATAAGCGGCTGATCATTTTGCACATCCGTTGGCAAGGCGGTGCCTGCAGCGACAAAACAATTGAGCTGCCCCTTCCAATAGCTGATCGACTGCGCTATTCCCCAAAAATCATTGAGCGCGTAAGGGACTTGGCCGCCCAGATGTCGGACGCGCTGATTGCACAGACACTGAACCAGGAAGAGGTGCGTAAGCGTACGCCGATCCACATATGGCGCAAACACCGGCAATGGTTTAGGCGACGGCAGGAACAGGTGCTGGGGTAGGAGTTTTTTCTGGTGCCTGCCAGTTATGCGGCAGCAATGTCGCCAGGTCTTTGTTCAGTAGCG